>CAYGCV010000052.1:0-17124 GCA_964348425.1 uncultured Vicinamibacteraceae bacterium | reverse complement strand
GGCTCGTACCGCGAGCTGGCGCGGCGCGTGGAAGACGCGGTGAAGGCCATCTAGTACAGTCACCTGCTATAATCACCGGCCGGGAGCCAGGGTGGCGAAAGATGACCTCATCGATGTCCAGGGTACGGTCACGGCCGTGCACAGCGGCGGTCTGTACCGTGTCCAGTGCGACCCCGGCCACGAGGTGCTCGCCCAGTTGAGCGGCCGCATGCGGCGCTTCCGGATCAAGGTCGTTCCGGGCGACCGCGTGACCGTCGGCGTCTCGCCCTACGACCCGACCCGCGGCATCATCACCTTCCGCGCGAGGTAGGCAGCGGCATGTTCGACGAATCGGGTCCGCCGCCGGCGGGCGAGCCGGAGGCCGGCGCGGATGCCGTCCTGGTCCGGTTCACGTCGTGCCGCTGGCACTCGACGCAGGACAACGGCGGCTCGCCCTACTGCTCGCACCGCGACGTGCTGCCGTACGCCGGCGTGAACGGCTTCAGCCCGGAGGCGTGGTGCCCCGAGTGCGACCACTTCAAGGCGCGCCGCAGCGTCAGGAAGCGCCCCGCCTATCTGCTGGACGACTACTGAGGGCGCGCGCGTCCCGCCGCCGCTATTCGCTGAACTGCTTCGCGAGGTCCACCCACTCGCCGTCGGGCGCCAACTGCTGGTAGGCCCGCCAGTGCGACTTGGACTCCCCCGACCGGCCCATCTTCTCGAGGGTCACGGCGAGGTAGAAGTGCGCGTCCGCGTAGCCCGGGTTCAGGCCCAGTGCATCGGTGTAGCAGCCCACCGCCTCCTCGTAGCGTCCCAGGTCGTGGTGGATGTTGCCCAGATTGAAGCGCGCCTCGAAGCAGTCCGCATCGAGGCTCAACGCCCAGACGTACAGCGCCTGCGCCTCGACCAGCTCGTCGTGCGCGTAGTGGATGTTGGCCAGGTTGACGATGGCGGGCACGAGCGTGGGATCGAGCAGCAGCGCCTTGCGATACGCCGCCCGGGCCTGCTCCCGGTCGGCCTCGCTCCCTTCGTCGAGCTCCGCCCCCTCGAGGAAGAAGCGCGCCGCGATGGCGGACTGGGGATTGTCGCTGTCGGTCCAGGGGGGCTGATCGTCGCGCGGCGCGAACTTGCGCGACTCCCGCCGGCGCAGGGCCACGACCTTGGCCGGCCGCGCGTCGCCGCGGGCGTTGAAATTGAACGTGAGCTGGCCGGCGCGCGCCGCGAGCTGCCGCCGCACGATGCCCCGGAACGACAGCCCCTGCCGCAGGCCGTCGTGGACCTGCTTGATCACGGCCATGTCCGCCAGCGTGTAGTACGTGTCGACGTCCGTGCGCGCGGCCGGACGCACCAGACCCCACGTGAGCAGGTAGCGCAGCCGCGCGTCGTGGACCAGTGGGTACAGGTCGCGCACGCGCCGGAGGCCGTGGTACCGCGCCTCGAGCGCCGCGGCGGTCCGCAGGCCGCCGAGCCGGCAGAACTCGTCCTCGCCGAGGATGCGGACGCAGCCGGGCGACCTGGCGTTCACCGCCTCGGCGCGCTTCAGCTTGCCGGTCTTCTCGGGCCCGGATTCGCCCTCCGACCCGACGACGAGCATCGTGGTGCGCGCGGTCACCGCGGCCGCCACCGTGCCGCCGAGACGCTCGACGAGCTCGCCCGCCTCGCGCCGTCCGATCGACGACAGCCGGCCGGTGAACACGACGACGTGGCCGGCGAACTCGTTGCCCTGGAGGGAGTCTTCCTGCGGCTCGGAGGACCGCGTCATGTTGCGAGAGTGCGCCCGTCGCGCGCTGGAAAGATGAATGAGAATGATAATAAAGTCAAGCTGCCGCGCAGTTCCTGCCCGGCGGACGGACAACGATGCTGCTGGCCGGCGACGTCGGGGGCACGAAGACGCTGCTCGGGCTCTACGCCGGCGGGCCGCCGGCGCCGCAGCCGCAGGCCGTGCGGCGCTTCCCGACGCTCGAGTTCGGCGGGCTGGCCGAGCTCGTCACGGCGTTCCTGGGCGGCGTCGGCTGGCGCGGACCGCTGGAGGCGGCCTGCTTCGGCGTCGCCGGCCCGGTGCGCGGCCAGGTCTGCCGGTTGACGAACGTCCCGTGGCGCGTCGATGCCCGGCGCGTCGGCGAGGAGCTCGCGATCGCACGCGTCGCGCTGTTGAACGACCTGGCCGCGCTCGCGCACGCGGTGCCGACCCTGGCGGGCGACCAGCTCGCGGTCATCCGGCCGGGCGCCGCGGAAGCCGGCGGCAACGCCGCCCTCATCGCGCCCGGGACGGGCCTCGGCGAGACGCTGCTGCACCGCGTCGGGGGCCGCTTCGTGCCGGCGCCGTCCGAGGCCGGCCACGCGGACTTCGCGGCACGCAGCGACCGCGAAGCCGCGCTGGCGCGCGCCCTGACGGCACGCTTCGGCCGCGCATCGTACGAGCACGTCATCTCGGGTCCCGGGCTCGTCAACATCCACCGCTTCGTGCACGATGACGCCGTCTGCGGCGCGGTGCCGCCGGACGCGCCGGCGGCCGACCGGCCGGCGCTGATCTCCCGCGCCGGACTCGGGCGGCACTGCCCGGGCTGCGCGGAAACGCTCGAGCTGTTCGTTGGGGTGCTCGGCGCGGAAGCCGGAAACCTCGGCCTGCGCTCGGTCGCGACCGCGGGCGTGTACCTCGGCGGCGGCATCCCGCCGAAGATTCTCCCCGCCCTGCGGACGCCGACCTTTCTCGATGCGTTCCGCGCCAAGGCCCCGATGGAGGCCCTGGTCGACGCCATGCCGATTGCCGTCATCCTCGAGCCGCACGGCGCGCTGCTGGGCGCCGCGATAGCTGCGCAGCGGCTCGCGCGGGAGGCGCCGGCCTGATACACCCCCGCACAGGTGGTCGAGCAGCGCTCCTGCGGGGCTACGCTCCCGAATGGCGAAGGCCGAACCCCCTGGGAACTGGTCGAACAGAACGAGGCCGCCGACTCCGGGGCGGTGAACCATCAACCCCGCACGGGCTTCGGTTAGCTCCTTGCCCCGGACGCGTGCTACCCTGCCGGCATGGACGCCCTGACACCTTGGCTCACGCCGGCGCTGCTGGTTGCGCTGTTCACGTGGCTGCGGCGTGATATGGGCGAGTTGCGGCGCGACGTGCGCGAGGTGAACAAGCGCTTCGACGAGGTGAAACGCGAACTCGCGGACCTGCGCGAGCGCATGGCGAAGCTCGAAGGCTCACTCGACGGTTTCCTTGCCGGCCGTCGCGATCGCGACGTCGCCTGATGAACAAGCACCCGAGGTCACCGCCCACGGCGGCGGTGCGGGACAAGACTCACGCCATCGCGCGCCAGTTGACGGACTTCGTCGAAGAGGGGCTCGGACCAGTTCAGCGATCTGTCGTCCAGAGCTACGACAGTGGTGGCTCTGAGCAGCCCGGCAGGGCTGGCGCTGCTGGTCGGGCTGATCGCCGGCATCCTGGACCGGCGCGGGGTTTCAGTTCGCCGGGTCGGGCGCGGCAGGCGTCGGCAGGTGGAGCCGTTCGAGAGTGGCGAGGCGCTGGTCGACTTTGCCGAAGGCGATTTCGACGGCGCGGAGCCGGTCATCCATGCGGCGGACGTCCGCGCGCACGTCGCCAACCAGGCTGACGATGACGGTCAGCAGGACAGCGGTCATCGCAGTCATGCCGGCAAGCATTGTGCCAATGATCCACTTCGTGTCGCTGCTCATGACGACAAGCTGCCACGGACTCGGACGCCGGCGATCCGCCGGTATCGCCCGTGCGGTCCTCGCCGCCTTTTCTCGATGCACGGCCGGCAACGGGTGGTGAGCCCCACGCGGCCGAAGTAGACCGACGACGGGGCCGCTCACGGGCAGACGGTCCCGAACCGGAAACCGCGCGCGCGCAGGGCCGGCACCAGCAGCGCGGCCGCCTCGACGGCGTAGCGGCGATCGGCCCGCGGATTCTCGTGGTGCCCGTCGTGCATCACGATGATGTCGCCGTCGGAGACCCGCCGGGCCAGCCGCTCGGCCAGCGCCGCCGCGTCCGGGCGGCGGTACCAGTTGAAGTCCCACAGGCCCCAGCCCCACCCGACGAGCACATGATCGATCTGCGCCAGCCCTTCGTACATGCTCCCGCTGCGCGCGCCGCCGTGGGGCCGGAACGCGCGGCATGGGCGCCCGCCGGCCAGGCGCTCGATGCGCTCGGCGGCGGCGGTCAGCATCCCCGCCACCTCGTCGGGCGGCATCACCATCGGCCGCCGGGTGTGCGTGTGCAAACCCACCGCGTGGCCCTCGTCGAACATCCGGCGCACGATCGGCGCCGTTCCCTCGTCCAGGTGGCGATCGATCACGAAGAACGTCGCCGCCGCCTGCTCCCGGCTCAGGACGTCGAGCAGATCCGGCGTCGCGGTCGGGTTCGGGCCGTCATCGAACGTAAGATAGACCGTCGGGGCGCCGCGGCTCGGGGGCATGCTCCACAACGCGTCGGCGGGGGCCACGGCGTCCAGCATGAACGGGAAGGGCGCGACGTGCGCCAGCGACAGCAACCCGAAGCCCGCGGCGACGAGCAGGAAGAACATCGCTTGGTCGGAATCCCCGGAACCGCTCCAGCATAACAGGAGGCAAGCCATGTGGACCCAGCGCATTCCCCGTGCGGAGCGCAGCGCCGGACGCATCCAGCGGGACGCCGCGCGGGAGACGCCCGGGCGGCGGCGGGCGGTCCGCCCGCCGCTCCCGGTGCTGACGGCGCTGACGGCGCTGGGCCTGCTCGTCGCCTGCGCCGGCGATCCCGCGGCCGAGCGCCTGCGCCCCGGCACGGCGGCGGCGGCGCAGGACACCGCGCGGTCGGCCGAGCGGCAGCACATGGTGGACCGCCAGATCCGCGGACGCGGGGTGCGGGATCCGCGCGTGCTCGACGCCCTGGCCGCGGTGCCGCGCCACCGCTTCGTGCCGCCGCAGCTCCAGGAGCAGGCGTACGCCGACACGCCGCTGCCCATCGGCTCCTCGCAGACGATCTCGCAGCCGTACATCGTCGCCTACATGACCGAGGCGCTCCAGTTGCCGCCGGACGCGACCGTGCTCGAGATCGGCACCGGCTCCGGCTACCAGGCCGCGGTGCTCGCGCAGGTCGCCCGGGAGGTGTACAGCATCGAGATCGTGCCCGAGCTGGCCGAGCGCTCGGCGCGGCTGCTGGCCGAGCTGGGCTACGACAACGTGCACCTGCGGCTGGGCGACGGCTACCGCGGATGGCCGGAGGCCGCGCCGTTCGACGGCATCATGGTCACGGCGGCGCCCGATCACGTGCCGCCCGCGCTGGTGGAACAGCTCGCCGTCGGCGCACGGCTGGTCATTCCCGTGGGGCGCTACGCGCAGGAGATGCGGGTCGTGACGATGACCGAGGACGGGCCCGTGTCCGAAACGACGCTGCCGGTGCGCTTCGTGCCGATGACGGGGGAGGCCGAGCGGCGCTGAAAGGCCGCCCGCGGCTCAGCCGGCCGAGGCCGCTCCCGCCAAGGCGCGCTGTGCGCGGCCTCCTCCAGATGGGGCTGCGCCCCAAGCCCCCGGCGTCCGCTTGCGGGGACCCCACAGCCCCGCGCCGCTCCCGCCGAGGCGCGCTGTGCGCGCCTTGGGGTCAGCCGGCGGAGGCGGCCGGGGCGGCGCTTTCGTAGCTGGCGATCGAGACCTGCGCGGCGGCGCGCTCGGCCACCTGCACGAAGGCGCGCGCGGCCGGGGAGTCGGGCTCCATCGTCACGATCGGCGTGCCGCGGTCGCTGCCGACCCGGATCGGCTCGTAGAGCGGGATCTGTCCCAGGAACGGCACCCCGAGCTCCTCGGCCACCGCGTTGCCGCCGCCCCGCCCGAAGATGTCGCTCTCGTGCCCGCAGCCGGGGCAGGCGAAGTACGACATGTTCTCGATCAGGCCGAGCGTGGGGACGTCGAGCTTCCGGTACATCGCGACGGCGCGCCGGCTGTCGGCAAGCGAGACCGTCTGCGGGGTGGTCACGACGATCGCACCCGATACCGGCACGGTCTGCGTGAGGCTCAGGGCCACGTCGCCGGTCCCGGGCGGCATGTCGACGACCAGGTAGTCGAGCTCCCCCCAGCGGACGTCCTGGAAGAACTGCCGCACCACGCCGTGCAGCATCGGGCCGCGCCAGATGATGGGGGCGTCCCCGTCGGCGAGGAAGCCCATCGACACGACGCGTATCCCGTGCTTCTCGGCCGGCACGATCTTGCGGCCCTCCGACGCGAGCTGCGCGTCGATGCCGAGCATGATCGGGAGGTTCGGGCCGTACACGTCGCCGTCGATCATGCCGACGCGCCCCCCGTGGCGGGCCAGCGCCACGGCGACGTTGACTGCGACGGTCGTCTTGCCGACACCGCCCTTGCCCGCGCCGACGGCGATGACGTTCCTGATGCCCGGAATCGGCGCGCGCTCGCCGCCGGGCGCTACGGCCGAGCGGACGCTGGCGGTCATCTCCACGTCGACGCCGGTCACCCCCGGGAGCGCCGCCACGGCGGCCCGGGCCTCATCCCGCATCTGGTCCTTGACCGGGCAGGCGGGCGTCGTCAGCTCGATGGCGAACGAGACCACCCCGCCGGCGATCCCCAGGTTCTTGACGAAACCGAGACTGACGATGTCCCGGCCCAGGTCGGGATCGGTCACGACCTTCAGGGCGTCCAGAACGGCCGACTCGGTGATGGCAGGCACAGGCTCCGTCACGGAATGGCGATGCGCACCTCGACGTGCGTCTCGGGTGCGAACGGCGGGTTCACGCAATAGCGCAGGCGCGTCCCGTGGTGCACGCCGGGAGGCACGCGCAGGTCGAGCTGGTGGGAGAGCAGCTCGCCGCCCGTGCCGGCGCAGATGCCGCAGGCTTCGCTCCACACCTCGCCGCGCCCCCCGCACACGGGGCACGTCAGTCGCACGGGCAGGTCGAAGGGCACGCGAATTCCCTCGCCGGCTTCCTTCGGCGTCAGCTCGACTTCGGCCCGGTGGGTGGCCCGGCAGTCTTCGTGCGCGCCGCAGAACGAGCGGAACATGCGGTCGACGACACCGGTCATCGAGGGAAAATCGACCACGATCTCGTCCGCCAGCCAATCGCCGACATCGCGCCGTTCGCGCTCGAGAATCGCGCGCCGGACAGGCATGGAAGCTACGATAGGGTCAGCCCTGATGGTTGTCAAGGCGGCGGGAAACGGAGCGCGCGGCGCCGGACGTGGCGCCGGATGCGCCCTCTGATATAGGATAGGCGCGACCTCAGATGAGCACATCCGACGCGCGGTACCAGGTGCACAGCAAGCCGAGCGGCGGCCACTGGGTGGCCTGGTTGACCGCCGGCGACGACACGCAACCTGCCGGCTTCGCCATCCTCGTCGGCCAGACGCAGGACGAAGCCGAAGCGAACGCCCGGCGCTGGGCGGAGCGCCTAGACGACGACCCCCGCCTCCTGCGCCGCTAGCTCCGGGACCAGCGATCAAGGCGCGCACGGCGCGCCTCGGCGGGAGCGGCGCGGGGCTATGGGGTCCCCGCAAGCGGACGCCGGGGGCTTGGGGCGGAGCCCCATCTAAGTGTAGACGAGTCGGCCGTCGACCGCGGCCGCGGGGAACATCGCCCGCGCGGCGGCGACGTAGACGTCGAGCTGCTGCGCGTGCTCGGCGCGCGGGCGCCCCGTCTTGAACTCGAGCACGGTGATCCGGCCGTCCGCGTCGCGCACGAGGCAGTCGATCGTGCCGCGTCGCAGGATTGCCGGCCCGCCGTCCCTCGGCGGCTCAGCCGGATCGCGCAGCGCGAACGGCACCTCCCACAGCCGCTCGCGGCCGAGCAGCGCGGCGCTGCTGCCGGCGGCGACGAACCGCGAGTAGAGGCTGGCCGCCGCCGCGCTCTCATCCCCCGCCCCCTCCGCGGGCTCAAGCGTGTCTGCCAGCTCGCGGCTCGCGCGCTCGAGCGCCTCCGGCGGGACCGGCGCGCCCTCGTACCGCCGCAGCAGCCGGTGGAAGAGCCGGCCGATCCGCCGGCTTCCCGCCGCCTCCGGGCTCTGCGCGCCGTCGGCGCCGCTCGAAGCCGGCCCGGTCACGGGCCGCCGCTCGACCGGCGGCCGCGACTCCAACGGCGCGAGCAGGACGGGCCGCGACCCGTCGCCGCCCGGCGGCGCCGCCTCCGGATGCCGCGCCGCCGCGGACGCCGGCCCGCACACCCGCAGGCCGTGCCGCACCCCGCTCTGCCCCGGCCACGCCACACACTGGCCGGCCAACGCTGCCGCGGCCTTGCCGAAGAGCGCCTGGAAGGACGCCGGCAGCACGCTGCCGAAGCTGCCCTGGCTGCACTTCGCAGCGCCGTCCTCGACGACCATCGACAGGTACAGGCGGTCGCGGGGCCGCGTTGCCGCGACGTAGAGCAGCCGCTTGGTCTCCTCGATGTCGCGCTCGCGCTCGGCCTCGGCGGCCTCGTCCCGATACGGCCAGACGGCCACCGCCGGCTGCCCGTCGCCGCGGTCCGGAACGACCCGCACGGGCGGCTGCTGCGTGCGGGTGCCGCGGCCGAGGTCGACCAGGAACACGATCGGGAACTCGAGCCCCTTGGCCGCGTGCACGGTCATCAACGCGACCGCGTCGACGGCCTCGACGACCGCGTTGGCCATGCCCGCCGAGAGCCGATCGATCTGCTGCGCGACGCGCGCCATGGTCGCGTAGCCGCGGTTCTGGATGCGCCGCACGAGGGCGCGCAGCTTGCTCAGGTTCGCCTGCGCCTGCGCGGCCTGCGGGCCGCGCAGCTCGAACGCGAAGGCCGCATCACACAGCACGCGATCGAGCACCTCGGCGGGGGGGAGTCGATCGACGAGCCCGGTCCACTCGCGCACGCCGCGGCGGGCCATGGCGAGCGCGCGCCGGTCGTCGTCGCCGAGCGCAGCCGCCGCGGCGGGCGGCTCGGCGCCGGCGAGGGCCGGCGACAGCCCGCCCGCAAGCGCCAGCAGGCCGGGGTCCGAGACCCCCACGAGGCGCGAGCGCAGCAGCGCGGCCGCGCGCAGCTCGGACGACGGATTCGCGAGAAACCGGACGAGCGCGCGCACGTCCTTGATCTCGTCGGCGTCGAAGAAGCCCATCCCCTTGTAGACGTGCGTCGGGATGCGCCGGCGCGCGAGCGCGCCCTCGAACTCGCGGTGGCTCTCGCGCGTGCGGAACAGGATGGCCACGTCCTGCGCCCTGACGGCGCGGGTGCCGGCGCCGCCCTTCCGGCGCACCTGACCGTCGCCGAGCAGCGCCGCGATCTCGGCCGCGACCGCGTCCGCGCACGCCTCGAGATCCGGCCCGGCAACGACGCCGAGCGCGTCGCCCGCGGTTGCGTCCCGCGCCGGCTGCGCGACGGGAAAGCGATCTCGACCCTCGAAGCGGAACCGGTCGCGGCCGGGCCCGCCGCTGCCGATCTCGGCGAACAGATCGTTGACGAACCCGAGCAGGTCGGGCACCGCCCGGAAGCTGTGGCTGATGGAACGGCGCACGTCGCCGCCGGCGCGCAGGCCGGCTATCTCGTCCGTCGCCTCGCGGAACATCGCGACGTCGGCGTCCCGGAAGCGGTAGATGGACTGCTTGTGGTCGCCGACGACGAAGATGGTCGGCGGCAGGGGCGCCTCCGCCACCAGACCGCTGCCCTCGCCCCACGACTGGACCAGCAGCGACACCAGCTCCCACTGGTTGCGGCTCGTATCCTGGAACTCGTCGACCAGGACGTGGTGGTAGCGCGACTCGAGGCGGTACCGGGACCGGGCGAACTCGTCCATCTGCCGCAGGAGATCGACCGCCCGCTGCAGCACGTCGGAGAAGTCGAGCAGCGCGCGCGAGCGCAGCGCGCGCTGGTACTCCGTCACCACCACGCCGAACAGCACGCGCACGGCGCGGGCGAGCACGACGTTGACGTCCCGCTCGAAGGCCCGCAGCACGTCGCGCACGGCCGGCGCCAGGGCCGCGGCAGCCTGCCGGTAGCGGCGCTTCACGGCGGCGGCCCGCGTGTCCAGCGGGAAGGACTTGCGCGCATCGCCCTGCCGGGTCAGGAAGGCGTCCCGCAAGCGCTCGAGCCAGGCCCGGATCGCCGGCGCGTCGGCCCGCGCCAGGTCCGGCAGCCGGCGCAGGTCCCGGGCGAGGACCGCGGCGCGGGGATCCTCGGCCTCGCCGGCGGCGACCAGCAGCTCGACTTCCCGCCGCAGGCCGGCCAGACGGTCGGCGAGGCGGCCCACCGCGGCCCGGCAGGCGCCCTCGCCCGTGAGATCGGACGGCGTCCCGGCGAGGAATCGTTGCAGGGCGCCGGGTACGACCAGCCGGCGCTCGAGCAGGCTGCGCAGCGCGGCGCGGGCGCGCCGCGGCCCGAGCCGGGCGAGCAGCATGGCGACGGCGGCGTCCCGCCCGGCCAGCCGCGCGGCGACGACCAGGGCGCGGTCGACCGCCTCGTCGGCGAGGCGCGGGACCTCGGTCTCGTCCGCGATCCCGAAGCCGGGATCGAGGTCGGCCTCCAGCGGAAACTCCCTGAGCAGCGCCAGGCAGAAGGCGTCGACGGTGCTGACCGCGACCTCGCCCAGCCGGTCCCGCAGCTCGCCCCAGCGCGCGCGACCCGCCGGCGACTCGGCGGCGTCGCTCCGCAGCGCGCCGATGATCCGGGCGCGCATCTCGGCCGCCGCCTGCCGGGTGAACGTGATCGCCAGGATGTTGGCCGGCGCGATCCCGGCGCGCAGCAGCCGCAGGTAGCGCTCGACCAGGACCGACGTCTTGCCGGTGCCGGCCGAGGCCTCGAGGACCACGTTGTGGGCCGGGTCGGTGGCGAACTCGCGCGCGGCGCTGTCGGCAGGCGCGTCCGTCATTCGTCGACGTAGTCCTTGCGGCAGACCGTGGGGTACGGGCAGTGGCTGCAGAGCTGCCGCTCCGCGGGCCGGGCGGGATACGCGCCGCGCCCGATCAGCTCCAGCGCGCCGACGGCGCGGGCCTCGCCCTCGGACAGCGCCCGGTCCAGATCGCCCCGCGCCAGCGGCACGTGCAGGCGCGGCTCGCCGAACGCCACGTAGGCCGCGTCGCCGGGACGCCAGGTGCGCTCGCGGTGGCCGTCGAGCCGCTGCTCGGCGCAGCGGGCGTAGACCGGGAGCTGCAGCGCCCGGTCGCGGCGCGGCGCCCGGTCCGTCTTGTAGTCGACGATGCGGAACGTGCCGTCCGCCAGCAGGTCGATGCGGTCTGCCGTGCCCCGCACCCGCACGGTCCGGCGGGCACCCCGATCGTCGACGGGATAGGTGCGCTCGAGGCGCACCTCGACGAGACGCTCCACGATGGCCAGGGGTTGGCCGATCTCGAGCTGGAACAGTTGCTCCGCCAGGCCGGGCGCCGCGGCCGACCCGTTCAGCCAGGCGCGGGCGACGGCGCGGTCCACCGGCGGCAGCTCGCCCAGCGCCGCCTCGACGAGCGCGCCGAAGCGGTCGAGCGCCTGATCCAGATTGGCCGGCGTCACGGCCCCCTGGCCGGCGGCCTGCCAGCCCGCGTAGAAGCGCTCGAGCACGCGGTGCAGAAAGCGGCCGCGCTGCCGGGGCGCGAGCACCGGTTCGTCGATCGCCTCCTCTTCCAGCTCGAGCTCGTGGCGGGCGAAGTAGCGGAACGGACAGGCGAGGTACCGCTCGAGGGCGCTGACGGCGTACGTCCCGGCGCGGCTCGCCCCGGCCAGGCCGCGAAAGCGATGGTCGCGCGCCGGCCGCCGGCCCCGCAGGGCGGTCCAGGATCCGGCCGGATCGGGCAGATCGGCGGGCACGACGGCGGCATGGAGCAGCGCCTCTTCCGGCGTGACGCAGGGTTGGCGCGGCGCCGGCTCCCGCCGCGTGGCCAGCTCCAGGCTCGCGAGCTGCTCGAGGAGCACCGACGGCGTGACCACGGCGTCGTCCTCGAGCGCGAACGCCGACAGGGTCACGCGCTCGCGGGCCAGGCGCACGAGGTCGGTGAACCGCGCGCGCGCGGCCCGGAAGCGGTCGCGCTCGGCCCACCAGCCGAGGCCCGCGAGCACCGCCGCCGGATAGAAGACGGACCGCGCCGGCCGCGCCGGCCACTCGCCGTCCACCAGGCCGACGACGAAGAGCTCCCGGAAGCGCCCATAGGGCGCGACGCGGGCGTCGAGCAACTGCACGCCGCCCGTGCCCGCGGCCGGGGTGAACGTCTGCGTCTCGATCCAGCGCCGCACGGATTGCATCAGCTCGGGAAATGCGGTCGGCGTGTCGTCGATGGCGCGGTAGGCGCGTTCCAGGGCAGCCAGCCCGCTGGTGATCGCCGCCCTGGCCCGCGACTCGCGCTCGCGAGCCGCGGCCGGCGCCGCCGCGCTCGACCGGTGGCGCCGCAGGAACGACGCAACGACCCCGAGCTGCGCGGCGGGCGGGGCGGGCTGCTCGAGCAGCCGCAGCTCCGCGGCGAGCCGTGCCGCCACCCGCACGGCGGCGGCGTGCGGCCCGCCGGGTCCCGGGTCGCCGCCGCTGTCCGCGCCCGTCCACGCCGCGGCCAGCCGGTCCAGCGCGGTCCGCCCGCCGGCGTAACGGGCCTCGTGCAGGGCGCGGTCGAGCGCGTCGACCGCGCCGGCGCCGAGCGCGCGGCCGCCGTCCTCGAACGCGAAGTGCGGTGAGCGCAGCAGCTCGACGGTGGCCGACCGGCCGTAGTCCGACGTCACGAACTCGACGACCAGATCGAGCGCCGCCGCGTACGGCTCGGCAGCCAGCGGCAGCGCATCGTGCGTCTCGAACGGCACGCCGGCCTGGGCGAACGACTGGCGCGCCAGGTAGAGATACGGCAGGGGCCGCTGGAACACGACGGCCTCGGTGCCGTCGACCATGCCGCCACCCGACCGGACGTCGCCCGGCCGGACGTCACCCGGCCGGCGGCTCCGGGACTTCAGGCGGCGGACGGCCGCGAGCAGCTCGTCCTCTCGATCGCGCCAGACGAAGTGGGATTCGTCGGCGTCGGCGGGGCCGACCAGCACCGGCGCCTGCTCCGGGGTGCTCTGGAACCGCTGCTCGTCGATGCCCGGCAGGAGCCCCCTCACGCGCTCGTGGAAGCCGGCGGCCAGCACCGCCTCCGTGGCCACCACGTCGATTCGCTCCAGCGCGGGGAGCCGCGCCAGCAGGTCGAAGTCGGCCGGCCACAGCCCGTCCGGATCGGCTGCGTGGTCGGCGACGGCGGCAACGACATGCACCAGCGGCCGGGCGAGACCCTCGTCGACGGCGCGGCGGCGCAGGCCGTGCTCGTCGAGCCGACCCGTCCGGGCCGCGCGCCGCTGAAACGCCCGGAACGTGGCGGCGAGAAAGCGCGTCTGCCGCAGCAGCCGGCGCGCCCCCCGGTCGAGCTCGGCGCTGGGCTCGAGGTCGGCGACGACCCGGCGCTCGAAGCTCTCGACGGTGCCCTCCTGGCGCAGCAGCTCGTCGTAGAAGCTCACGATGGCCGGCACGAGACCCGGCCGCAGCCGGAACGGCGGCTCGGCGCCGGCCGCACGCGCCTCCCGGGCCGCCGCCAGCATGCAGACGTAGCGCTCGATCGTCGAGAGCAGCGCGGGCGGCCGGACGAGCCGCTCGGCCAGCGCCGCGTACCAGTCGGCCCGCGAGAGCACCTCCGGGAACACCAGCACCGGTGCGCACGGCTCGCGGAGCAGCGTCAGCGCCTCCAGCGTTCGCCGCAACTGGACGGCCGCCGCCCGCGTCGGCACCAGGACCACCGTATTCCGGGCCCGCCACGGATCGCGCGTACGGGTCAGGGCGGCGATCGCCTCCTGCAGACCCTGGAGACCGGCAGTGCGGAGCAGGCGCGTGCGGCGGGGTGTGATCGCGTGTGCAAAAGCTGTTGAAAAACTGTGCATGTCCTTGTGCGGGACTGTGCACCGGAAACATCCTGGCGCCGGTTCCGGGAACGATCGGCGGCGCTGCCCGCTGTTGACGCGATCTTCGCGCCTTGCTTCGCTTGACGGCCGACCTCAGGCCACTAGAATCTCCTGGTTATCGAGCGGACCGCAAGACCCGATCCAGGACGCCGCACGGCCCCGTGACCACACACCGCTTCGCAGAGACCATCAACGGTCAAGGCTACGAGATCGAGGTGCTGGCCGTCCGACCCGACCGCTGGCGCGCCTACCTCGTGCGCATGAGCGGCGGACCGACGGCGCTCATGCCCTTCTACGGCCGCACGCCCGACGAAGCGGCGCGGCAACTGGTGGACTGGCTGACGCGCGCCCATCGCGCCGCGGAAGATTCGGTATAGTACGCTGGCCCTTCCGGGTTGCGAGCCATGCGAACGCCGCGGATCGCACTGTCTCTCTGCCTCGTGCTGCTGCCGCTGGCGGTCGAGGCAGCCCAGCCCGTCGAGCTGCCGGCAGTGCGTCTCATCGCGACGGGCGGCACGATATCGAGCCGCCCGGGCGGCCGCTTGACAGCCGCGGAGCTCGTGGCGCGCGTGCCTGCGCTCGACAGGCACGTGCGGGCCGAAACCGAGCAGTTCTCCAACCTCCCCAGCAGCGAGCTGACCGTGACCGCCTGGCTGGCGCTGGCGCGGCGGGTCAATCGGCTGCTCGACGAGCGACCCGCGCTGGCCGGCATCGTGGTGACCAGCGGCACCGACACGCTGGAGGAGGTGGCGTACTTCCTGCATCTGACGGTGCGCCACACGCGACCCGTCGTCGTCGTGGGCGCGATGCGCCCGCCCGGGACGCTCGGCTACGATGGCGCGGCCAACCTGCTGCACGCGTTCCGCGTGGCCGCGGCGCCCGCGTCGGTGGGACGCGGGGTGCTGGTCGTGCTCAACGCGGAGATCCACTCGGCGCGCGACGTCACGAAGGCGAACGCCCAGGGAGTGGACGCGTTCGGGAGCCGGGAGTACGGGCGCCTCGGCGTCGTCGGCCACGATCGGGTCATCTACTACGGCCGGACCGACCGCCGCCACACGTGGCGCAGCGAGTTCGACGTCGCGGCCATCGACAGGCTCCCGCGCGTCGATGTCCTGCTCGCCTACCAGGGGGCGCCGGGCGACCTCATAGTGGCGGCGGCCGCCCGCGGGGCGGCCGGCGTGGTCGTGGCCGCCAGCGGCGCCGGCTCGATGAGCCCGTCGCAGCTCGAGGCGACGAGGCTCGTGCTGCGGCGCGGCGTCGCGGTCGTGGTCGCCAGCCGCACGGGCGGCGGCCGCGTCGTCCCGCGGCCCGGAAGCGGACCGCGCAAGCGGCGCCTGCCCGCTCCGCCCCGGCGGGTCATGGGCGAGGACCTGTCGCCCGTCAAGGCGCGTGTCCTGCTGATGCTCGCGCTCACGCACACGCGCGAGCAGGCCGAGATCCAGCGCATGTTCCAGGAATACTGAGCGCGCGCCGTGCCGCGCTACGGATCGGCCGTGTAGCGCGTGCCGTCCATGCTGATCACGCGAGCCAAGGAAGGCGGACCCACGTGGCCACGACGCGACCCGCCGTCAAGTTCACCTGCAACGACTACCAGACCGCCCCGGCCGACACACGCTACGAGCTGCTGGACGGAGACCTGCTGATGGTTCCTGCCCCGGATCTGAAGCACCAGGAAGTGCAAGGCCAGTTGCAGATCGAGCTGGGGCTGTTCCTCCGGAAACGGCAACTGGGGAGGCTGTTCGCAGCCCCCTGCGACGTCATCCTCTCCGACAACGACATCGTTCAACCCGACATCTTCTCGATCTGAGCTTGTGGGAAAGGGATGGTGGACCAGACGGGGGTCGAACCCGTGACCTCGTGAATGCCATTCACGCGCGCTCCCAACTGCGCCACTGGCCCACGGCGTGTCTGGAATCATTCTATGCCTTACGCGGTGGGCGATCAACGGCCCACCCCGGCGGCGTCCGCGACGTCCGGCGGCGGCTGTCCGAACACCTCCTCGTAGTCCGCCGGGGTGTCGATGTCGCGGAAGGGTCCGTCCTCCGCGATCGGGATGTCGATCGATTCGCGGAGGTGCGCCCTCACCACCTCCTTCGCGCTGACCGCGGTGCGCCTGAGCTCGTCGAAGACCGACCGGTCGAAGACGACCGGATGCCCGTGGCGCCCGTCGCGCACGGGACGCACGACGGGGGCCCGCGTGGACTCGTGGGCGGCCAGCAACGCCCGTACCGTGCTCGCGGACACGAGCGGCACGTCGACGAGCGTCACCAGCATGCCGCCGACCGCGGGGCGATCGATCGCCCGCAGGCCGGCCTGGACCGACGACAACTGTCCCTGGTCCGGGGACGGGTTGACGGCGACGCGGTGCGGCAGCTCCTCCCGCAGGAGGGCCCTTGCAACCGGCGATTCCTCGCCGGCGACGACGACGACGACCTCGTCGACGCCGCCCTCCCGCAGGGTGCGGACGATCCGGCTGACGAACGTCTCGCCGCGCGTGCCGATCGGCAGCAGCGCCTTCGTGCGGCCCATGCGGCGCGACCGGCCGGCCGCCAGCACGATGCCCGGAACGAGTCTCCCCATCCACCCGCCTCGTTGCGTTTCCACAATGATAGAATCCCGCCCATGAGTGATGTCGCGATTCAGATTCGCTGCCAGCGGTGCGGCGCCCAAATGGAGTTGAAGGACCCGGGCCCCGGGGCGCCGTGGCCTCCCCAGCAGTTCTGGGAGTGCCCGGCGTGCGGACGGCATTTCTGGACGACCTACCCGCCTCCCAAGCCGCCGAAGCCGGCCCCGCCGCCCGCCTGACGACCGCAGGTTACTCTCGATTACACGCTTGACTTCGCTCATGGACCTCACTAGACTAGCCACCTTCGCCGCTTGGCGAGTGCGCCGACAGCTCGCGGCACCTTGGCCTGCAGTGTGTGCGGCGAGTCACAGGCCTTCGGAGGGACGGTATGCCAACCGGCACGATCGCGCGTCTTCTGATTGACAAGGGGTTCGGTTTCATTCGCGACGAGGGCGGAATCGAGCACTTTTTCCACCGTAGTGCGGTTCGGGGTGCCGTGTTCGAGCTCCTGCGTGAGGGGCAGCGGGTGGACTTCACGCCCGAGGAATCGCAGAAGGGGCCCCGCGCGGGCGACGTTCGTCTCATCGAAAGCTAGATCGGCGTCTCGTCCTCCGGCGGTAGACCCTCGAGCAGCCGCCCTTCCCATTCTCCGTCTGTCCTGGTTCGCGCTGGCTTCTCTCGTCTGGAAGCGAACGGGGCCCGGTGGCCCTCCCGGTCTTCAAAATCGGTCGCTCCCCGC
>CAYGCV010000051.1:0-17270 GCA_964348425.1 uncultured Vicinamibacteraceae bacterium | reverse complement strand
ACGTAGTTGTCGAACGTCACCGGCAGCCGCACGACGCGGCCGGCGAGCCCGTCGAAGTCGATGGCGATCGGCCCTTCCTCGTCACCGCCGTCTCCATCGTCGTCCGCGTCGCCACCCCCGCCTTCCGAGTCGGCGTCCGAATCCTCGTCGCCGCCGATCACCTCCACCTCGTCGCTCTCCGGCGGCAGCGGGTGCTCGACGTCCCGCCGCAGCGCCAGCGCGTAGATGCCGGTCTCGCGATCGACCAGGTAGTTCCACTCGAACGAGCCGAGCTGCGGCGCGAACTGCCGGTCGGAGAGGTAGTAGAGAAAGTCGCCGTCCGGGTCCCAGGCGGGGTTCCACTCGTGGAAGAACTCGCCCGTGATGCGGTGCAGCGCGCGGTCGGCCAGGCTCCAGACGTAGATCGAGTCGAACCCGGTGGGGTCGCTCATCGAGAACGCCAGGTAGCCGCCGCGGGGCGACCAGACGTAGTCGCGCAGCGGCCCGCGCGCCTCGTCGGCGACGTCGATGACCGCCTTCGTCCCGATGTCGATGACGTACAGCCTGCCGTCCTTGTCGCTGAACGCCAGGTGCGTCCCCGTCGGCGACCACTCCGGCGCGTAGCGCATCGCCTGCCCGCCGGTCGTGAGCTGCTCCGGCTCGCCGGAGCCGTCCTGCGCGATGAGGTAGATCTCGTCCTCGCCGGTCGCGTCCGACACGTACGCGATGCGGCGGCCGTCGGGCGACCAGCGCGCCCACTTGTCGTGCGCGCCCGAGCTGCGCGTCAGGTTGCGCGTCGGGCCGTTCTCGATCGGGGCCGTGAAGACGTCGCCGCGCGCCACGAAGAGCGCCCGCTCCCCCTGCGGGCTGAGCTCCGCGTCCTCGATCAGGTCGGCCGCCGCCACGCGCGACGGCCGCATGGCGAGGCCGTCGTCCGGCACCGTGATCGCGATCGGGCGCGACGTGCCCTCCTCGATCGAGTAGATCTGCAGCTCGCCGTTCAGCTCGTAGACGATGCGGCCCGCGCCGTCGTCGCCCGGCCAGCGGACGTCCCAGGTGTCGCTGCGGGTGAGCTGCGTCGTCTCGCGCGAGGCGAGATCGTAGGCGTAGAGGTTGAGCGTGCCGTCGCGATCGGAGGTGAAGTAGATGGCGTCGCCGATCCACATCGGGTCCCGGTCGGCGCGCCGGTGCTCCGTCACGCGCTCGACCGCGTGGGTCTCGCGGTCGAAGATGTAGAGCTCCTGCGCCCAGCCGCCCTCGTAGCGCTTCCACGTCCGGAAGTCGCGGAACAGCGGCGAGTAGACGACGCGCGTCCCGTCGGGCGACAGGTCCCCCGCCCCCGACTCGGGCATCGGCAGCGGCACGGGCAGGCCGCCGTCGGCCGACGCCAGGAACAGCCGGCTGTCCGACAGGTCGGTGCTGTAGCGCAGCGACCGGAACAGGACCGCCTGCCCGTCCGGGGACCAGTCGTAGACCTGGTTGTCGTAGCCCCAGCGCGGCGCCAGCGGACCGCGGGCCGGATAGTACGTGAGCTGCCGCGGCACGCCCCCGGAGGCGGGCATGACGTAGACCTGCTCGTCGCCGTCGTACTGGCCGGTGAACGCGATGCGCGAGCCGTCGGGCGAGAACCGGGGAAACAGCTCCAGCCCGGGATGGGCCGTCAGCCGCGTAGCCAGCCCGCCGCCGGTCGAAGCCAGCCACAGATCGCCGCCGTAGCTGAAGACCACGCGGTCGCCGTGAATGTCGGGGAAGCGCAGCAGCTTCGTCTGGGCCGCGGCCGGCGCTGCCGAGCCTGTCACGAGGACCAAGGTCGCGCCGCCCACCGCCAGCATGCTGGGGATCCGTCGAAGCATCTCTGTCTCCTCCTGGGCCAGGCACGCATCCGGACGATGACCGTCCGGCCTGCCGGCGATCCGAATACTACCTTCGGCACTTCCCGCCCGCCGTGCACGTCAAGCGTCTGTTCGGGCAAGGGGTGTCAGCGGCATGTCGTCGCTCGCCCTCTGCGCCGTGAAGACCGCCATCTCCACGTCCCGTGCTCGCCAAGCACATCCCGTGAGCCCACTCAGCTTCCAGGCCGTGAACCGACACCAGTCAATCCACGACTTGACGAACAGCCAGTGATCATCGTCGAGAACCTCGTTGGCCCCCAGTTCGGGAACCTCGACGAGATCTGGGCCGCCAGTCCCAGCGTAGCCGTGCAGGTGCCCCTTTTCTTTTGCCCATCTCGTGATCTGTTTGTCCACCATGGGGAAACGCTCGGGACAGATGAACGCTGGGAACGTGGACGCGGTCGCTACACCTCTGTCGAACAGCCTGCTGCGGAACGTCCTGAACGATTCCAGGTTGGGATTGTCGATGTAGTCCGAGCATGACGACCAGAGCTCCGCAACAGAAAGTCCGAGCTCGTCGAGTTTGTCGAGTACGTCTTGGGTCTTCCCGTTGCGGGCCGGCGGCATCATGTAGAGCTTCCAGAACACGACTTCGCCCCACGCCTCCCGATGATGGCGAGCCTGTCCCCTGAAACGGGTCTCGAAGCCCAGCGTCTGAAGCGGATCGCCCGGATCGATGCTCAACTCGAACCAACCCGGGCATTCTCGAGCGCCCGTGAATCTTCCCAGGTCGACCGGGTATCGGTACGCATCAAGCGCTCTCTTCCATGTGTGCGGCACGTCAGGTCCCTGCTGCAGCCGGCGCCGGCAAGCCGCCTTCGCCGCCCGCCTCCAGCAACTGATCCGCGTACGACTCCAGCGGCGTCCGTCCGGCGCGGATCTCTGCGATCCGGGTGCGCCAACGCGCGGGAATCGCCTCAACGCCGAACCGCGCACCGAGCAGCGCTCCCGCAACGGCGCCGTTCGTGTCGGTGTCGCCGCCGGCTTCGACGACGCTGCTCAGGCCCTGCTCAAAGCTCGGCGCGCACCAGTAGGCGCTCAACGCGACCCGCAGCGTCAGCAGCGTATAGCCCATCGTGGCCCCATCGACGACGAGCCGGTCCATCCCGAGGTCGTACGCCGCGTGGATCGCCTCGCGGACCAAGACAGGTATGCGCGCCTCGTAACCGTAGGGCTCCAACTCGCTCAGCGCGGCCCGCACTCCCTCCAGGCCGGCGTCGAGCAGTTCGCCGGCCATGACCGACTCCCCGCGCAGCGCCGCCGCGACGGCGAGGTTCGACAACGCGCACGACCAGCCGCAGCGCCGGTCCCAGTGCGTCGGCACGGCGCTGACGATGCTGTTGCGCACAAGCACCGCCGGATCGTCGCACCAGCGAATCGCGATCGGGGCGCAGCGCATCAGCGCGCCGTTCCCCGCCCGCCCGCCTTCCCAGGCATCCCGAGACGCCTCCGTGATCGGCAGGCCGACCGGCTGTCGCACCGGGTCGTCTCCACTGTCCCAGCGGACGCCGCGTCGCGCGCGGCGCTGCGGGTAGGCCCCGCCGTAACGCGCCAGCACATCGCCAGTCAGACCACCCATCCCAGCGCCGTTTACCTCCGCCCATTTCCAGAAGCGCCGCCCCAGATCATGCGGATCGAGCCGTCCTTCAGCCGCCGCCTCGGCGATGACGATCGCCTGGGCGAGGTCATCGTCGTCCGGATAGCCGGGCTCCACCACGATTTCGCGCACGCCGTCCGGGTAAGTCTCGGCGATCCGCCGTTGCGGCCACCCCTCCTGCACTATCCCGAGCAGATTGCCAGCCGCAATACCGACCATCAGACCACGCGCGCGATCATCTAGGTCCGGCATCGGCACGCTCCCCTGAAGGCTTGCATGGACATCATCGAGGCGCCCTGTGGTGGAGCAGCAGGCCAGGGATCCGCTGGAAATCACCGTCGAGCGTATAGACGGCGCAATCGTGCTGAATGGCCAGCGCAGCGGTTACCGAATCCGAGAATCCAATCAGGCTCCCGCTCCGGCTCAGATCACGCCTGATACGCCCCACGTGCTTCCAGGTCTCCCGGTCGACCTCGATGTAGCTCAGCGCGTCGACGTGGCCGGCCAGCGCGTCGAACTCCCCCTGCGTCCGCGACCCGTGCAGCAATTCGGCGACCACCGGTCCGACCATCACGATCTCGCGCCGGTCGTAGAGACGCCAGAACTCCACGGAGTCGTCGGACTCCGGACGCCGCTGGGCGTTGATCCAGATCGACGTATCGGCGATGACCATGCCGCCGGCTCTCAGCCAAGGCTGTCGAGGAACCTCTCGCGGCGCCGGTCGGCAGCGGCGGCCTCCGGCTTGACATCGGCGGTCCGCATGTCCAGCCACGCGGCCTTGAGCGCCTTCAGCTTCTTCTGCCGCAGGTACTCGGCCGCGGCCTCGTTGAGGGCAGCGCTTCCGGATCGCGCCCCGGTGGCCTCGACCAGCTCCTCGAGCATGCGCGCGTCGATGCTTATCGTCGTCCTCATCAGCCTGTCTCATCGGCCCCGATCATCGTCACTATACATCGCCGGGACACGCCATCCAGTGACGCGGCAATTGCTGGTGGGGATTTGCGGAACCGCGCAGCAGCCGGCGTGCCGCCGCCGGAGCGGCCGGGGGAGCCTACTTCCGCAGCGTGCGCTCGACGTAGGCGCGGACGGCGTCCTGGACGGGCGGCGACAGCCACGCCGCCAGCACCTCCTCGTCGATCGACCGCAGGTAGCGCGCGACGCGGTCGCGGCCCGGCTGGCGGATGGCGCGCTTGGTGAGCGCGAACGAGGCGGGCGGCAGCGAGCCGAGGTGCGCGGCAACCTCCACGGCGCGGTCGATCAGCGCGTCCGGCTCGGCCAGCTCGTCGACGAAGCCGCTTGCGAGCGCGTCGTCCGGCGCGCAGGTGAGCCCGCGATAGACCACCGCCTGCAACCTGTGCGGCGCGAGCACCAGCCGCAGGATCTCCATCGCGACGGTCGGGAACGGCACCCCGACTGACAGCTCGGGCGTGCCGATCCGGCCGGTGCCCGCGGCCATCACGCGGTAGTCGCAGGCGCAGGCCAGCAGGCAGCCGCCCGCGATGGCATGGCCGTTGACCGCTGCCACGAGCGGCTTCGGGAAGATGAAGGTCTTGAAGAGGGCCTCGCCCAGCAGCGGCAGCAAGGCCTCGACGTACTCGCGCCCCCCGTCCAGCAACCGGCGCAGATCCACGCCGGCGGAAAACACCTTGCCGGCGCCGGTCAGGACCACAGCCCGGCTGTCCGCCTGCTCGAGCCGGCCCAGCGCGGCAATCCACGCGCCCAACAGCTCGGTGTCGAGGGCGTTGACCTTGCCGTGGGCGAGCTGCGCCAGCGCCACGTGGTCGCGGAATTCGGTCGTGATCATGCGGGCACCCCCCGCGGGCTGCACAACCTGTCACGGCGGCGCGGGCAGCCGGGCTCACGACCGCGACCGCGCCGCGCTACTGTCCTCCGCCGGTCACCTCGATGCTGATCGTCGTGCAGAGGCCTTCCTGCGTCCGATGCTCGTCGTCGCCGATCTGCACCGTCAGCGAGTACGTCCGCGCCGGCGCGTTCTCGAGCGTCGTCGTGTTGGAGCCGTCGCCGAAGTGCTGCCAGCCCTGGCCCTCGGGAATGATCTCGCCCACCGGCAGGCAGCCGGTGTCGTACCCCAGGTGGTAGTGCCCCATCCCCGCGCGGGGCGTGTCGGTGTCCGCATCGAACCCCTCCGGAATGGCGGAGATCGGATAGTTCTCGGCGCCGAACTCGATCTCGATCACGTTCCCCGAGTGCTGCGAGCCGTCCGCCGGCGTCACGAAGAAGACGCGCGGCGCGTCCTGGGCCGCGGCGACGTTCCCGCTCGACGCCGCAATCCCTCCGTAGGCACCCAGGCACACGACCAGCACCAGACCAGCCAACCCGCTCACGCCCATGTCGCATCTGCTACGGTGCATCCTCTTCGCCCCTTCCACGGTCCGGGCGACTCGCCCAGCGAATCACGAGTCGCCATCAATCGCCTCGGGCGGCGCTCCGGCCGGCGTCTCCGCCCGGGCGGCCATCCATCGCGGCGGCGCGCTCCCACAGATCGCGCGCCGACCATCCTACACCTTACGTCGCTGCGGCAGGCTCCGCGCAGGGTGGCATCACCGCTGCGTCCTCGCAACGCGCGGCGCCTACTCCGCGCGGAGCGCGGCGAGCAGCGGCGCGCGCACCACCGCGACCGTGGCCGCCAGCGACGCCGTCAGGCCCGTCGCGATCACGACGGCCAGCAGCGTGCCGAGCGACAGCACGGGCAGCCCGGCCCCGCGCTCGATCCACGCCGGCGCAATGGCGACCAGGGCGGACACCGTGCCCGCCAGTACGCCCGCCAGCAGCAGGAACGCGTTCTCGGCCAGCACCATCAGCGACACGTGGCCGCCGCTGTAGCCGACGGCGCGCAGCAGGGCCAGCTCGCGGTGCCGCTCCAGCACGTTCCTGAGCAGCACGGCGCCCAGCCCGAACGTGCCGAGCATGAGTCCCAGGCCGCCCAGCGTCTGGAACGTCGCCAGGTAGGTGTTCTCCACGCGGTGGAACGCGGCCAGGCGCTCGCCGGCCGAGACGACGTCGAAGCCGTAGTCCGCCAGCCGGTCCTCGAGCGCCGCGGACACCTCGGCCGCCTGCTCCGGCAGCGCATCGATCAGGAAGAAGCGGTACCCGTCGTAGTCCCGGAACACCCGCTCGAAATGCCGTTCGCCGATCAGCAGCTCGCGCTGGAAGATGCTGTCGGACAGGGCGGCGACGATGCGCAGGCGCAGGGGGCGGTCGGTGTCGCGGTTGATCACGAAGTCGTCGCCAATCGACAGGTGCAGCGCGTAGGCCAGCGACGTCGCATCGGCAATCGCCGGGATCGCCCCGTCGTCGAACTCCCTGTCGAGCAGCAGCCAGGGATTCTCGACCTCGGCCTCGGACTCGGCGAGGCTGGCGCCGAACGCGAAGCGGCCCTCGGCCACGAAGTCGCCGGTGGGCGCGAGGAGCCGCGGATCCTTGGCCTGGTAGAGATTGAGGCAGCTCGCGTCCTCCCCCGGGCGCACCCGGAACCGCCGCAGCGTGACGCCCTCGAGCGCCCCGTCCGGGTCGTACAGATCGGCGATGTTCAGCGCGTCGCGCCCGCCGGGGCTCGACGTGTCGTGGGCGATCGGCAGCAGCGTGTCGGCCAGCAGCGTGAACCCGCCGGTTCCCGAGCGCGGGTCGAGATCCGCGGCGGTGCCCTCCCGGCGGAACGCGTCGACCGCGACGATGATGAAGGCGGCCGACGAGATCAGCGCGATGCAGAGGACGCTGCGGCCGGGGCGGTAGGCGGTGTTGCGGAAGCCGAGCTGCGACACCGACCAGCGCCCGCCGGCGTGGCTCGCGGGGCGGCCGTAGAGCCAGGCCGCCGCCAGCGCCAGCATCGCGCACAGCAGCAGCATGCCCCCGGCGAAGAAGCCCACCGTGGCGCTCAGGAGCTCGACGGCCGCAGCGGCCACGAGCAACGCGCCGGCCGCGGCCAGGGCCAGCGCCCCGTACAGCGCGGCGGTGGCGCGCCGCGTCCCGGGCGCCCCGGCGGCGGCCACGGCCTGCGTCACCTCCGCGAGCGCGCCCGAGAGCAGGCTCCGCGGGGAGGCGGGCTCGATCGAGCGCAGCGTCCACGCGATTGTTCCGAACGCAGCCAGGACGCCCCCGGCCGCGCCGCCGCCCAGGGCCGGGAACGACACGTGCAATGTCAGACGGGTCGTGCCGACCGCATCCACCCACCACGTGCGCAGCCCGAACATGACCAGCTCGCCGTACGCGATGGCGCCCGCCGCGCCCAGCAGGCAGCCGGCGACGGACAGCACCAGCGCCTCGCACCAGAACAGCCGGCGGACGGCCGCGGCGGGGTATCCTGCCGCCTTCAGCAGGCCCACCTCCCGCAGCCTCTGCTCGATCCCGAGCCGGAAGAACAGGCTCGCCAGCAGCAGTGCGGACACGACCAGGAAGAAGCTGAAGTAGAGGAAGTAGAGCCCGAAGTCCGTCACGCCGGCCGACGCCTCCAGCGCGAGCGCGCGGGCGGGATACACCACGAGGCCGAGCGCGAGGGGATCGAGCCGCGAGCGCAGCGCGGCCGCGAACGCGCCGGCGTCGGGCGCCGCCTCCCCCGCCCCGGACTGGATCCGCACCGACGTGAGCTGGCCCCAGCGGGTCGCCCACAGCCGCTGTCCCACCTCCAGCGGGATGAACGCCTTCGGCGTCGTCCGATGCTCGTCCCAGTAGTCCTCGTCCTTGGGACGAATCAGCCCCAGGTCGATCTCGAACGGCGGATCCCACTCCGTGACGTCGTTGGCCTCCGTGATCCCGGGATAGTCGGGGGCCAGCCGGCGATCGTCCGCGGGCCCTGCGAGCGGCACCACCGCGGCGACCTGCAGCGTGGTCTCGCGGGTGGTCAGCCGGCCCTCGTCCTCCCAGACGTAGTACTCCACCTCGAGCGTCTCGCCGGGCTCGGCCCCGAGGTCCTCGGCCGCCCAGTTGTTGAGAACGATCGGCGCCTCGGCGCCCGTCGCGGGCAACGTGGCAGCGGCGGTCACCGCACGCAGGTCGAACGCGGTGATCAGGGAGTACGGCGTCACGCGGTCGCCCAACCGGATCTGGTTCGCCAGGTAGGTCAGGATGGGCTGCTCCCGCAGGCCGAGGCCGCCGGCGGTTTCCGTGACGGCGGCCGCGGTGTCGTCGTTGATCAGGCCGGCCGCGGACTCGACCGCGATCCCGCGTCCGGCTTCGAGCGGCACGACCCGCAGCCCGAGATCCTCCAATGCGGTGGCATCGCGCACGGCCGCCTCCGCGGCGGCGAGCCGCTCCTCGGCAGCGGCCGGACCGTCCGCCGCGCGCAGCAGAATCGTGTTGACGCGGCCGGGCTGCTCGAGCTCGCGCTGCAGGCGCGTGAGCGAGACGAACACCGACCGCGCCCGCCCCTGCTGCGGGCGGAACGAGAACTCCCCGAGCGCGTCCGGCGGCAGCACGCGCGCAATCTGCAGGCGCAGCGTCCGGCCGATGTCGCTGCGCCGGCCGTGCAGCGAGCTGATCGGCACATCGGACGGCTTCTCCACCCGCACGAGGAGCGCCTGATCGACCTCGGCGGCCAGCTCGTTCGCCAGCCCCTCGCTGACCAGCACCTGGTTGCGCTCCGGCGTCTCGATGCCGCCAGCGTGGCCGTGAAACGCCCAGAACCGATCGTCGACCCCGTACACCTGGATGGCCGACGCCCGCCGGCCGCTGTCCTGGTGGGTGACGAAACCCTCGATCGCGACGACGGGAACCGCCCCGGCGAACGCGTCCTGCATCGCGTCCCGCGCGAGCAGCTCGGCCGCGAGCTCCTCGCGCACGAAGGCGGCGCTCGTCACGACCTGGTCGACGTCGCCGAGGCGCTCGAGCGCCAGCCCCCGCAGGCTGGCGCGCACCGACGAGCCGACCAGCAGGGCGCCGGCGAGCACCGCCACCGCCACCGCCACGCCGGCGACGACGGCGAGGTTGGTCTTCCAGAAGTGGACGATGTTGTGGCGAACCAGGGTGAGCAGGGTCATTTCCATCAGATCCGCTCCAGGTGCTGGTTGTTCAGCCGGAAGCGGATGGCGCAGCGGTCCGCCAGCCGGTCGTTGTGGCTGACGATCACGAGGATCGTCTGCTGGCGCTGGTGCAGGGCGAAGAGCAGCGACGCCACCGTGTCGGCCGACTCCTGGTCGAGGTTGCCGGTCGGCTCGTCGCACAGCAGCAGGAGCGGCTGCCGAATCAGCGCCCGCGCGAGCGCGACCCGCTGGCGCTCACCGCCCGACAGCTCGGCCGGCCGATGGTCGACGCGTTCCCGCAACCCCACCTGGTCGATCAGATCGAGGGCCCGCTGCGCGGCGTCCGCATCCGGCTCGCCGACGAGCGTGGGCACCAGCACGTTCTCGAGCACCGTGCACTGGGGCAGCAGCAGGTGGTCCTGAAAGACGAAGCCGACGCGGGTGTTGCGGAACTCGGCCAGGGCCCGCTCGTCGAGCGCGAACGGATCGCGGCCGTCGAGCGTCACGCTGCCCGCCGTCGGCGGCTCGAGCGCGCCCAGCACGTACAGCAGCGTGCTCTTGCCGCTGCCGGACGGTCCCATGATCGACGCGGAGTCGCCCCGCCCCAGCGAGAAGCCGACGTCGGAGAGTATCGGCAGCGCTCCCTGGGCCGTGGGGTACTGCTTGCTCAGGTTCTTGACTTCCAGCAAGGATCACATGCCCCGCGCCCGAGGAGGGAGATCGTTACGACGCCATCTGGAAGGCGCGCGGCCGGAAGAGGAAGTCGACGATGTTGCCCTCGTGCGGTTGCAGCCAGTTGAGCCTGATCGTCGGAATCGGTCCGATGTTCAGCCGATCGACGTTCCGGGCGTCGAGCAGCGCGCGCTGGAACGCGGCGTCGGACGTGATCGCCGTGGCCACCAGCGTCGGCCCGATGGACGCCAGCATGCGGTCCTGGGGGCACTCGACGACGGTGACGAACGGGAACATGTACTCCTTCTTCACCGCGGCCGGAGCCGGCGACTCGCAGTGCACGACCGTGGGGCGCAGGTAGTCGCAGCGCTCGCGCGCCTCGTGCCGGCGGCCGTCGTTGAACCTGGCGGTCACCTCGGTGACGCCCGCCTCCGCCACGGCGTTGTCGATGTCGCCCGAGATCGCGGCCGCCTGACCGGGCACCGTGAACGCGGCCAGCGCGGCGTTCGGATCCTCCGGCGGCAGCGGCGCGATCGGACCGATCCGCTCGGCGATCGCCTCGGCAATCTCCCGGGTGTGCCGGGACGCCCAGATGCCCGAGCAGTTGATGCAGCCCCGCCCGCTGTTGATCAGCACGCTGTCGACCATCAGGTCGAGATGCTGCTCCCAGTTGTCGACCTCGTCGTCGCCGAGCAGGATCTTGCTGAAGCCGGGTCCGTGCACCTGCACGTTCGGGTTGCCGGCATACTGGTCCACGGTGGCCGTGCCGCCGAAGATCAGGCTGCGCGGCGCGTTGTTGAGCACGGCGGCCCCCACCTCGCCGAGGCCCGGGTACAACGCCACCGCCTCGCGCGGGATGCCTGCCTCGAAGAACGCCTGGGTCATGCGCCACGGCGTCCACGGCTCCTGGGGCCCCGGCTTGAGCACGAGTCCGATCTGCAGCGGAACGATGGGCAGCCACAGGCTGTGCACGCCCGGCGAGTTGGACGGCAGCACCATGCCGAGCACCGGTGTCGTGGCCTGGTAGCTCCGCATCACGCCGTCTTCCTCGCCGTAGCCGCGGGTCAGGATGCCCGGATCGAGGCCCCGCGTCAGCGACAGCAGGATCTCGTCGATGTGATCCAGCACGTACCGCAGCTTCTCCATGTTCATGCGGCACATGTGCTCCGGAAGCCCGGTGGTGGCGGACTGCTGGCGCACGAACTCGTCGGGCGACTGGCTCCCCTCGCCCAGCGGCAGCTCCGCCGTCGAGAAGAGATCGGCCGCCTTCTTGACCATGCCCACGAGCTCGGGGGCGGGCACCTCCCGCAGCACGTCGCGCGCGCGCGACGCCTTGCGCATGTCACGCCCGATGAGACCGGGATTCGCCTGGCTCACCTCGGCCACCGGCTCGCCCGTGGCGAAATGGACGACCTTCTCGACCTCGAGGCTCTTGTACGGGCTGCCCCACCGCAGAATCGGAAAGTGGATCACGTCGACGCCTTCCTCAGTTAGATGCCTTCCTCCACCCGAATCGTGACGCGCGCGCAGAGGCCCTCGTCCGCCTGCGCGCGGTGCTCGTCGTCACCGAGCTGCAGGACGAAGCTGTGCTCGCCCGGCTCGAGCATCATGTCGATGGTGGCCGACGCGTCGCCGAAATGCACCCACGTGGGATCGTCCCTGGGAATCACCACGCCCTCCGGCACGCAGTCGGTGTCGAGGCCCAGATGATGATGCCCCATGCCGCCCCGCGGCTCCTCCACCACGTCGGGCACCGGCGCCAGCTCGTAGTTCTCGATGCCGAACTCGAAGGTCACCGGGGTGCTGGCCGAGTACGTCCCGCCCGCTTCCGGCGAGACGAAGAAGACGCGCGGGTTCATGCTCGCCGGCTCGGACTCCATCGCGGGCTCGGACTCCATCTCCGGCGCCGGCTCGGCCGCACAGGCGCCAAGCGCCAGGACGAGCGGCGCCACGGCCAGCCAGCCGCGCCTCGTCGCTGCCGTTCTGACATCAGGCATCGCGTTCCCCCCTCTTTCAGTAGACGCCAACCGTCGTGCTCGCCGCGATGCCGCTGAAGGGGCGCACGCCGCTCACCCCGTCCCACGGATACAGCTCGCAAGGCGGCTCGCGCTCGCCCTCGTCGCGCTCCAGGAAGCGCGGGACGAAGAACTCCTTCGTCAAGGTGGTCAGCATCACGCGGCCGGTGTCCCCGTAGTCGACGACGCGGTCGGCGTCGTCGGGATCGACGACCTGCAGCACGGCGCGCGGCTGCGGCGCGTAGTAGGTGATCTTGTACCCCTCGTCCGGCCCGCTGGGCGGGCTGGCGGCCAACCCCATCAGCGTGTTGCCGTAGGTCGGCGTCATGTAGACCCCGTCGAGCAGCTCCTCGTTGGCGAACCGGTTCCACTGCGGGGTGAACTCCGTGCCCCCGGCGAAGATGCCGGTGATGCCCGTGTCCTTGATGCTCGAGCCGTCCGCCTCCAGCCGGTTCGCCAGCGCCTCGATCAGCTTGGGCGTCGAGAACAGGCACTTGATCTCGTGACCGGCCGAGAGGACGGTGATGGCCTGATCGATGACGTGTGCCTGATACGCCTTCAGGTGGTCCATCCAGCCTTTCTTGATCAGCTTGATCACCCAGCGCGGATCGAGGTCGACGCAGAAGCAGATCCCGCCGCGGTACTGGGCCAGATGCTCTACCGCCAGGCGCAGCCGGCGCGGGCCGCTCGGCCCCAGCATCAGCCAGTTCGAGCCCCTGGGAAAGCACTCGTCGGGCAGGGTCGCCGAGAACAGCTCGTAGTCGGTGCGGAAATCGTCGATGGCGACCCGGCTCTTGGGCACGCCGGTCGTGCCGCCGGTCTCGAAGACGTAGATTGGCTTGTCGGCGTACGCGCGGGGCACCCAGCGGCGCACCGGGCCGCCGCGGAGCTGCTCGTCCTCGAAGTGGCCGAACTTGACGAGGTCGTCGAATCCGCGCACCTCGGTCCGGGGATCCCACCCGGCGCGGCCGGCCCAGTCGAGCCAGAAGGGGCACCCGGTCGCGGGGTCGAAGTGCCAGTCGACGACCTCGCGCACCCAGGCGTCGAGCGCCTCGCGCCCGGTCCCCGCACGTGATTCGGTGCCGGCTGCTTGCATGCTCATCAGCCACGGATCTTACACTAAAGCCAAGCTTGGCCGCCCTGCGCCGGGCGGCCCTCAGCAGGGGGAGCGAACAGATGCCCGGACGTCTGGAGCAGGTATGGCGGAAGCGGTTTCGCCGCGGGCCGATGGACCCCGTCGCCACGGCGTCGCTGCAGCCCGGCCGCGGTCTGGGCGACAGCGCCGATGCGGGCGGCAAGCGTCAGGTCACCATCCTGTCCGCGGAACGCTGGCGGCGCATCTCGGACGAGCTCGGCGTGGCGCTCGACCCCCGGGTGCGGCGGGCGAACCTGCTCGTCTCCGGGGTCGATCTGGAGCGCAGCACGCACCGGGTGCTGCGCATCGGCGCGTGCCGCGTCCGCATCGTGGGGGAGACCCGCGGCTGCGAGCGGATGGACGAGGCGCACCCCGGGCTGCTGGCGGCGCTCGATCCGCCGTGGGCCGGCGGCGCCTTCGGCGAGGTGCTGGACGGCGGCGACATCGCCGTGGGCGACGCCGTGCGCTGGGAGGACGAGGCGCGTCCGGCGGCCGACGCGGGCTGAGCCGGGCCGGTCGATCGTCGAGCGTCTATCAGAGCAGCGCGTCGGCCTTTGCGGCGAAGACGAAGTCGCTCTCCGTCAGGCCGTCGATCTTGTGCGTCCAGATCGTGACCTTCACCTGGCCCCAGGCGAGGAAGATGTCGGGGTGATGGTCCTGGTCCTCGGCCATCTCGCCGACCCTGACCGTGAAGTCGAGCGCCTGCCGGAAATCGTCGAACCGGTACGTGCGCTCCAGGTGGTGCCCGTCGACCACCTGCCAGTCGCGCCCGAGCCGGACGTGCAGCGCCTCCAGCTCGTCGCCCGCGAGCGGGGGCACGCCGCCCCGGCACGGAACGCACTGCTTCGCGGCCAGATCACTCATGTGTTCGCTCCCCATCGACCGTCGACGGGATCAGCATAGCGGTTCGCGCGGGAGCCCGCCACTGCCGACGTGCGCCGCCCGGCCGGCGTGGAGCCGTGGCCCGCACCGTGACCTATACTGGAAAATCGACGCCTGAAATCGACCAGGAGAACCGCAATGGCCGAACCGATGCCGCAGACTTATCAGAACCACACCCGCTGGGTGCCCGGATACCACTTCCTGCTCATGCCGATCCTCGTGCTGAATCTCGGCTGGAGCCTCTACCGGCTGGTCACGAGCTTCTCGTTCGAGACCGTCGTCGGCCTGCTGCTCGCCTTCGGGCTCGCGCTCGGCTTCCTCTTTGCCCGCACGTTCGCGCTGGCGGCCCAGGACCGCGTCATCCGCCTGGAGGAGCGCCTGCGCATGCAGACGCTGCTGCCCGCCGATCTCAAGCCCCGGATCAACGAGTTCACGACCAGCCAGCTCATCGCCCTGCGCTTCGCGAGCGACGCCGAGCTGCCGGATCTGGCGCGCAAGGTCCTGGACGAGAAGATCGCGGAGCGGAAGCCGATCAAGGAGGCGATCGAGACCTGGCGGCCCGACTATCAGCGGGTCTGATCGCGACCGCCGTAGGTTGCGACGATGCGCGCGGCCCGCTGCAACCCGTCGGCCGCCTGCAGCACCTTGGCGCGCAGGCGCGGCGCGAGATCCGGACGGTCCGCGAGGTAGGCGGCGACGGTGTCTGCCGCGCCGGCCGACTGGTGCCCGCCCAGCGTGGCGTGCAGCCAGCGTTCCGGGAAGAAGATGTCGCCCGTGCGCTGGATCTCCTCGAGCAGGTCGAGGCTGGGGCGGATGTAGCGCTCCGACGCGCGGGCGCGCAGGGGGTGGTGCAGGAAGCCGAGCGCCGCCAGCACCCACGGCTCGCGCGCCCGGTTGGCCGGCTCGCGGAGGCTGGCGAAGAACGCGTCGCGCGCCGCGCGATCGGCCGCCAGCGCGGGCCTGACGAAGGCGAACGCGGCGCGCCGGTCGGGATTGTCGATGCGGTCGTGCTGCGCAGCGAGGATCTCCGCGCTGCGCGGCACGCCCCGCACCGCCAGCGCCTGCGCCAGCGCCGTGAGGTCCCGCGCCGAGAGCGGCACGCCGGGCACCTGCTCTTCCCCGTTCCAGATGCGTTCCAGCCGGGCCAGCGCGTCCGGCGACGACGCGAGGTCGCGGTAGGCCCGGAAGTACGTGGCCGCCAGGCTCCGGCGGCCGGCCGCGGCGGCGACCCCGCGCCACAGCAGCGCCTCGAGGTCCGGCGCCAGCGCCGCCCGGCGCTGCGGGAGCAGGTGGCGCCAGTACGTCGAGGCGAGGTAGCCGAGGATGCGCGAGACGTTCTGCTCGTCCGGCTCCGCCGGCAGCGCGCGCCGCGCCAGGTCGACCAGCGCCTCGGGATCGACCTCCGCCTCGAGGAGCGATTCCCAGAGCGAGATCCACGCGACGGCCCGGGTCAGGCCGTCGTCGATGTCCGGCAGCGTTGCCAGCAGGTAGTCGCGCGTGCGGGCGTCGAGAACCAGCGACCCGTAGCCCACGCCGCCCCCGTTGGCCAGGACGTAGTCCGGCAGCGGCCGGCCCGCGGCCCCGGGCACGTCCGCGGCCGCCGCGCGCAGTTGCGCCGGCAGGACGTCGCGCCGGTCGGCGCCGTACCCCAGCACGACGTCGAGCCGCTGGTTCCACAGCCGGCCGGCGCCCGCCGGATCGGACTGGCGCAGCCGGAGGCTCGCGATGACGCCGCCGTCCGGCTCCAGCTCGACGTCCACGCGCGGCCGCCCGCCCTCCTCCACCCACACGCCGCTCCAGGCCGCCAGGTCCTCCGGGGTCTGCCGATCGAGCACCGCGATCAGATCGGCCCAACTGGCGTTGCCGTACGCGTGCGCGCCCAGGTACTCGCGCAATCCCGCGCGCAGCGCCGCCGCGCCGATCAGGCGCTCCAGGTGGGTGAAGACGATCGGCGCCTTCTGGTAGATGATCGGGCCGTACAGCGTCCCTGCCTCGTTCAGGTTGTCGAGCGGCTGCCGGATCGCGTTGGCGCCGGCCGTCCGGTCGACCGCGTACGCCGCCGGGTAGTGCGCCAGCAGGAACCGCAGATCGTGGTCGACCTCCGGAAACGCGGGGTTGACGATGCGGGCCGCCATGAAGTTGGCGAACGTCTCCTTGAGCCAGACGTCGTCGAACCACGCCATGGTCACGAGGTCGCCGAACCACATGTGCGCCGTCTCGTGGGCGATGAGGCTGGCACGGCCGAGATGCGCGTTCTGCGTGGCGCTCTCGTCGAGCAGCAGCGCGTGCTCGTGGTAGAAGATGGCGCCGGGATGCTCCATGCCGCCGTACTGAAACGCCGGCACGAGCACGAAATCGAACTTCTCGAACGGGAACGGGATGCCCGTGTAGTCCTCGAGCCAGGCCAGCGCCGCGGCGTGGAGGTCGAAGATGACGTCGGCGTTGCGCAGCAGGCGGTCGCGGTCGGTCTCGCGGTGGTACATGGCCATCCGCCGCCCGTCGCGCACCGCGCTCTCCACCTCGAACTCCCCGGCCGCGAAGGCGAACAGGTAGCTGCTGATGGGCGCCGTCTCGGCGAAGTCGAACCGCGCCCGGCCGCCCCGGATCTCGTGGGCGGCGAGCGATCCGTTGGCCACCGCGCGCCACCCGGACGGCACGTCGAGGCGCAGCCGGAACCCCGCCTTCAGGTTCGGCTGATCGAAGAGCGGCAGGGCGACGCGCGCCCGGTCGGGCACGAACAGCGTGTAGAGGAAGTCGTCCTGGCGGTTGAGCGACCCGTCCCCGGCGGTGAAGTCGATCGCCACCGTCACCGAGCCCGCCGCCATGCCCCCTGCGCCCCCCGCCACGATGACGTGCTCGTTCCGCGTCTCGAAAGCCGCCGGCTCGCCGCCGACGCGGACGGCGTGCACGCTGCCGGCCGGCTGGGCGAAATCGAAGATGACGGGTCCCGGCTCCGCCAGCGTGAACGACGCCTCCACCCGGCCGCCGATGGCCTCAGCGCGGGTCTCCGGTATCACGAGGTGGACGTCGTAGCGCAGGTCGGTGATGGTCGCGGCGCGCCGCGCGGCGAGCTCGTACGGCACGCCGACGTCCACGTCCATCGCCGCCTCACCCGTGCACGCGGCC
>CAYGCV010000050.1:0-17304 GCA_964348425.1 uncultured Vicinamibacteraceae bacterium | reverse complement strand
GGTCCGCATGCGGTGCTCCAGGTGCATCCTGAACAGGCGCTGCTCGATCACGGTCGGCGCGTCGTGGAACGCCAGCAGGTCGGGATAGTCGTACGCGTAGTGGTCCGGCTTGCGCAGCACCTCGTCCGCGTAGAGACCGGCAACGATGCGGATCGCCTCGGCCAGCAGGCTGTCGGCCTCCCGGATCATGTCGTCGCCCTTCGCGAGCTCCGCGCGCACGAAGTTGCCGGAGTGGCAGCCTTCGCAGACCGCGATCATCCGGTCGCGTTCGCGCTGCCAATCCTCCTGGGTCAGCCGGGCGACGTCGGCCTGCTCGACGACCTCCAGCCGCGGCGTCGGGTTGCCCTCGGGGTCCAGCACACCGAGCGCCTGCAGGATGGTCGTCTGGTCGGCGGCCCACGCCGGATCCTCCGGCAGGGGCAGGCGCACGCCCAGGAACCCCCAGGCGGTCCGGACCTCGTGGTTTCCCTGCGGCATGTGGCAGGTCTGGCAGGTGGGCGCCGCGGCTTCCTCGGGCAGCGTGCCGTTCTGCTTCAGGAGGTGTCGCACACCGTGCTTGGACGACGAGTACATCTCCCACTGCGGGTGGTCGATCCCCATGTGGCACGTCCGGCACGCCTGCGGTTCCCGCGCCTCGGCGACCGAGAACAGGTGGCGCGTATGGCAGGCGTCGCACGACGCCAGACCGAACGTGGCGCCCTCGGTCCGCAACTGCCGCAGGTCGTCCTCGGTCTTGAGACCGACACGGTGACAGCCGCCGCAGCCCTGCATGCCCTCGGTGAGCGCCATCGGCAGCCAGTGCGTCGTGGGCATCGCGTTCATGCTGGCCCACGCCAGGGCGTGCTTGCCGCCCGTGAACTGCTCCGTCTGGATGGGATGGCAGGTCGCGCACACATCCACGGTCGCCATCCTGGCGAGGGCGACGTCGTCCGCCGAGCGGTGCCCGTCGCCGTGACACAGGGAGCAGCCGACTCCCGTGCCGCTGTGCCGGCTCAGCTCCCAGTCGGTGACGATACCGGGCGTCGCCTCGCGATGACACCCGACACAGGATGAAGCCTCGGCAACGTCGGGTGGCGCCTCCCGGCCGCCGCACGCGGCCAGGGCCAGAACGACAACCGCGAGGCACCACGCCGGGGCAGGCCGACGATGACGGTAGAGCAGGAGTTCCATACCAGTTGTTGCCATGTGGCACCTCACACTAACAAGACCCGTGCCAACATCCGCTGCATGCCTTCTATGCGGCGCAATGCGAGGGGCGCCGCCTGCCCATGGCGGGCAAGCGCGTGTTTTCACCCGCCTCGCCGCGAACAATTCCGCGCTGCATCGTTCCGGCGCAGTGGCCTGGCGCCGTACGCCGCCTGCAGGACCAACAGGTTCCGCGCCGGAATCCGAATCCCGGATTCGCGGACCCGAGTTTGCATGTATCTCGGCGGGAGGAGGACGGTGGACAAATGACTCTCGAGAACATCCTGGTGCCGGTGGACTTCAGCGACACGTCTGACGAGGCGCTCGCGTATGCGCGGGATCTGGCCAGGTCCTTCGATGCCGCGCTGCACCTCTTTCACGTCGTGCGCGACCTGAGCGACGCGTGGTCGGTCGAGCTGGCGGGCGCCGCCCTTGGTGGTTTCCCGGACACCTTCCTGCGGGCGGCCCAGGAGCGCCTTGACGCGCTGGATGCGGGCGGTCTCCGTCACGACACGATCACGCGCGTGGGTCAGCCTCACCACGAGATTATCGAGTATGCGAGCACGCACAACATAGACCTGATCGTGATGGGCACCCACGGCTATGGCCCGGTCGAGCACATGCTGCTCGGGAGCGTCGCGGAGAAAGTCGTCCGCTCCGCCCCGTGTCCGGTCCTGACCGTGCGCCGCCCGCCCGGGCGCGCCTGACGAGCCGCCAGGCCCTGGAACAGACCGGCTGGCACTCAATTCGGCGCGCGCGTCGTGCCGGGGTGCATGCTTGACACTCGCATGGGTGGGGCGTAGCGTGAAGTCGTGAGCTCGCTCACTGGGGGGCAGTTACGATGGTGACACAACCAGCAAGTCGGGGGCGCAGGTTGCTCGAGAAGGGCGAACAGATTCTCGGCCACGTGGTGGCCGTGGTCATCGGGTTCGTCCTGATGGTTGTCGGCCTCGGACTGGGGGTGACGATGGTCATGCTGCCGGTCGGTCTTGTCGTCGGCCTGATCGGTGTCGGGTTGTTCGTCTGGGGCCTCGTCGGCCACCTGGGAAAGGACCAGTGAGACTCGGGATGCTGCTTGTCGGCGACGTGATGAGCCGGGGACCGAGAACCCTCGGCCGCAACGATCGACTCCAGGTCGCCGATGATCTGATGCGCACGGTACGCTGCCGCCATCTGCCGGTCGTCGACGAGGACGGGAGCCTGGTCGGCATCGTGAGCCAGCGCGACCTCTTTCAGAGCGCCCTGCTGCGGGCCCTCGGATACGGCTCCCGCGCGCGCGACCAGGTGCTGTCTTCCGTCGTCGTCAAGGAGGTGATGACGGAACCCGTCGTTACCTCCACGCCTGACACCCTGCTCGCGGACGCGGCGAGCGTCATGGTCGAGCGCAAGATCGGCTGCCTCCCGGTCGTCGAGCAGGGAGCGCTCGTCGGCATTCTCACCGAGGGCGACTTCGTCGGGATTGTCGCCCGCAACCGCGACGACAGGACGGCGTGACAGCGGGACCCCGACGGCCGCGGCCGGCGCTATTCACCTCCGCGCAGGCGGTACTTCAGCACCACGCCCACCTCGGTTACGCCCGTGCCCGGCAGCATCGACCACGTCGATACGGGCTCGCTGCCATCCAGACGCAGGTTGGGAACGTGACCCCGCAGCGTGTCGCCTACGTACGGTCCAACTTCTACTGACGGGTACTGGAGCCGTCTGGCGCGAACGCCCACGCTCAAGCGCTCGTTGACCGCGAAATCGACACCCCCGACGTAGACGAACACGTGCACGTTCTTGCTGAACAGGGCCGATCCCCTGCTCACCGTGCCGGCGAGATTCCTGCGGATCTCGTCGAAGTTCGCCTGATCCCGCCCCGTCGTGATGGCGAGCGGGTCGGCGCTGCGCCGCCAGTTCCAGCCGAAGTCCGCGCGCAGGGCCGCATAGCCGAGACCGATTCCGCCGTACGGCCGAATCGGGCCGCTCCTGATCGGATACAGATTGAGGACGCCGTGCACGCCGTGCGTCCGCAAGGCGCCAAGATGCTCCCGGCCGACCTCCAGCTCGTTCGACAGCTTCTCGAAGTCCACGCCCTGCGCATTGGTCGATGCGACGGTCTGATCGAAGACCGCCTCGACGCGGCTGTAGTCGATGGCGAAACTCAATGGTCCGCCGATATCGAATTCGACGCCGGCCCCCGCCAGCAGGCCGCGTCCGCCCGAGAAGGGCGCTGACCACCCGTCGCCGACGCCGCGGTCCAGCGTCGTGCACCCGGGCACGCCGAGCGCGTTCGGATTGATGTACTCGTCGCAGACGCTCGACCGATCGTTGCTGCGACTGGCGACAACGTAGTCGCCGATGCTGCCTCGCCCCACGTCCACGACGATCGATTGCGCGCCGGCGGGGAGAGCGCCGGCAGTCGCAACGGCCGTCAGGAACGAGCACAGGGGAGTGGACGCCTTCACGTCCTGTCACGATACATCAGCCGCACGGCTCCGGCACCAGAACCGCATCGCTGCGGTTGCGTCGTTGTCAGGTTCCGGGTGACGGCGGACGGTTCGGACGTACTCAGCACAATCCTCCATGAATCGCCTTGATGACCCCGTGGCGATCGTCGGTCGCCGGGGAATGATCCCGCGGCGGCGGTGACGCCCGTCGTGACCCCGACTACGGTTGCCGCGCCTCGCCGGTTCGCCGACTGAGGCACGCGATGCACATACATTGCGTGTTGCCGGGCTCCTTGTGGGCCAATCCGTGGACGATACCGTCCTCCGCGTCGAACTTGGCGGCGATACGGTCGAGGTTGCGCCTCGAACACGGACACGCCGCCGAGGACGAGGTACTGTTCACGGGCGTTTCCGACAGAGCCGGCATCGTCGAGGTAGAGCAAATGCATCGAGCGGGGCTGCAGGTGGGCGGTACAAGAAAATGCAGCCGGGTGAACCCGAAGGGCTCAACGGACCGCCGGGGCAGCCCTCCCAACCGCAACTCGATTCTGACCGACCCACGGCAGGGGTGTCAACCGTCTCATTGGCGCCCGGGCGGGCCGAGCCGGCGGCGACGGCGCGCCGGAGGGTGCAGTAGCTCTCCAGGCCGGCTGGCCTGCGGCTTTCGGCACGCTCCGTCTGCCGGCGATTTCTCGGAAATGGCAGCCCGGCGGGGCTGCGCCCGCCGTCAGAAGCCGATCGATACGGCCAGGCCTTGGCGTGTTGGTGCTCTTCGTCATCGTCAGTCCTCCTTGAGACCCGGTTCCATGGAGGACTGCGAATATCGGCCGGAAATCGGCTCGCATCCCCGCCGGGCGGCGCACCGTCGTGGATGTGAGCCAATTCTCGGCCGGCTTGCGCACTTCTCCCAGAGCGGCGTGCAGCCGCCCGAAGGGAGGGCCGAATGGGAGCCACGGCAACGGCCGGCCACGTGCGGGAGCATGGGAGCATCCTCGCGCAGGTCGAGAAGCGTGCGTTGATCTGGATGGCCGAGCGGCTGCCGTCCTGGATCAACGCGGACCATCTCACCATCCTGGGACTGCTCGGCATGGTCGGGGTAGGGGCCGCGTACTGGGCGTCCAACTGGTGCGACGCCGCGCTCCTGGCGGCCGTCGCGGGACTGGCGCTGCACTGGTTCGGCGACAGCCTCGACGGCACCGTCGCCCGGGTCCGGAACCAGCAGCGTCCACGCTACGGGTTCTACGTGGATCACGTGGTCGACATCACGAGCGCGCTGCTGCTTTGCGCCGGGCTTGCGCTGTCGCCCTACATGACGCCGGCCGTGGCGCTGCTGCTGCTCGCCGCCTACCTGATGATCTCGGCGGAGACGTATCTTGCCACGCACGCCTGCGGCGTCTTCCGCGTGTCGCTGCTCGGAGTCGGGCCGACGGAGCTCAGGATCCTGCTCGCCGTCGGCACCCTCTGCCTGCACGCCCGCAATCCGGTGGTGGAGCTGTTCGGCCGGCCGTGGCTGCTCTTCGACGTCGGCGGCCTGGCGGCTGCGGCCGGCATGCTGGGCGCACTGGCGTTCTCCGTGGCGCGCAACGGACGCGCGCTCTACCGCGCCGAGCCGATTGGCAGGTGACCCGTGCGGACACCATGCGGCCTGCGGCGCTGGCTGGTCTTCAACACCGTCGGGCTCGTCGGCGTCGCGGTGCAACTGATCGCGCTGGCCGCGGGCACGGAGCTTCTGCATCTCGACTACCGGGTGGCCACCGCGCTGGCGGTCGAGGCCGCCATTCTCCACAACTTCGCCTGGCACGAGTGCTGGACGTGGCGCGACCGCGGCGGCGGGCCCGGCAGGCGGTGGCTGCGGCTGCTGCAGTTCAACGCCGTGTCGGGCACCGTGTCGATAACCGCGAATGTCGTGCTCACCGCGTCGTATGTGACCCTGCTCGGCATCCACTACCTGTTCGCGAACCTGGCGGCGATCGCGTCGTGCTCGCTCGTGAACTTCCTCGCGAACGACCGCCTCGTGTTTCGTGCGCCCAACGATCGTCCCGCCTCGGGGCTCGTGAGATGCGCGCGCCAAAAGGAGAACCGGACGCTGAGGGCCCGCCCGCGCGGCCCCGCCGTCGAGCGGCCGGTGCTGCACGCGGCGCTGGTTCTCGGTCTCGCAGTCGCTGGTGCCGCAGTCCTCCACGCGGCGGAGCTGAAGGAGGAGACGGTCGCGGCCTGGCAGCGGTATGTCGAGGCCACCGAGCGGCGCATGGCCCGCGAGCTCGGCGACGGCGACCGGTTCCTCGTGCTGGACTTCCACGACGATGCGGAGCCCATGCGCCGCAGGGTACTGGCCGGCCAACCGGCCATCTGGCGGACGGAGACGCGCGCTGGCGACGGCGAATCGATCGAGGTCCCGAAGGGCAGGATCCACCACTGGCTCGGCGCGATCCTGGTTCCGAACGCCGACGTGGAGCACGTGGTCGACGGTCTGCAGTACGCGATTCCGCCGCACGAGCTGCAGCACGATGTCCTCGAATCGCGCGTCCTCTGGCGCGACGGCGACAGGCTGGGGACGTTCCTCGAGCTGAGCCGGAAGGCCGTGATGACCATGCACTACCACACCGAGCATGCGGTGGAGTACGTGCGCCCGGGGGGCGGGCGGGCCTGGAGCCGGAGCGAGTCGACGCGGATTGCCGAGCTGGACGACGTCGGGTTGCCGGACGAGCGCGAGAAGCCCGTCGGCAACGACCGCGGCTTCCTGTGGCGTCTGAACATGTACTGGCGCTACGAGGAGGTCGCCGGCGGCGTGCTGATGGAATGCGAGATCGTCACGCTGAGCCGGTCCATCCCGCTCCTGGTGCGCTGGATGGTCGCGCCGATCGTGACTCGCGAAGCGCGCGCCGCGGTCGCGGACATGCTCGAGTCGATGCGGACGAAGCTCGACCCGGGCTTGCCGGCCGACCGGGAGTGAGCGGGGATTCCGTGCCGGTCCTGCCGTCAGCGGTGCGGAAAGGCGGCCCGCGTCGTGGCCGGTTCCATCACGCGCGCGATCACGGCGCTCGAGATCGCCATCGTGATGAAGAACGCCGCCCACAGCCCGTGACCGGGCGCGAGCGCCGCCCCGACGGCGAGCAGCAGGCCGGCGAACGCCGCGTCCGCGAGACGCATCCACGCGAACGACCGGCGGCGTTGCTCGGCGAGCTCGGCCGGGTACACCTGCGACGTGAACCACAGGTGCAGCCGCAGGTTGGCGGCAACGCCCACGATGCCGACCGCGGTGACGAACGTCGCCAGTCCCCAGCCGCCAGGTATCGACCCGCGCGCCAGCCACAGCGGGTACAGCGTCAGGCCGTACAGGACGCTCACCGCCACCTGGTGGAACTGCCACCACCAGAGCGGCGCCGCCGGCGGCCGGTCTTCCGGGCGGCTCGTGGGCGCCCGGGCCGCGACCGGCTCCGCCGGTGACCGCGGCGCGCCGCGCGCCGCCTCGAGGTCCGCCACCAGCGTGTCGGTGACGGGATACCGGTTGCGCGGCGCCTTCGCGAGGCAGGTCATGATGATGCGGACGAGGGCCGGCGGGCAGTCCGGGCGGGACGGCTCGATGGCGGGCGGCTCGGTCTCGATGATGCGCGTGACGGTCGCGGTGTCGTCCGTGCCCCGGAACGGATGCCGTCCGGTCAGCAGCTCGTAGAGGAGCACGCCGAACGAGAACTGGTCGGCCCGCGCGTCGGCCGGGTCGCCGCGCAGGACCTCGGGGGCCATGTAGCGGGGCGTTCCCGGCGCCCCGCCGGGCCGGGTCAGACGCTCGCCGCCGTCGAGCCCGTCGCCCTGCTCGAACCGCGCCAGCCCGAAGTCGACGACCTTGATGCCGCCGTCGGCCGTCTGCATCACGTTCTCCGGCTTGAGGTCGCGGTGAATGACGCCGGAGGCGTGCGCGGCGCCCAGCGCACGGGCGATGTCCACCGCGATCGAGAGCGCCTCCGCGATGGAGATCGCGCCCGCGCGCACCTCCATCAGGGCGGCGAGCGTGCGGCCGGCCACGTACTCGCACACGAGGTACAGGCGATCGTCGAATTCCTCGAGCGCGAACACGGTTGCAATGCCGGGATGCGAGAGGGCGGCGGCCGCGCGCGCCTCGCGGCGCAACCGGGCCCGGAGCCGGGTGTCCTGAGTACAGGCGGGCGGCAACGCCTTGATGGCTACCGGGCGCTGCAACCGGGTATCCAGCGCCAGGTAGACGACGCCCATGCCGCCGCGACCGAGGAAGCTCGCGACCTCGTACGGGCCGAGCCGCTCCCCGATCAGCGGATCGTGGGCCTCGCTCGCAAGCAGACCGGAGTCGGCCGCCACGGCCGGCTGGTCGAGGACGCTCGCGGCGGCGTGGGCACGCAGCAGCGAGCGCACCTCGTCGCGGAGTGCCGTGTCGTCCGCGCAGGCCGCGTCGAGGAATTCGTCCCGCCGGGCCGCCTCGCGCGCCAGGGTCGCATGAAACAGCTCGTTGAGTCTCCGCCAGCGGTCAGCCTCCACCCGCCTCGTCCCCCGTCATCTCGCGCTGGAGCCAGGCGCGGGCCACGGCCCAGTGGCGCTTCACGGTCGCGGGCGAGATGCCGAGCGCCTCCGCGGACTCCTCGATGGTCAGCCCGCCGAAGAACCGCAGCTCGACGAGCCTGGCCTGCCCGGCGTCGATCCGGGCCAGCCGGGTCAGCGCCCGGTCCACCTCCAGCACGTCGACCGTCCGGGCGTCGTCACCGACAACGCCCTCGTCGAGCGTGACGCGCGCGAGGCCGCCGCCGCGCTTCCGCGCGTCGCGCGCGCGGGCGGCCTCGATCAGGATCTGCCGCATCGAGGCGGCCGCGATGGCCACGACGTGCGCGCGCGTCCGCCAGTCCTGCTTCTTGTCCTTGAGGAGGCGCAGGTACGCTTCGTTGACGAGTGCCGTGGGCTGCAACGTCCGACCCGGCCGCTCGCGGCCGAGATAGCCGCGCGCCAGCCGCCGCAGCTCGTCGTAGACGAGCGGCATCAACTCCGCGAGTGCCCCTCGGTCGCGGCTCGCACGGGCAACCAGCTCGCTGACTTCGGAATCCCGCATAGGGCTCGGGACCCAAGGATACATCGGGGCAGGGTGCGTTTCGCGACCGGTGCAGGGCAGACCGGCGGGCGCACGCTCACGCGACGCCCGCGGCGGGCTGCACTGTGGCATAATTGCGCACATTCTGGGCTGTCAAGCGTGACGGCAACGCGATCGTCCGTGTCGAGCCAGGTCGAGGCGGAACCCATCGATGCGCCGTTGCGCGTCACGGCGCCCCACGAATGGGCGGTCGCGGGCGGGTTGCTGCTGCTGGTGGTGCTGGCCGTCGCGTGGGGCGTATTCGGGCGGGTCGCGGTCAACGTGACGGCCGACGGCGTCCTGGTGCGGCCGGGCGAGCGGCGGGCGATCGTGTCGGCGGTATCCGGACTCGTCACCGACGTGCTGGTGGAGGCGGGCGACGTCGTCGCGGCGGATGCGCTCGTGGCCGTCATCGAGCCGGCCGGCGTGGACGCGCGGCTGCGGATTGTCGCCACCACGGAAGCGCTGCTGGCGGACCTGATTGCCGAATCCGACGCGGCCGTGGGCGCCGCCTTGCGGGAGGCGCTCGTGAGGGCCCGGGCCGAGCACCTGGAGCTGACCGCGCTGCAGGCCGCCGGCAGCACGATAGTCAGCTCCCGGGCGGGGCAGATTACCGCGACGCACGTGGAGGTGGGCGACGTGGTCGATGCCGGCACGGCCGTCGCCGACGTGCGCCACGACAGCGCCGGTCCCGTCACGGCGATGGCCGTGCTCCCCGCCCGGCAGGCGCGGGAGGTGCAGGCGGGCATGACGGCGCGCGTGCGCATGGAGCGCGCCGACGGCGATGAGGCGCCCGTGCTCGCCGGCACGGTCACGACGGTGTCCGCTGCCGGCCGGCTGCCCGCGTGGCTGCGGGCCGCGCCGCTGCCGGCCGGCGACGGCCGCGGCCTGCTGATCGAGGTTGCCGTCGACGGCCGCGAGGCGTTCCCGGTCCACGACTTCCAGCCGTGTCGTCTGGAGATCGTGCTCCGGCGCGTCGCACCGCTGGCCCTGCTCAGGTCGCCGCAGGACGTCCCGTGACGCCCGCTCTCGAAGCCGACGCGACGACGGCGCGCCGCGCGGGGGGGCGGGGCGCCGCGCGGCGGACCCGCCGCTGCCGCACGCCCCTGTCGCTGCAGAACGAGATAACCGAGTGCGGGGCAGCCTGCCTCCGCAGCATTCTCGCCTACCACGGCCGCTGGGTTCCGATGGGCGAGATGCGCGAGGCATGCGGCGTCGGCCGCGACGGCAGCTCGGCGGCCGACCTGTGCCACGCCGCGCGCGAGTACGGACTCGAGGCCCAGGGCTGGCGCCGGCCGCTGTCGCGCCTGCACGCGACCCCCCTGCCGGCCGTCCTGTTCTGGGAGTTCAAGCACTTCGTCGTGCTGGAGGGCATCGGCAGGCAACGCTACTTCCTCAACGATCCCGCCAGCGGCCGCCGCGCCCTCGACGAGGAGAGCTTCCGGCGCGGTTTCACCGGCGTCGTGCTGCAGTTCTCGAAGGGCCCCGACTTCCGTCCGAGCCCGCAGCCGCCGGGCGTGATCAGGCGCCTGTGGAGGTGGCTGCGCGACTTCCGGCCCGCGCTCGCCCTGAGCGTCGTGCTCGGACTGCTGCTGGCGCTGGCCACGCTCGCCGTGCCGCTGCTGCTTACCGTGCTGATCGACCAGGTGCTGGTGCTCGACCGGACGGCGTGGGGCGCCCCGCTGATCGCCCTGCTCGGCGGGCTGGGCGCCGTCACCTACCTGCTGACGTGGCTGCAGCTTCGGACCCTGCGCCGTCTTGCCATCAGCGTCGCCGTCGCGCGCTCCGACCGCTTCCTCACCCACCTGTTTCGCCTGCCCATGGCGTTCTTCACGCGCCGCCTGGCGGGCGACCTGCTGCTGCGCATGCAGTTGATTGACGCCGTCGCCTGGGAGGGCGGCGGCCAGCTCGTGGGCGTGACCGTCGAGCTGGTCATGTGCCTGGCGTTCCTGGCGGTGATGTTCGCCTACGATCCGCTGCTGGCGGGCCTGGTGCTCGCGCTGGGCGCGCTGTGCGGGCTGCTGGCGCGGCAGATCGCCGGCTTGCGCTCCGATCACAAGCACCGGCTGCGGCGCGAGCAGGGTCTCTTTGCCGGCGTGACGTTCGCGGGCCTGCGCTCCCTCGCGTCGGTACGCGCCACCGGGACCGAGAACAGCTTCTTCGCCCGCTGGAGCGGATACCAGGCGAATGAGCTCGGGGCCCGCCAGGCGTTCGAGGAGCTCGGGCACCTGATTGACGCCCTGCCGGGGCTGTTCCTCATGCTCGGGAGCGCGCTGGTGCTGGGGCTGGGCGGGTGGCGGGTGGCCGCCGGCGACATGAGCGTGGGCGTGCTCATGGGCTTCTACCTGCTGGCGGCCAGCTTTCTGCGTCCCGTCGGCCGCCTGGCGACGTTCACCAGCGAGCTGCAGACGCTGGACGCGGACCTGTGGCGGCTCGATGACGTGTTTAGCGCGAAGCCCACGGAGCACACCGCGGCCGCCGCCCCCGGCGGGCGCGTGGCCACGCTGGACGGCAGGCTGCGGCTCACGGGGCGTGTCGAGCTGCGCGACGTCACGTTCGGCTTTCAACGCCACAAGCCGCCGTTGATCCGGAACTTCAACCTGACCATCGGACCCGGGGAGCGGGTGGCCGTGGTCGGGCCGTCCGGGTCCGGCAAGACCTCGCTGTCGCTGCTCGTCGCCGGCGTGTACCGTCCGTGGTCCGGCGAGATCCTGTTCGACGGGCATCCTCTGGAAGACATCCCCGTCGAGATCTTCTCGGACTCCGTCGGCATGGTCGACCAGCATCCGCAACTGTTCGACGCGACCGTGCGCGAGAACCTCACGTTCTGGAACCCGACCGTGCCGGACCGGTTCGTCGTGGAGGCGACGCGAGACGCCGCCGTCCACGACATCATCGTCACCCGCCCGCGCGGCTACGATGCGCAGGTCGAGGAGCGCGGGAGCAACTTCAGCGGCGGGCAGCGGCAACGCCTGGAGATCGCCCGCGCCCTGGTGCGCAATCCGTCGCTGCTGATCCTGGACGAGGCGACCAGCTCGCTCGACGCGCTGACCGAGGTGAGCATCGATCTGGCCCTGCGCCGGCGCGGCTGCGCCTGCCTGATCGTGGCGCACCGTCTCAGCACCATTCGCGACAGCGACCTGATCGTCGTCCTGGAGGACGGCCGCGAGGTGCAGCGCGGCCGGCACGAGGACCTCATGGCGCAGGACGGCCTGTATCGGAGACTGATCGATGCCCGCTGACGCTGCCGGCGCCGGTGCGGACGCGGGCCGCGGCGGCGCCCTGCGCGACCTGGTCACCGCAGGTTGCGAGGCGCTGCCCACGGCCCACAACCAGCCCCTGACGCTCGACGATCCGGACGTCGCCTGGTTCGTCGAGCGCGGCGCCCTGGACGTATTCGTCGTCGAGCACCGCGACGGGCTCGCCGAGTCGTCGTTCACCCACGTCGTGCATGCCGCGGCGGGCCGCCTCGTGTTCGGCGCCGCGCCGGAAGCCGGACTCGCCCTGGTCGCCAGGGGGCTGCCGGCCTCCGTGGTGCGCCGCGTGCCGTTGCGGGCGCTGGCCGGCGGGCAGCCGGAGGACGCCGGCGCGCCGGCCGCGGGCCCGGTCGCCGCGGAGGTGGTCCGGCAGGCGGACCGGTGGGTCGCGGAGCTGGCCGCGGTGGTCGCCGGCCACATCGAAGTCCGGCCGGCGCCCGACGCCCGTCTCGCCGCGGGGGGGTCGCGGCCGGTGGCCGGCACCGTGACTGCCGACCGCGGCGTGGTATGGCTGGCCGGCACGCAGGCGCAGGCCGCCTTTCTGGGGTCCGAGTGGAGCCGGCCGGACGGTCCCGGCCTGCTGCCGCTGACGCCGTCCACCTGGGTCGACGTACCGGGCCCGGCCGACGCGGCGGTCAAGTCCTCGGCGGAGCTGGCGCAGGACATCGGCCTCGACGGGTTGCTGCGCACGGCGCTGCCGGAGTTTCACCGCCTGGCGCTCGGCAGCCTGGACTTCAACCGCCGCGCGCTGTTGGCCGACGCCGTCAACCTGCAGCGGGAGAGCAGCGCCTGGCGGCGCCGCCACGAGCACCGCGCCCGCAGCGGCCTCTACGCGACGACCCGGGAGCAGGAGCACCCGGAGACCCTGACCCCGCTGGCCGCGGCGCTGCACGCCGTCGCCAGCCACGAGCGCGTCCCGCTGCACGTGCCCGAGGCCGATCCGCGTCGAGACGAGCCGCCGGCCCTGCAGGAGGTGCTGGACTTCTCGGGCTTGCGCCGCCGCCGCGTGCGGCTTGCCGCCGGGGATCGCTGGTGGCTTGGCGACAGCGGCGCGATGCTGGCGTTCGGCCGCGGGGACGGCCGTCCGGTGGCGCTGCTGCCGGGTGTGGGCGGACGCTATCGCGCGCGCGACCCGGCGGCCCACGCCGCGAAGAAGCTGGGCCGGCAGGCCGCCCGCGACTTCGAGGAGCACGCCTGGCAGATCTATCCGCGGATGGCCGGCGCCGCGCCCGGCGCGTCCGGCCTGCGGGAATTGTTCGGCGTCGCCGCCGGCGGCCTGCAGGCGGATGCGGGGCGGCTGGTCGTCACCGGCCTGCTCGCGGGACTGTTGACCCTGGCGCCCACCATCGCCATCGGGGCGTTGATCGAGTGGGTGATTCCCGCCGGCACGGTCGGGCCGCTGGTGAGTTTCGCGCTGGTGCTCGTCGGTCTGGCGTTCATCGCGGCGCTGGCGCACGTGCTGCGCGGAACCGCGATCATGCGCTTCGAGGGCCGTGCCGCGGCCCGCATCGGCGCGGCGCTGATCGACCGCGTCCTGCGCGTCCGGCCGGGCGCCTTCAAGGGCTTCAGCACCGGCGAGCTGGGCATGCGGGTCGCGGCGTTCCAGCAACTTCGGGATCGCGTGGCCGGCCGGGCTGCCAGCTCGCTGCTGTCCGTGATGTTCCTGTTGCCCGCGTTCGTGGTGGTCTTCTTCTACAGCACACTGCTGGGCTGGCTGGTGCTGGCTCTCGGAGCGCTCGCGCTGGCCGCGGCCGCCGCACTGGCCGCGGCCCAGGTCGGGTCGCATCGCCGCCATTTCAGGGCGTCGCGGCAGGTGGCCAGCAGCGTGGTGCAGTTCATCGCCAGCATCGGCAAGCTGCGCGGGGCGCGGGCCGAGGCGGCGGCGTTCGCCGCGTGGGCGCGCCTCTATCGGGAGCAGAAACGGGCGGAGGTGCGCGTCGAGAGGCTCACCGAGCACGCCGCCGCGCTCGGGGCCGCGCTGCCGGTGCTGGCCGCCGCCGCGGTGTTCGGCGTCGTGGTCTTCTCCGGGCCGGACAGGTTGCCGGTGGCGGACACGCTCGTGGTGTTCGCCGTCGCCACGATGTTCTTCCGCGCCATCGCCGAACTGGGCAACGAGTTCGAGGCGATCACCACCGTCGCGGCGAGCTGCGACGAGGTGCGGCCGATCCTGGCCGCCGAGGTCGAATCGGCGCCGGGCGGCGCCGCCGCCGTGCGTCTGGGCGGCGCGCTGTCGTTCGATCGGGTGAGCTTCCGCTACGACGAGAACGGCCCGGACATCCTCCGGGACGTCACGATCCACGCCGCGCCCGGCGAGTTCATCGCCATCGTCGGCGAGTCTGGCGCCGGCAAGAGCACGCTGGTGAAGCTGGCGCTGGGGCTGGAGGAACCGTCGTCGGGCGGCGTGTACTACGACGAACGCAACCTGGCTCGCCTGGACCGCGGCGCCGTGCGCCGCCAGATTGGCGTCGTGACCCAGGAGGCCGAGCTGCAGCCCGGTCCGATCGTGACCAACATCGTCGGCGCGACGCACGAGCTCACGACGGAGGACGCCTGGCGGGCCGCCCGGCTGGCTGCGGTGGACGCGGACATTGCCGCCATGCCGATGGGCATGGACACCCCGGTGTCGGAGAACGGCACCACGCTGTCCGGCGGGCAGCGCCAGCGGCTCGCCCTCGCGGCGGCGCTGGTGCGCGAGCCGCGCATCGTCATTCTCGACGAGGCAACGAGCTGGCTGGATTCCGTCACCCAGGACGACATCATGGCGAGAATCGAGGCGACGGCCGTCACCCGCGTCGTCGTGGCCCACCGCCTGTCGACCACGCGCAACGCCAATCGCATCTACGTCCTGCAGGCGGGCCGGGTGGTGCAGGAAGGCACCTTCGAGGCGCTCTCCGCCACGGAGGGACCGTTCATGGAGCTGATTCGCCGCCAGATGGCCTGAGGCGCCGGCCTGGAGCACTCATGATCGAGATTCCGGCGTTCAAGGCGCACCTGCGGGTCGCGGCCATGCCCGGCGAAGGTGTGCTGCTGGTCTCGGAGGAGGAGACCTTCGTCCTCGACGGGCCGGAGTACGAGCAGGTCGCGCCGCTCATCGACGGCCGGCGCAGCGCCGACGAGATCGTGCAAGCGCTCGCTGGCGCCGTGGATCCGGCGCGGGCGTGGTACGCCCTGATGCGCCTGGAGAAGGCCGGCCACATCACGGAGCACGTTCCCGGCATCGACCGGGAAGCCGCCGCCTTCTGGCTCGCGCAGCACGTCGATCCCGCGTCCGCCGCGACGGCGCTCGGCGCTGCCACGGTGCGGGTGTTCGCCGATCGCCTGCCGCTCGGCGAACGGCTCGGCGCGGCGTTGACCGGGTTGGGAGTCGCCGTGGCGGCCGTCGCGCGGATCGACGCGGCAGATCCCGCCGGGGGGCGCTCCGACCTCGACGTCGTCGTGACGGACGACTACCTGTCGGACGGCCTGCTCGGCTTCGACGAGGCGGCGCGGGCGGCGCAGCGGCGGTGGCTGCTGGTGCGCCCGGCCGGCGTCGAGATCTGGATCGGCCCGCTCTTCGATCCGGGCCGGAGCGCCTGCCTGGGCTGCCTGCGCTACCGCCTTGGCCAGCGGCTGCCGGGGTGGGATCTCGCGGCCCGGCGCGACCCTGCCGGCCGCGCCCGGATACCGCTGGGCTCGGTGCCGCCCGCCGCGGAGGCCGGCTGCCTGCTGGCGGCGACCGAGATCGCCCGCTCCCTGGCGGGAGGGCAGCAGGACCTCGCCGGGGTGCTCTGGTCCATCGGCGTGCGGGACCGGTCCGCCCGCGTGCACCGGCTGGTCGGACACCCGGCCTGTCCGGTATGCGGCGGCGAACCGCCGCCGAGTGCGGTTCCCGTGCAGTTGCGGCGGCGGCGGCTCGTGTACGACGCCGACGGCGGTCATCGCACGGTGGCGCCCGAGGACGTGCTCGCGGCCTACGAGCACCTGGTCAGTCCGATCGTCGGCGTCGTGGGCTCGCTCACGCCCGCGCCGGGTCCCGCGGGGGCCGGCCGGGTCTACGGCGCCGACGACCGGCTGTCGGCGCCGTCGAACGGCTTGGAGCAGCTCCGCCGCCTGTTCCGCACCGCCAGCACCGGCAAGGGGGTGACGGACGTCCAGGCGCGCGCCAGCGCGCTCGCCGAAGTGCTGGAGCGCTACTCCAGCCGCTTCCACGGTACGGAGCTGCGGATTCCCGGCGCGTTCCGGGAGCTGGGGGCGGACGCCGTCGACCCCGGCCGGGTGGCGCACTACAGCGAGCGCCAGTACCGCGAGCGCACCGCCTGGAACGCGGCGCACCCCGCCGGCAGCCAGTACGTGCCGGCACGGTTCGATCCCGCGGCGCGTATCGACTGGACGCCGATCTGGTCGCTGACGGAGCGGAGACACAAGCTGCTGCCGACCGAGATGCTCTACTACGGCTCGGTTCCGGGACCGGACGGCGCGCTGGACGGCGGGTTCTTCCGCGGCTGCTCCAACGGCTGCGCGTCGGGAAGCACCCTCGAGGAGGCGGTGCTGCAGGGCTTACTCGAGCTCGTGGAGCGGGACGCGGTGGCCATCTGGTGGTACAACCGGCTGCGGCGGCCGGCGGTCGACCTGGCGTCGTTCGACGACACCTGGCTGTCCGACGTGGCGCGGCACTACGACGCGCTGGAACGGGAGGTCGTGGCGCTCGACCTGACGAACGACCTCGGCATTCCCGCGTTCGCGGCGGTGTCGCACCGCCGTCGCGGCGGGCAGGAGCGCCTCGTCGCGGGATTCGGCTGCCATCTCGACGCGCGCATCGGCCTGCAGCGGGCGCTGACCGAAATGGCCCAGATGCTCGCGTGGGATCAGCGGTCGACGCCTGCCAGCGACAAGGCGCTGGGCGACGGCTGGTTCACCTGGGCGACGCGCGAGAACCAGCCCTACCTGGCGCCCGACGCCGCGGCGCCGGTTCGAGCGTGCAGTGATTATCCCGGCGCCGGGGGGCGCGATCTGCTGGACAGCATCGATCTCTGCCGGCAGAAGGTCGAGGCCCTCGGCATGGAGATGCTGGTGCTCGATCAGACCCGCGCCGACGTCGGCATGCCGGTGGCCAAGGTGGTCGTGCCCGGGTTGCGGCATGCCTGGCCCCGGTTCGCGCCGGGGCGGCTCTACGACGTGCCGGTGGCGCTGGGCTGGCGGCGGACGCCAATCGCCGAGGACGACCTGAATCCCGTACCGTGGTTCTGGTAGAGCGGGGGAGTGGCATGCTCGAGATCCGCTGGCGCTGCCGCGACGGCGTCACGCTCGCACCGCGGCCGGACGACGACGCCCTGGAGCTGGCGGTGGACGGCCGCGAGCCGCTCCG
>CAYGCV010000049.1:0-17390 GCA_964348425.1 uncultured Vicinamibacteraceae bacterium | reverse complement strand
TGTCGTCTGCTGTTGCGCAGTAGTCCTCGTACGTCCGCTTCACGGCGCGTTGAGTCGTGGCCATGGGCTTGCTTCCAGGCTGGGTGACCGGCCGCCGGCCGTCGGTTCCGATCGTCGAAGCGTGCCTCGATCATCACGTTCCGGTCGTCGAGCCGCTTGTCGATGTGCCGCCGCAGATCGTCATGGAGAGGAAACGTATCACGAGCGCGGCGTCGACGAAGCACCCGGTCCGCGTGCGCCAAGTGACCAAACGGCGGTCGACGCGGCGGGTACCTTCCCGCATCCGCGGGCGCTGCCGGCCGCCTTGCGACGCGTCAGCCCCAGGGGTACTCCTCGAAGAACCGCTCGTTCAGCTCGGCCTGCGTCGGACAGGTTGCCGCCGCGATCTCGAGGGCCAGGTCGCCGTCGACCGTCACGCACAGGGGCTCCGCCCGGAACCCGTTCTTGCGGATGCCGACCTCGAAGGCACCGGGCGGCAGCGCGAGCTCCGCGACGCCGTGCTCGTCGGTCGACGCCATGTAGCGTCCGATTCGGACCTCCACGCCGTCGACCGGCGCTCGCGTCCCCTCATCGATCACGCGCACCGTGGCGCGGTGCGCCGGCGTCCGGTCGGCCCGGAAGGTGAACGTGGCCGGTGCGGCCTCGTGCGGCGGCCCGTCGTCCGGCCCGACCAGCACGGCGGTGCAGGAATGGACGCCCTCGGCCGCCGGCGCCGGCAGCTCGACGGTGGTCCAGTACAGGGCGCTGGTTCCCGTCCAGGGCGTCTCGCCGAGCGTCCCGCCCCCGACCCTCGCCCCCGCCTCGTCGCGTACCTCCACGCGACGCCCGGCCAGCGCGCACCCGGCCGCGCAGCGGACCCCGACCTTGACGTGAAACGGGCTACCGGCCGGCGTGGGCGACGGCACGTCCCACACGGCCAGGCTGGCGGCGTGCGGGATTGTTCGGAACTGGAGCGGCAGGCTGCTCGCCTCGTGCACGGCGCCGCCCGACGCGTGCCGCGGGGCGCGGACGCTCCAGCCGTGCTCGCCCACCTGCAGCGGCGCCCGCACCTGAAGTTCGACCGCTGCCCCGGCGGCGGCGGCGCCGGCCGCCAGCTCGCCGGCGGCCAGGATTTCGTCGGCAGCGGCCACGTAAACCGGCAGCCCGTCGAGATCGCATCCGTGGGGGCAGGCCGCGTATATCGTGAGGGCGAGGCGGACTCCCGCCGCCACCTGCGGCGGCATCGGCTGCGGCAGGGACAACGCGATCCGATGGACAGGCATCGGTTCGGCTTCCGCCTGGTCGGCCAACAGCCCGCGCCAGGAGCCCGGCTGGATCACAGCCGCTGCGCGCCGGGCCTCCCGTCCTCCACGACGAACGAGGCGCGCGTGGAGATGGGGCTGCCGGGCCGACTGACGTACTCCAGCACCTGGTAGTCGGCACGACACCGCTCGGGGGTCAGCTCGCAGCGCACGTATCCGCGCTGGCCGTTGTAGAAGCGTATCCACGGGTTCTCGGCGAGTAGCGCCGCGGTGGAGGGCCGCGTGTCGACGCCGTCGCCGCTGGAGCTGATGGACGTGCCCGCGAACTCGGTGCCGACCACTGGAGCAGCCGCGTCGCCGTAGTCCACCTTCAGGTCGGTGACCCAGTTGCTGTGGATGTCGCCGGTCAGGACGACCGGGTTGGCGGGTTGCCGCGTCGCGAGGAACTCCATCAGCCGGCGGCGTGCGACCTCGTATCCCGACCAGACGTCCACGACGTAGGACTCGCCGTCGCCGGGCGTGAAGTCTATGCGCGCCATCATGATCTGCTGGGGAATGACGTTCCACCGCGCCGCCGACCGGTCGAGCCCGTCCATCAGCCAGCGCTCCTGCGTTTCGCCGAGCAGGGTGGCCGTCGGGTCGTAGATGCCGTCGCAAACGACTCGCGGGCGGTCGCCGCAGGGCTGATCGGTGCGGTACTGGCGCGTGTCGAGCACGTGGAACGACGCGAGATCGCCCCAGGCGAAGGCCCGGTAGAGCTGCAAGTCGGAACCGTTCGGCAGCGACGCACGACGCAGCGGCATGTGCTCGTAGTAGGCCTGATAGGCTGCGGCGCGGCGCCGGAGCAGGAGCTCGGCGGGCAACCCCTCCTCCTCGGAAACGTCGTTCGCGTAGTTGTTGTCCACCTCGTGATCGTCCCACGTCACCACCCAGGGGAACGCCGCGTGCGCCGCCTGCAGATCCGGGTCGCTCCGATAGAGTGCGTACCGGTTGCGGTACTCGTCCAGCAGCTCGATCTCGTCGCCGGTGTGCCTCCGCACGCGCCCGTCACGTCCTTCGTACTCGTAGATGTAGTCGCCGAGGTGGAACACGAGGTCCAGATCGTCCTCGGCCATGTGCTGGTAGGCCGTGTAGTACCCCTGCTCGTAGTGCTGGCAGGAAGCGAAGGCGAACCGTAGCCTGTCCACGGGCGAACCGGCGGCCGGCAGCGTGCGGGTCCGGCCTGCCGCGCTCTCGTCGGCCCCGCTGCGAAACCGGTACCAGTACCAGCGCCCCGGCTCCAGCCCGTCCACCTCCACGTGGACGCTGTGCCCGAGCACCGCGGCGGCGAGGGTCGTGCCGCGCTGCACCACGTCGGCCATCCGCTCGTCCCGCGCCACCTCCCAGACCACTTCCACGTCCTCCGGCGGCATCCCGCCGCCGTTGAGCGGATCGAGGGCCAGGCGCGTCCACAACACGACGCCGTCCGGCGTCGGATCGCCGGAGGCCACGCCGAGCGGAAAGGCGGACGGCTGAAAGAGAGAGCGGCCCGAGGCGCGGCGGGCGGCTCCGAGGCCAAGCAGGGCCAGACCGCCGGTCAGCAGATCGCGGCGGTCCAACCGACGTTGGAGCAACGAATCGAAACGGACGTTGTTGGTCATCAGATGTTCCCGCGACAGATGTTCCCGCGACGTTAACAGCCGCCCCGGTCAGGCTCCGGTCGGCTCCCCCGCCGCGTTCGTGCCGGCGATGTAGCCGCCCACGATGGCCCGGCCCAGGCCGTGCAGCGCGAAGCCACCGGCCGACTCGCCAGCGCAGTAGAAGCCCGGGATCGCCGCGCCGAAGACGTCCAGCACCTGGGATTTCCCGTTCACCCGCAGGCCGGCGTACGTGTCGTGCAGGATGGGCGTCGCCCACGCGGCGTAGAAGGGCGGCTTCTGAAGCTTGTAGCACGGCGCCGGCTTGCCGAAGTCCCGGTCCTCGCCCAGGTCGACGAACGTGTTGTAGCGCGCCACCGTCGCGCGCAGCGCCGCCGGCGGCATGGGGTGCTTCTGGTAGGCGTTCTCCGTCAGGCGGCTCGCCAGCTCCTCAAGCGTGTCGGCCTGGAAGAAGTAGCCGTTCTCCCTGTCGACGAAGGGGTGCTGCAGCTCCCCGCCGCCGCGTCGGCGTCGAAGACGGCCCAGATCGGCCCGCCGACCCGGTGCCGGACGCCGTCCACCTCCAGCACGGCGCTCGACAGCGCCGCGGCCAGGTAGTCGAAGACGGGATCGTGCGCGCCCTCCATCGCGAACAGGTGCGTGCCGACGGTCTCGTCGTAGAACCGCTCGCCCAGCATGTTGACCAGGATGACGTCCTGGTAGTCGGACACCGCCATGCCGGACGCGCCGGCCTTGTCGAATACCGGGCTCCCCGGCTTCCAGCGGTCGTAGCCGTAGCGGCAGCCGATCCAGAGCGGCTTGCACAGCGCCAGGTACGACTCGGTGCGCATGTTGTTGGTCGCGCCGAGCGACCCGCCGATCGCCATCCCCTGCTGCTCGGCGTCGCCGGACTGCCGCGAGTACGGCTCGCAGCCCACCTGGTACTCCTCGGTCAGCAGCGGGTTGTAGATGGTGCGGACCGCCAGGTTGCTGCTCGACCCGCCGGTGCAGGCGATGACCGCCTGCCGCGCGCGGACGTTGACGGCGGCGCCGCCGTCGAGATTCGTGCAGGCGATGCCGAGCACGCGCCCGGCGAGCGGCTCCTCGCGCACGATGCGCGTCATCCGGTGCTGCAGCAGGATCTCCACGCCCTTGGCCCGCGCGCTGCGTTCGAGCGCGCGCATGAGGCCCGAGCCGGCCGTGTTGTTGATGGTCTCGCTGAGGTCCTGCGACCACGGAACGACGGTTTGCCGGCGGAGGGTGAACGCGCCCTCGGCCGGGACGCGGTGCGGCCGCGCGTCGACGAACTGCACGCCGTTCTCGACCAGGAAGTCGAAGGCCTCGACGTTGTGGTCCGCGAAGGCGTGCACCACCTCGCGGTCGTTGTAGCGCGTGTGGACGTGGTCGGGCCGCGTGTTCTCCAGGTACACCTGGTCGGCGGAATCCTCGATGCCGTGCCGCTGCTGCATGGCGGTCCCGCCGCCGAGCGCCACGCTGCCCTGGCTGATCATGCCGTGCCCGCCGACGTCGAAGTTCTCCTCGACGACGATGACCGACGCGCCGAGGTCGCGGGCGCGGATGGCGGCCGGCAGGCCGGAGGCGCCCGAGCCGACCACGACGACGTCGGCCTCGCGGTGCCAGGTCGTCTCCTGCGCGGCAGCGGCGCGCGGCGCCAGACCGGCCAGCGCGGTCCCGCCCACGCCGGCTGCGCCGCTCCTGATGAACGCCCGGCGGCCGACGGCCGCCCGCGGGGGCTTCCTGCCCATGTCTCGTCTCCCTGCCTCGGACCCGGCCGCGTCCGGCAGGGCTCCGCGTGGCCCGCCGATCGTTGCCTGACGGCCTCGGTCGGCGATCTACTCGTAGTAGGCCGGCGCGGTGTTCAGCGTCTGGAACAGCTCGTAGTCGTGCTCGATCCAGAACGTGGCCCCGGCCTCGGCGACGAACGTCTCCACCTTCTCCATCGCCGCGAGCGTCATCTCCGCGTCGTAGTTGAAGGTGGGCACGCGCCGGTGCTCGCGGCTCACGCGGAAGTGGTACAGGTCCCCGGACAGCACCAGCGGACCGGTCTCGGCCAGGTCGAGGAACAGCACCTGGTGCCCGGGCGTGTGGCCCGGCGCCGACAGGATCCGCACGCGGCCGTCGCCGAAGACGTCGTGATCCCCGTCGAGAATGACGGTCTCGGCGTTCTGGAGGTTATCGTAGAGCGCGGGCTGGGCAGTCGGCACCGTCTCCGGCTCGACGAACATCGCGTCGTACTCCGGCTGCTGGACGAGCCAGGTCGCCCCCGCCACCTCGTTGGCCACGCCGACGTGGTCGTAGTGCAGGTGGGAGAACGCCACGTAGTCCAGCGTGGTCAGGTCGAAGCCCAGGTCGAGGTCGGCCAACTGGTCGGCCAGCGTGCGGTCGAGCACCGCGTTGTCGGGCCGGACGTCGGGGTCGGTGTAGCCCGAGGGCAGGCCGCCGTCCCACAGCATGCGGCCGTCCGGATGCTCGACGATGTAGCACGGCACGACCAGCTCGCGGACGTCCGTCTCGTCGTTCTCGATGCCGAAGCGCGTCACGTCGTCGAACGTGAGGCGCCCGCACTCGAAGATGTACAGCTTCAGCGTGGCCGGCGTGGCCTCGGCAACTTCCGGCGCCGCCTCGGGCTCGGGCTTGGGCTCGGCCAGGGCGGCGCCGCAGCCGGCGGCGAGCAGCAGCGCCAGCGACAGCAGCGTGAGGTTTCTCGTCATCATTGTCACCATTGTCACCATGGGCCTCGTCGATCTCGTCATCTCAGCTCCGCGAAGAACGCGCGCACGTCGTCGATGAACAGCTCGGGCTGCTCCATCGCCGCGAAGTGCCCGCCGCGCGGCATCTCGGTCCAGCAGGGCGTCCGGCGCGGGCGAGCGCTGGTGGATGAAGTGGACGTCGATGTCGCCGATCTGCGTCTTGAACTGGTCGAACGCGTTCAGCCGCGCCTCCTGCGCGCGCCAGTCGTACTCGTCGCGCCAGTAGGTGATCAGCTCGGTCAGGTAGCCGAGCGGCATCCCGTAGTCCCAGTCGGCGCCGTCGATCTCGTCCGGCAGGCGCGTGCGGGCCAGCCGGGCGTCGAGGTCGTCGAGCACCGCGTCGGGCACGTCGATCGTGAACGGCCGGACAGCCTCGGGATCGCCCGCCGGCGGCCCGTCGCCGAGCCACGGCGCCGGCGGCGGCGCCAGGCTGGCCGCTTCGTCCGCCGGCTGGCCGCCGCACCCGGCGAGCGGGAGCAACGCCACGATCCCCGGCAGCAGCAGTCGTCTGATGGTCGGCATTGATGGTCCCCTCCCGATGCGGCCGGGACGCACGCGTCAGCGCAGCCCGGCGAAGAACGTCCGCACGTCGCCGACGAACAGCGCGGGCTGCTCCATGGCGGCGAAGTGGCCGCCGCGCGGCAGCTCGGCCCAGTGCTGCAGGTTGTACCACGCCTCCACCCACGCGCGCGGCGAATTGAACGGCTCGCCGGGGTAGATCGCGACGCCGGTCGGCACCTCGACGCGGCCCGGCGGATCGAACGTCGGCGCGTGGAACGCCTCGTAGTACATGCGGGCCGACGAGGGCCCGCTCCCGGACACCCAGTACAGCATGATGTTGGTGAGCAGCGCGTCCCGGCTGAAGATCGTCTCCGGGTGGCCGTCGCACTCGCACCAGGTGCGGAACTTCTCGACGATCCAGGCCGCCTGGCCGGCGGGCGAGTCGGTCAGGCCGTAGCCGAGCGTCTGCGGCTTCGTGCCCTGGATGTGGGAGTAGCCGTTCTCCCGGCCCTGCAGCGCCGCGCCGTCGCGCAGCCGGTTGCCGCCGGGGGGCGCCTCGTCGGGCGGCGGCAGGGCCATCGCCAGGTTGATGTGCAGGCCGACGACCGGCTCGGGATGATTCACCGCGTGCCAGCGGCCGATGTTGGCGCCCCAGTCGCCGCCCTGCACGCCGTACCGCTCGTAGCCCAGCCGGGCCATGAGCTGCGCGTTGATGGCGGCCGCCTGCTCCGGGCCGACGCCGCGCCCGCGCGGGTGGCCCGAGAAGCCGTAGCCGGGCATCGACGGCGCGACGACGTGGAAGGCGTCCTCCGGCCGGCCGCCGTGCGCCGCCGGATCGGTCAGCGGACCGATGACCTCGACGAACTCGGCCACGGAGCCCGGCCAGCCGTGCGTGATGATCAGGGGCAGCGCGTCCGGCTCGGGCGAGCGCTGGTGGATGAAGTGGATGTCGATGCCGTCGATGCGCGTCTTGAACTGGTCGAACGCGTTCAGCCGCGCCTCCTGCGCGCGCCAGTCGTACTCGTCGCGCCAGTAGGTGATCAGCTCGCTCAGGTAGCCCAGCGGCGTGCCGTAATCCCAGCCGGCGCCGTCGACCTCGTCGGGCAGGCGCGTGCGCGCCAGCCGCGCGTGGAGATCGTCGAGCACGGCGTCGGGAACGGCGATGGTGAACGGCCGGATCGCCTCCGGGTCGGCCGGGTCGGCCTCGTCGCCGAGCCAGGGCGCCGGCGGCGGCGGGGACGCCTCGTCCGCGGGCTGGCCGCCGCAGGCGGCGAGGGGCAGGACCGCGGCGAACGCCAGCAGCAGCAACGGCAGCAGCGGCGGCGTGCTCGGCGTTGCCATGCTGACCTCCACTCGCGACGCCCCTGCCCGCGCCTCAGCGCAGGTCGGCGAAGAACGCGCGCACGTCGTCCACGAACAGCTCGGGCTGCTCCATGGCGGCGAAGTGGCCGCCGCGGGGCATCTCCGTCCAGCGCACCAGGTTGTAGTGGGCCTCGGCCCAGGCGCGCGGCGTGTAGAACAGCTCGTGCGGGAAGATGGCGCCGGCGCTCGGCACCTCGACGCGGCCGGGCTGGCCGGGGCCGGTGGCGCGGGCGAGGCCGCTCTCGTAGTACATCCGGGCCGACGAGGTGGCGGACTCGGTCAGCCAGTAGACCATGATGTTGGTCAGCAGGGCGTCGCGGCTGAAGATGGTCTCCGGATGGCCGTCGCAGTCGCACCAGGTCCGGAACTTCTCGACGATCCACGCCGCCTGCCCGGCCGGCGAGTCGTTCAGCCCGTAGCCCAGCGTCTGCGGCTTGGTGCCCTGGATGTGGCTGTACCCGGTCTCCGGCCCCTGGAAGAACGCGGTCCGCTCCCGCATCCGCTCGAGCTCGGCCTCGGGCACGCCCGCTTCCGGATCCTCGACGCCGGGCGGCGGGCCGGCAATCATCATGTTGAGATGCAGCCCGGCCACCGGCTCGGCGTGCTTGAAGGCGTGCCAGCGGCTGATGATGGCGCCCCAGTCGCCGCCCTGCAGGCCGTACCGCTCGTAGCCCAGCCGCGCCATCAGCGCCGCGTTGACGTCGGCCGCCTGCTCCGGGCCGAAGCCGCGCTCGCGCGGATGGCCAGAGAAGCCGTAGCCGGGGATCGACGGCGCGATGACATGGAAGGCGTCCCCGGCGCTGCCGCCGTGCGCCGCCGGGTCGGTCAGCGGCCCGATGATCTCCATGAACTCGACCACCGTGCCGGGCCAGCCGTGCGTGATGAGCAGCGGCAGCGCGTCCTCCTCGGGCGAGCGCTGATGGATGAAGTGCACGTCGATGCCGTCGATGCGGGTCTTGAACTGATCGAACGCGTTCAGCCGCGCCTCCTGCGCGCGCCAGTCGTACTCGTCGCGCCAGTACGTGATGAGCTCGGTCAGATAGCCCAGCGGCGTGCCGTAGTCCCACTCCGCGCCGTCGATCTCGTCGGGCAGGCGGGTCTGGGCCAGCCTGAGGCGCAGGTCGTCGAGGACCTCGTCGGGGACCGCGATGGTGAACGGCCGGATCGCCTCCGGATCGGCGGGCTCGGGCTCCGCCGGCATCCGGACAGGTCCCGCCGCCGGCTCCTCCATGGGCGCGCCGCCGCACCCGGCGGCCGCCAGCAGCACGATGCCGGCGATGCCGGCGATTCCAGCGGACAGCAGTCCCTTTCGCATCGTTCTTCCCCTTCGGCCAGCGGCCAACCCTGCGGCCCGCGGAGCAGCCGGCTACTGGCCGCCGGTGGCCAGCGCGGCGCGCTCGCGGTCCTCGATGATCGTCGCGTAGTCCTCGTCCGTGAGGTACGTGACGTTGACGTGCGCGTGATACATGTCGTCGTAGCTGCGTTGCCCCCACCCGACCCACTGCGCCGGATCGGGATTGGCCGGGTTCGACTCGGTGTTGTCGTGCCACGCGGTCAGGTGGATCACCGTGCCCGCCGGCAGCACCGGCGCCGCGTCCTCCGCGTAGACGTAGTTGACGTGCCAGTTGAAGTCGAACCTGTCCACGTGGCTCAGCAGCTCGACCCGCCCGTCGGGCAGGATTGCCTCCATCGATATGGCCGTGCCCCGCATGTGCATGTGCGGCTGGTAGTTCTCGAGCCGCGCCGGGAGCGGCAGCGGGACGTAGGCGTGGTGGACCGTCTTCTCGCCCGGCGGCAGGTCGAAGGTCTCCATGGACTGGCGCGTGCCGAGCACCTGGGCATAGACGCGGTACTTCGGCACGAAGCCCCGCGGATAGAACCACAACCCGACCTCGGTGCGGTCCGTGATCTCCTCGCCGACCGAGTGGTAGTGGATGTCGTAGCTGATCCCGGCCCCGGCCTTCAGCAGCTTGCCGGTGTTTTCGCGGAAGACGTCGCCGTTCTTGCCGACCGCGAACTCGGTGAGGAACGCGCCGCGCCCCGCGAAGTCGACGGCCGCCGTGAAGTCGCCGGGCTCCTCCCGCTGCACGAGCCGCGCCAGCGCATGGTGCACGATCCTGCGGCCCTCGATCGACGGCCGCACCTCGACGCCGCGCACCCAGCGATCCGCGGTCAGGCCGGTCTTGACCAGCGGCTGGTACCACTGATCCTGGCCCTCGGCCGGCTGCGTCCAGGGCGGGGAGATGACGACCAGGTCGGGGGCGCCGCCCATCTGACCCGCCAGGCGCCAGACGTCGTCGGCCGGCCACGCGATGGGCGGCGGCAGGTCCGCCGGGTTGCCGCGCGGCGCGCCCGCGTCGACCCAGGCGGCGATGGCGACGATCTGCTCGTCGGTCAGGGAGATGTCGTTCGCGAACGCCTGGATGCCGACCGTCCTGTCGATGTGCCACGGCGGCATCTCGCGGGCGACCACCTTGCGGCGGATGGCGCGCGCCCAGGGCCGCACCTCCTCGTACGTGACCAGCGACATCGGGGCCATCTGCCCCTCGCGGTGGCAGGCCTCGCAGCGCTGCTGGAGGATCGGCGCCACGTCCCTCGAGAACGTCACCGCCTCCGGCTGCGCGGCCGCCGTGCCCCCGCCGAGAACCGCCGCGGCGAGTCCGATCATCACGACGCGTCCGAGCTGCATCTTCACCTCCATGGGGCTGCGCCCCAAGCCCCCGGCGGCCGCTAGCGGGAACCCCTGCGCCCCGCGCCGCGTCCGCCGAGGCGCACCGTGTGCGCCTTGGGCACGACTGCCCTACTGCACGCGGACGTCGACGTATGCGTTCGTCCAGCAGCACTGGAAGCCGACCGCCATCGTCGGTCCCTGCGGACCCGAATCGTCCCACGCGAGCACGCGCAGCACGTAGTCGCCCGGCGCGTCGAACGTGGCCGTCGTGACCGCCCGCCCCGCGCTGCCGACGGCCGGGTCCGTCTCGCCGAAGCGGACGGCGCCCGGCCCCCGGAACTTGCTCCACACCAGTCCGAGCGCCGGCGGCAGGTGCGACCGGAGAAACGTCCGGATGCCGTCGTCCACCGCCCACAGCGCCAGCTCCAGCGGCACGCCCGCGACCGCCGCGAGCGACGTCCGGACGCCCCCGGGGCCCTGTCCCGGCTCGCCGTCCCGCGCGAACCGGACCACCGGCGGCGTGTTGCCGCTGGTCACCTCGCGGAGGGCGTCGATCTGCCAGGCCGGGCGCAGGCGCCCGGGGATGGCGTACGTCTCGCCGTAGGCCGTGAGGCTCCAGGTGAGCGCCCGCTCGCCGAAGTCGGCCGGCACCACGACCGTGAACACGCCCGTCTGGCGCCGCGGCAGGAAGTGCGTCGGCTGCCCCCGGTCGGCCGGCCCCGGCTCGAACCGGTTGGTTGCGCCGACCGGGATGTCCAGCCGCTCTTCGTAGTTCCGGTTGAAGTAGCCGAACGACAGGCTGAACGTCCCGTCCGCGTTGGGGAACCAGCCCTCGTACGCCGGGGTCACGCTCTGGCCGGACGCGTGCGGGATCGGCGCGTCGCGGGTCGTCTGCCGCGGGCCGGCCTGTCCGCCGGCGACCGCCAGCACGCCGATGCCGAGCAGCGCCGCCAGTTGCTTCACGGCTCGTCCGGTGCGGCCACCTCTGCGGCGAACTCGGCTTCCATGCGCGTGTCGCGCGCGCGCACCGCCCGCGCCTGATCGAGCCTCGTCTGCAGGCAGTCGAAGCAGACCGACCCCGGAATCGGATCGCCGGTGGGCAGGCCCTGCTGCTCCAGGTAGCGCGCCAGCAGCTCGGCGGTGTGCTTCTGGGCCTTGTAGAAGTCCGAGTAGCTGAAGCCGTTGGCGATGGCCCAGGGCGTCCAGCCGTTGCGGTCCCTCGCGTCGAGCTTCGCGCCCTGCGCGACCAGGTAGTCCACCACGATGTTGGCGCCGCGGAAGGCGGCGCCGTGCAGCGCCGTCTCGCCGAGATCGTTGACGGCGTTGACGTCGTTGCCCAGCTCGACGCACAGGCGGACCGCCGCGAGCACCTCTTCCTCCTGGCCCGGCAGCGACCCGCCGTCCTCGCCCGGGTTCCAGATGTCCAGGCCGGCGGCCACCATCAGCGGCGTCGTGTTCTCCGCGCTCGACAGCAGCGGATCGGCGCCCGCGTCGACGAGCACCTGCATCGCCTCGACGTCCGTCACCTTGGCTGCCAGGAAGAACGCCGTGGCGCCGAGTCGATTGAGGCGGTTGCGCTGCCCGTCCTGCATGCCGTTGCGCGTCATGCGCGCGTCGACGTCGACGCCGCGCGCCAGCAGCTTGCGGATGACGTCGATGCTGTCCACGCTGCCGGCCGGGATCGGCCCCGGCTTGCCGAAGCCGACGTTCATGCGCCGCGTGCGCACCGTCTGGTGCAGCGCGTTCCAGCCCGCGCCGGCCAGGTTCGGATCGGCCCCGCGGTCGAGCAGGTGGTCGGCCACGGCCCAGTTCGCGTTCGCCACCGTGACGACCAGGACGCTCTGACCATCCGACAGCGTGGCGTTCACGTCGGCGCCGGCCTCGAGGAGCGCGCCGACGGCCTCGAGGTGCCCGCCCCGGGCGGCAAACATCAGCGGCGTGAACCCGGTCACCGGCGGCACGGCGAAGATGTAGCGCCGGGCCGGCGGCCGCGCCTCGCCGGCGGTGCGCGCGTCGATTTCGGCGCCGGCCTCGGCCAGCACGTGAACGGCCCGCGCGTGGCCGCGGGCGGCCGCCCACATCAGCGGCGTCTGCCCGTGCGTCGCGTCGCGCGCGTTGACGTCCGCACCGTGCGCAATCAACGCACGCAGGGCATCGGGCCGGCCGGTCCGGGCGGCGGTCATCAGCGCGGTCTCGCCGCCCGGCAGGGCGGCGTTCGCATCGGCGCCGGCCGCGAGCAGCGCGTCGAGGACGGCGGCGTTCCCGTTCTCGGCGGCCAGGGCAATCGGCCGCACGCCGTAGCGGTTCGCCGCCGCCACGTCCGCGCCGGCCGCGATCAGCAGCTCGACCAGCCGCGGATCGTCGCGGTGCACGGCCCAGTGCAGCGCGGTGGCGCCATCCGGCGCGGCCCGGTCCACGTCGACGGCAGGGTCGGCGATCAACGCCCGCACCCGGTGGACATCCACGGCCTTGACGGCCGCGATCAGCGGCGCGTCGCCGCGCGCCGCAGCCTCCGCCGCCGGGGTGGCCGCCACACCGGGGGCGAGCACGCCGGCGCCGACGAGCAGCGCCGGCAGGAACGACCTCTTCGTGATGCCAGGCATGGTGAGAGCTCAGACGCCGGCCAGCGGACCCGTGCTGTCGGATATGCGGTCCACCTGCACGCCGACCTTCTCGAGCAGGCTCAGCCCCAGGTTCATGAACGGGGTGTGCAGCGCGTACTTGAGGTGCCGCCCACCCTTGAGCGTGCCGCAGCCGCCGCCGGCCAGGGTGATGGGCAGGTTGTACGGCGTGTGGTGATCGCCGTCGCCCATGCCCGCGCCCCACAGCAGGACGGCGTGGTCCAGCAGCGTGCCGTCGCCGTCCGGCGTGCGCCGCATCCGGTCGAGGAGCCGCGCGAACAGGGTCATGTGGTACGTGTTGATCTTCGTGTACTGGGCGATGTTGTGCTGGTCGAGCTGGTGGTGCGACACCGTGTGGTGCCCCTCCGGAACGCCGATGCCCGGATACGAGCGGCCGCTGAGCTCGCGGGCCATCTGCATGCAGCTCACCCGCGTGACGTCCGCCTGGAAGCCGAGGACCAGCAGGTCGTGCATCAGCTCGACGTGCTCCTCGTAGTCGTCGGGCACGCCCGTCGGCTGCGCGAGCGACGGCAGCGGCGTCGTCGCGTTGTGCACCTCGGCGCGCTGGATGCGCCGCTCGATCTCGCGGACCGAGTCCAGGTACTCGTCCACCGTGGCGCGGTCCTGCAGGCCCAGGCGCCGCTCCAGGCGCGTGAGGCTGTCGGACACCGAGTCGAGGATGCTGCGGTCGGTCCGCATCTGCGTCAGGCGCGCCGCCACGCTGCCGCCGTCGCCGAACAGGCGGCGGAAGACCACGCGCGGGTCGCGCTCGTGCGGCAGCGGCGTGGTCGCGGTCAGCCACGAGCTGGAGTTGATGTAGGCGCAACTGTAGCCGTTCTCGCAGTTCCCGACCTGGTAGTTCGAATCGATCGTCAGCTCCAGCGAGCGCAGCGACGTGTCGGCGCCGAGCTTGTCCGCCGCGTACTGGTCGAGCGTCTTGCCGGCGCGCAGGTCGGCGCCCTCGGTGCGCTTCGGCAGCACGCCGCTCAGCCAGCCGCCGTGCGCCCGCGTGTGGACGCCGCCGCCTTCGTTCGTGCTGACGACGCCGCTGTTGCTCAGGCCGCTGACGACCACGATCTGGTCGCGGAACGCCTCGAGCGGCTTCAGCGTGGGCGTCAACTCGAAGTCCGTGCCGCCGTCGCCCTGGGGATGGAAGCTCGGGAGGAACATGCCGTTGGGCACGTAGAAGAACCCCATCCGGGGCGTGGGCGACGCCGCCGTCTTCGAGACGGCCGTCAGCGCGGGGGCCATGGCGTCGAGAAACGGCAGCGCGACGGTGGCCCCGAGTCCGCGCAGCACCGTCCGCCGGGGCAGGCTCTTTCTGGTAACGATCACGGTTGCCAGCTCCTCTCGATGTGGCGCGTCAGCGCGACGCCGCCGTCGTCGCCGCGCCCGCGGCGCCGCCGGCCCGCCGGTGCAGGAACGGATAGCTGCCCGCGATGCCGGTGACGATCGTCTGCAAGCGGTAGTCGTCTCCGGCCGCCTCCCGCACGATGCGGCGCACGGCCGGCATGTCGTAGTGCTCGAGGCCGCGCCCGAGCGCATACGTCAGCAGCTTCTCCGTCACCGTCGTCACGAAGCGCTCCGGACGGCGAATCAGCGCTGCCGTCAGCTCGGCGACGCCGTCGAAGCGCGTGCCGTCGGGCAACGCGCCCGATGCGTCGATGGTGTTGAACGACTCGTCGACCAGCCGCCAGCGGCCGACCGCGTCGAAGTTCTCCAGGGCGAACCCGGCCGGGTCGATGATGTTGTGGCAGCTCGCGCAGGCGGGATTCGCCCGGTGCCGGGACATCCGCTCGCGGAGCGTCGCCACCTTGGCCTGGGTCTTGCGGTCGTCCAGCGCCGGGACGTTGGCGGGCGGATCGGGCGGCGGCGTGCCCAGGATGTTGACGAGGATCCACTTGCCGCGGTTGACCGGCGAGGTCCGGATGGCGTGGGAGGTGAGCGTCAGCACGCTCCCGTGGCCGAGCAGGCCGCGCCGCGGACTCGACTCGGGGAGCTCGACGCGCCGGAAATGGCTGCCCTGCACGTCCAGCAGCCCGTAGTGCCGCGCCACGCGCTCGTTGAGGAAGGTGTAGTCGGCCGTCAGGATCTCCAGCAGGCCGCGGTCCTCGCGCAGGATGCTGCCGATGAACAGCCTGGTCTCTCGCAGCAGCCCCTGCCGCAGCGATTCGTCGAACGTCCGTGAGTACGGATCGCCCGGCCGGACCACCGTTTCCAGGTTCCGCAACTGAAGCCACTGCCCGGCGAAGTTCTCGGTCAGCGCCGCCGAGCGGGGATCGGCCAGCATCCGCCGCACCTGCCGCTCGAGCTCCGCCGGATCGTCCAGCAGTCCCTGCTCCGCCGCGTCCAGCAGCTCCTCGTCCGGAATGCTGCTCCACAGGAAGAACGACAGGCGCGACGCCAGCTCCAGGCCGCCGAGGCGATAGACGCCGGGCGCGCCGACGGACGGCGCGGCGGACGCCGCTGCCGGGTCGGCCTCGATCCGGTACAGGAACTCCGGGCTCACCAGCAGCCGGCGGAGGGCCAGCTCGATGCCGTCCTCGAAGCTCGCGCCGCGCGCGCGGCCGGCGTGGTAGAAGTCGAGCAGCACGTCCACGTCACCGTCGGCGACGAACCCGCGGTAGGCGCGCCGCGCGAGCGTGGAGAGGATCGTCGCGGCGCACGGCGTCTCCTCGGCCGCGGTCGCCGGCCGACAGGTGAAGATGCGCTGCCGGCTCGGCGTCTCCCCGGAGCCCTCCGGCGAGTACGGCCCGGCTATCGTGACGGTCGTGACGGTCGGCATGCGGCCGCCGACGCCCACGTTGTTGGCTATCGTCGGGTTCTCGAACACCTCCCGCACCTGCTCGACCAGCGGTGTGGGCTGCTTGTAGAACGTCACGCCGATGTCGTGCGGGCCGCCGGCCACCGGCACCCGGACGTCGTAGACGCCGTCCGTCACGTACACGATGGCGGCCGTGTTGGTGGTCGGCTGGGCCGACGCGTCGGGCGGCGGCTGGCCCACCTCGAAGAGCTGCACCTGCTCGCCGTCGACGCTGACCTCCATGCGGTGGCTGCCGCGCAGCCCGCGGTCGTTGCCCACCTCGACCCGAATGTCGTACTGCGCGCTCTGCGGGAAGAAGTGCTCCACGAGCAGCCCGCCGCGCGTGCCGAACGGCAACGCCTCCACGCGGTGCTGCTGCTGCATGTCGTCGGCGACGCGATAGACCACCGAGTCGACCGCGGGCGGCGGGCTGCCGACCGCCATGCGGCTGATCGTCCGCGCCGCCGCCAGATAGCGCTCCATGAGCGACTGCGACATCCTGAGCACGCCGGCGATGTTGTCGAAGCCGTAGCTGGCGTCGTCGGCCTGCAGGAAGTCGCCGACGTCGATATCCAGCGCCAGCAGGTCGCGCACGGCGTTGCCGTACTCGGCGCGGTTGAGGCGATGAAACGTCTCCGTGCGCCCGGGATCGGGCGCCGCCGCCCAGGCGCCGTCCAGCTCCGCCTCCAGCCACGCGGCGACCCGGTCGTACTCGGCCTCGTCCGGGCGCGGCCGGCCGACCGGCGGCATCACCGCCCCGCGCAGCTTGCGCACGACCTTCTCCCACACGTCGGGATGGCTGCTCACGTTCGAGGAATCGAGGCCGTCGAGCGCCAGCCCGGCCGTCCGGATGCGCTCGTTGTGACAGGTGACGCAGTAGCGGGCGAGCAGCGCGTCCGCCGGCGTGCCGGCACTGGACGCGGTCGTAGCGGGCTGCGGCGCGCCGGCCGCCGCCCCGCCAGGCACAGCCAGACCGGCCAGCAGCAAGCCGGCAAGTAGAGGTTTCAGATGCGGTCTCATGGGGAAACTTCTAGATTCTACCCTACAGCCGGCCTTTCAGAACCGGAAGAGGCGGTTGAACTTGATGATGAGCGCGCGGTTGTACAGCTCCGGGAAACGGCGCCCGCGGACGAGCGTGTCGCGCTGCTCGTTGTAGACGATGAACAGCTCGCTGCCCGGCTGGTACTCCCAGCGCAGGCGGACGTTGGCGCTCGCGTCGTTGGCCGCCGAGTTGTACTGGACGAGCGCGCTGACGAACAGGAACGGCGTGGGGGTGTAGGTCGTCCGCGTCGTGATCAGCGTCGTGGTCACCTTGCCGGCGGGCAGCTCGATCCAGTTCAGCGACACGCCCGGCTCGAACGACACGCGCGGCGTGATCGCCAGCCGCCCGCCCGACAGCCCGGTCCGGCGGCCGAAGCCGATGGTCGTCTTCCTGCCGCCGAAGAAGCCGCCGCGCTGGAACGTGACCAGGCCGGAGAAGCGGCGCTGCTGGCCCAGCTCGTAGGTGAGCATGGTGTCCTGGAAGCGGTAGCCGCCCACCCCCACGTCCACGCCGGCCACGTCGAACACCCGGTCGACGTACTCGTTGCTGCGGATGTAGTCCGCCATGAGAATGTCGCTGTTCTCCAGCTCGATGCCGAACTTGCCCTGCAGCAGCTCCGTGTCGAGCCGCCCGGCCCGGCTGCGGAAGGAATCGAACCGGGCCTCCCAGACGAAGCGGCGGATCAGGTCGATGGACCGCGGGCGCGGGCTGAAGCGGAACGCCCCGTGGTTGCGCCCGAAGTCGAAGCGCCGCATGAAGCCG
>CAYGCV010000048.1:0-17604 GCA_964348425.1 uncultured Vicinamibacteraceae bacterium | reverse complement strand
AGGCGCGCTGTGCGCGCCTTGCGGAGTCTGCACCGTTCTACGGCGCAGACTCCTGTACGTTAGCATGCGGCACGCGGTTGGGGCGGAACGACACGGAGGTTGCAGGAGGTCCTGATGGTTGCAGGTCGTCTGGCGGCTGTGTTCGGCGCGGTGCTCGTCGTGGTCGGCGCGACGGCGGGTGCGGCGGCGGCGGGCGAGAACGCCGCCGCGGAGTCGGCGCCCACCTTCAATGCGGACGTGGGGCCGATCCTGTACGAGAACTGCGCGAGCTGCCACCGCGCGGGCCAGGTCGCGCCGATGGCGCTGACGTCGTACCGGGAGGCGCGGCCGTGGGCCCGCGCCATCAGGACCAAGGTCGTCGCGCGCGAGATGCCGCCGTGGTTCGCCGACCCGCGCTTCGGGAAGTTCAGGGACGTCACGGCGCTGAGTCAGGCGGAGGTCGACACCATCGCGGCGTGGGTCGACGGCGGCGCGCCGGAGGGCGCCGGCCCCGCGCCGCGGGCGCCGGAGTTCGCGAGCGACTGGCTGCACGAGCGGCCGCCGGACGTCGTGCTCGAGATGCCAATCGACGTCGAGCTGCCGGCCCAGGGCGAGATCGAATACCTGAGCGTCTGGGCGGAGAACCCGTTCGAGGAGGACGTCTTCCTGGAGGCGGTCCAGATGCGTCCGGGCAACCCGGCGGTGGTGCATCACGCCGGCATATTCACGCGGCAGTTGCCTCCGGGCACCAGGCTGGGCGAGGACCGGGTGCGCCCGGGCGGCCAACTGATTCCGATGCCGGTGCCGATCAACCCGTACGAGGACCCCGCGGTGAAGCTGGCGCGCCGGGAGGCCGCCCGCGAGTTCGTCGCGGACGCGCAGCTCATCTTCTACCGGCCGGGCGGGGGCTTCAACCGGTTCCCGGAGGGCACGGCCAAGCTGGTCTACGCCGAGCGGGACCTCGAGTTCCAGATGCACTACACGCTCACGGGCCGCCCGGAGACCGACCGCTCCACCGCCGCCTTCTGGTTCGCCCGGCAGCCGCCGCGGCGCCGCATGCTCACCGTGGGCAGCGGCGAGCACGGCGGCACCGGTCAGGTGCGCATCGTCGAGAACGAGGAGCAGCTCGAGCTGCAGGCGGGTTCCGGCTTCACCCGGACGCCCAACATCCCGCCCCACGCCGGGGACTTCAGGGTGACCGGCATCTGGCCGGTGCTGGACGACGTGACGCTCTACGGGGTGTGGCCGCACATGCACTTCCGCGGCAAGGACATGACGTACATCGTCAGCTACCCGGACGGCACGGAGGAGACGCTGCTGCACGTGCTGAACTACGACTTCAACTGGCAGATCGAGTACGACTTCGTCGAGCCGCTGAAGGTGCCCGCCGGCAGCACGCTCAAGACGGTCGGACACTTCGACAACAGCATCCGCAACCGCTACAACCCGAGCCCGGACCGCGAGGTGTACTGGGGCGAGCAGAGCTGGGACGAGATGTTCTTCATCTTCACGAAGTACACCATCGACAAGGAAGATCTCGGCAAGCGGACAAGCAACTAGGCGCGCACAGCGCGCCTCGGCGGGAGCGGCGCGGGGCGCAGGGGCCGGGGGGCTTGGGGCGCAGCCCCATCTCGATGATGAAGACGTTGATTGCCGTGTGGCTGGCCGTCGGCGCGGTCGGCGCGGTGCCGCCGCGCGCCGCGGCCCAGGGTGGACCGACCTCCAGCGACGACATGGCGCAGCCGTTCGACCCGCGCTACCTCCTCGGCGTGTGGGAGGTCGAATGGACCCCGCCCGACGACGTGGGGCTGTTTCCGCCGGGGCCGTTGACGGGCATCGAGCGGGTCACGCACATCGACAGCCGCTTCCTGAAGGTCGAGGTCTACCTGCAGGGCCGGGACGGGACGGCGATCTCCGGCGAGGGGATGATCTTCTACGAGTACGGCCTGGGCGGCCAGCACCTCGTCCGCTACGTCGTCTACGACGCGGGGTTCGCGCTCCTGCAGACGGGTCCGGTCGGCGGCGACCTAGGCGGGTACTACAGCGCGTTCTGGGAGACGCCCGAGATCGAGCACGACGCCACCACCTACTCGCTGCGGGGCCGGTCGTACTTCGTCTCGCCCGAGGGCTACCGCGTCAACCAGGAGATCTCGGTCGACCGCGAGGCCTACGCGAACTTCGGGCTGATGTGGCTGACGAAGAAGCCGTGCGTCAGCGCGCCGGCGGTGCGGGTCACCGACTGGCGGGGCGAGGCGGTCGTCGCCACCGAGGGGTCGGTCGACTCGAACGGGGTCAGGATCGTGTACCACACGGCCGGCGAGGGACCCCTGGTAATCCTGGTGCACGGCGTCGCCTCGCCGTGGCACGACTACCGGCACCAGATCCCGATGCTGGCCGAGAAGTACCGCGTCGTCGCCATGTCCACCCGCGGCACCGACGTGAGCGACAAGCCGGCGGGGCACGACAGCTACGCCGCGGAGCGGGTCTCGGAGGACATCAGCGCCCTCATCGAGCACTTCGGCGAGGACAGGGCGACGATCCTCGGGCAGGACAGCGGGGGGCTCTACGCCTGGCACTTCGCGATGACGCGCCCCGAGCAGACGGAGCGCCTCATCTCGCTGGGCACGGTGCACCCCGGGGGGCTGCTGCGGGAGCTGATGGACAACCCCGCGCAGCAGCAGGCGAACCTGTTCCAGCGGAACATGCAGGTGTATCCGCAGGCGGGCGAGGACTTCGGCGCCGGGGTCCGCGCCGCGCCGCGGGACCCGGACGAGCCCGCGCACCTCGCCCAGTTGCGCAAGGAGGCCGCCGCCTGTCTCGACACCGATTCAGTGGTCGGCTTCTACAAGACGAACTGGCCGACGGCGCCCACGACCCTGGAGACCGAGTCGGTCGGGTTCAGGTACGACGAGTTCCCGCCCGTCGCGGCGCCCACGCTGTTCATCTACGGGAAGAGCGGGCCGTTCTTCCTGAACCCCTCGGTGAACGGCATGTGGGACTGGGTCGACGGGCCGCTCACGATGCACGTGCTGCCCGGCGTGGGCCATGGGCCGCACCGCGAGATGCCGGAATTCGTCACGCCGCGCATCATCGAGTGGCTCGAGACCGGCCGTTAGGCGCAGCCCGTCTGAATGATGCCTCTCACCGTACGACGGTGATCTCTCCCTGCTGCCAGGGGTGCTGCTCGCAAGTGTAGACGTACCTGCCGGGCGCATCGAAGCGGATCGAGCCGGTCGCGCCGGGCGCGATCAGTCCCGTCGTCCACGGCTGCTGGCGAACGGCGATCGTGTGCGGCGCTTCGCCGGTGTTCGTCCAGGTGACCTGCTCGCCCGCGGCCACCTGCACGCGCCGCGGCTCGAAGGTTTCGTAGTCGTCGATCTCGAGGCCCGGCGGCCGGATGGTGTCCCGCCGCCGCTCTTCGAAGTCGATGACGATCGCGTTCGTCCTCTCGACCAGCCCGTGTCCCTCGAAGGTCTGCACCCTCGGCGGCAATGCCGGCGGACTGGCCGGTCGAACGGTGCCCCCGAGCTTGAAAGCCCACACGGCGTCGCCGGTCGAGCGGGCGCCCATCGGCGGCCCATGCGTCGACCCGCCGCCGCTCGGCGCGAGGGCGATGTACTGCTCGCCGTCCAGCTCGTAGGTGATGACGGGGGCCGAGTCGGCGCCCAGGCCGGTCTGGAACTGCCACAGCAGCTCGCCGGTCGCGGCGTCGAGGGCCTGAACGGTGCCGTCCACCTCGCCGTGGAACACCAGGTTCCCCGCCGTGGCCAGCATGCCGCCGCCATGCGCCTTGGGATACGGGGAGCGCCGCTGCCACGCGATGGTGTTCGTGCGCGAGTCGACGGCCGTGATCAATCCGTACCACTGGATGCCCGGTTCGTTGTAGGAGACGCCGAACCGCGTCGCCCACCACGGGAAGACGGCCGCCCCCACGTAGAAATAGCCCGTCTCCGGGCTGTAGGCCATCGGGGCCTGCCGGGTGCCGATGTAGGGCACCATCACGTCGGGCTGGTTGAGCGGGTCGAAGTAGCAACCGGTCCGGAACCCGGGCGGCACGAGCCACGGCTCGATGCAGTTGGGGACCACCTGCTCGCCCCCGGCGGGAAACGGCTGCGTGGCCTCCGTCACCTGAAAGGGATCCTGCGGGACCGGGCGCTCCTCGATCGGCAGCAGCGGCGATCCGTCGACGCGGTCCAGCAGGAAGAGGTACCCGTCCGTGCGCATGACCGCAATGCCCTTGCGGGGCCGTCCGTCCCGCGTCGTGTCGTACAGCACCATGGGCGTGGGCACGTCCATGTCCCAGATGTCGTGCCGCGTGAGCTGGAAGTGCCAGCGGTAGGCGCCCGTCGCGAGGTCGAGGGCCACGACCGAGGCGGCGAAGAGCTGATCGCCCGGGCGCAGGTCGCCCGAGTGCGAGGGGTGCGGACCCGGATGCTGCGTGGGATGCTGGCCCTGCAGGCCCAGCGGATTGCCGTTCGGGTTGCCCGTGCCGAAGTAGACCATTCCCAGCTCGGGATCGACGGCCGGCGGACTCCAGACGGCGCCGCCGCCGGCCCGCCACATCTCGTTGTTGGGCCACGTCTCGAACCCGACGTCATCGGGTCCGGGGATGGCGTAGAAGCGCCACAGCTCGGCGCCGGTGCGCGCGTCGAGCGCGCCGACCCCGCCCCGCCGGCCGCTGTCGCCGCCCGCGAGCGCGACGAGCAGCACGCCGTCGGCGTAGGTCGGCGCCGAGGAAATGCGCAGGGGCATGTCGTTGGCGGCATCCCGCGCGAGCGGGTGCGTCCACGCGGACTCGCCGGTTGCCATGTCGAGGGCATGGACCGTGCCGCCGGCGCCCGCCACGAGCACGAAGCCGAGATCGGGGGCGACCGCCAGACCGCGCCGCGCGGGCGGCTCCGCCAGCTCGGCGACCCACGCGATCGCGCCGGTCTGCGCGTCGAGCGCGGCCACGTTGCAGTTCATCAGCGCCGCGAAGATCCGGCCGTTCGACATGGCAAGCGAGGACTGGTTGGTGGGGCCTGGAAGCCGGGTCGCCCAGGCGCCGCCGAGCGCGGCGACATTGCTCGTCGTGATCTGCGCCAGCGTCGAGTAGCGCTGGTTCGTGGCGGAGCCGCCGTACAGCGGCCACTCGCTGCTCGATCGCGGCTGCCGTCCGTCCGCCGGCGCCGCGCCGGGCGGCCGTGCGGCCAGCGGGCTGCAGGACGGCCAGCAGCGGCGCTCCGGGCGGCGCGGCCGCGTCGGAGCGGCTGGCCAGCGCCGCCGCGATCGACGCGGCCGCCGTCACCGTCAGGGGCGCCGGACCGAAGGCCACGCCGTTCGCCTGCAGGATGTAGGCGGCCAGGTTCGCGTGGGCCTCGTCGCCCAGCGCGCCGGGGTCGCCCGGCGGCATCGTGCGGAGCGCCTCGATCAGATCGAGTGTCGTCCGCCGGCTCCAGCCCTCCGCGAACGTGGGGCCGGCCAGCGGCGGCGCGTACGGTCCGCCGGACAGATCCGCCCCGTGGCAGAACGCGCAGTTGGCCTGGAACGCCGCACCCCCCGCCGCGGCCTGTGCGGCCGTGAACGGCCCGGCCGCGTCCGGTTGCCGGCCGGCAGCCGAGAGCACCGCACCGGCAACCGCCGCACCGAGGAGTGCGCCTGCCCAGGAGATAGCGATTCGCATGCCAGCCTCCCGTCTCGCCTGAGCCGTCGAGCTACTTGACAGGCCGCAATTGTACCTGCGGTGAGCCGCTTGCCGTTCGTTCACTCGCCCGGCCCGGGAGGCGGCGCGGGCCGCCGGCTGCATGTTCGGGGGACGCCGGCGACTCCGGGCTTGCGAAAGGAGAGACGGCGACCGCTACCTACCGATCGCCCGGTCCGGGCATGCGGTAGCCGACCCCGCGCTCGGTCAGGACGTAGGCCGGCCGGCCGGCGTCGTCGCCCAGCTTGCGGCGGAGCTTCTTCACGAAGGAGCGCACCAGCTTCACGTCGCCGATGCCGCGATTCCGTCCCACCCACACCTGGCGCAGCAGGGAGTCGTACGTCACCACCCGGCCCGCGTTGATCGAGAGCACGCGCAGCAGATCGTACTCGGTGGCCGTCAGCGCCACGGGGCGGCCGGCCACCGTCACCCGCCGCTCCTGGTAGTGGACGGCGAGGTCTCCGAGCACGAACGGCTCCGGCTCGGCCCGCCGCCGCAGGGCCGCCTTGACCCGCGCCGTCAGCTCCGTCGGCGAGAAGGGCTTGACGACGTAGTCGGTGGCTCCCATCTCCAGCGCCCTCGCGATCGTCTCGTCCCGGCCATAGCCGGAGATGAAGATGATCGGCAGATCGGCCAGCTCGGGAACCTGCTCCATCAGCTTGATGCCGTCCGTCCCGGGCAGCAGCAGGTCCAGCAGGACGAGCCGGGGGCGCTCCATCCTGATGACGCGGGAGAGCTCCCGCGGGTCGCCCGTCACGACCGGGGAGTAGCCGGCCGCCGCGAGAGCGTCCCGCACGTAGCGCAGCACCTGCGGGTCGTCGTCCACCACGAGGATGCGCCCCTCCGCCCCGGTTTGCCGAGGCGTCCGGGAGCGGCTCGGGGCGCGGCCCGCGGCAGGGCCGTCACCAGCCTTCTCGGCCACGGGCAGCGTGAAGGTGAATCGCGTGCCCTGGCCTGCCCCGCCGCTCGCGGCCCAGATGCGGCCCCCGTGCGCCTCCACCAGGCCCCTGCAGATGGCGAGGCCCAGGCCGTAACCCCCGGCCCCCGGCTCCCGGCCGGCGCCGGCCGCGCCGGCGTGCTTGCGGAACAGGTGCGGCAACCGCTCCGGCGGCACGCCCCGCCCTTCGTCGGCTACCGAGATGGCAACGTGAACCCCGTCCCGCGCCGCGTCGACCCGGATGGGCGACGACTCGGGCGAGTGCCGCGCCGCGTTGGAGAAGAGGTTGTTGAAGATCTGCACGACGCGCTGCCGGTCGGCCATCACCCGCGGCAGGTCCGACGGCAGGTCGATGCGAACGGTGTGCCGCCCGCCGCCGCTCAGGAACGTGCTGCGGGCCTGGTCCACCAGGCCGGGCACCTCCGCGGGCTCGGGAGCCACCGAGAGCGTCCCCGTCTCGATGCGCCCCGCGTCCAGCAGGTCGCTGATCAGGCCCCGCATGTGGTTGGCCTGCTCGTCGATGATCCGGAAGAACTGCAGCATCTCGGCCGGGTCGGGCACCTGCGAGGCGTTCAGCACCGTGGCCGCCGAGCCCTTGATCGAGGTCAGCGGCGCCCGCAGCTCGTGGCTCACCATGCCCAGGAACTCGGTCCGCAGCCGCTCGAGGTCTTCCAGCGGCGCCAGGTCCTGCATGGTGACCACCACCGACTCGATCTGGCCGTCAGCGGCGGGGATCGGCGTGACGTTGACCAGCGTCGTGACGCTCCGGCCGTCGGGGACCGAGAGCACGATCTCCTCGGCGCGCACCGTCTCGCCGTTGCTCAGGTGCTGCACCAGCGGAAACTCGTCGAGGGCGATGGCCGGCCCGTCAGCCCGCTGGACCGTGGCTACATCCAGCAGCTCCTCTACCGGGCGGCCCGGCGTGCGCAGGCCTTCGACGATGCGCCGCGCCTCGCGGTTGAGCGACCTGGGGCTGCCGGTCCTGGCATCGAAGACCACGACGCCCACCGGCGACGTTTCGACCAGGGCCTCCAGGTTGGCCCGTGCCCGGCGCTCGTCCTGGTGCGTGCGGGCGTTGGCGATCGCCGCCGCCGCCTGCGACGCGAACAGCACCAGGATCTCCTCGTCCTCGCTCGTGAACTCGCCCCCGCCTTCCTTGGCGGCAAGGAAGAAGAGCCCCACGTGCGCGCCCCGATGATGCATCGGCGTGCCCTGGAAGGGCGTCGACCACCACGCGGGCTCCGGGGCATAGCCGAGCGATTGGACGTAGGCCGCCAGGTCGGACAGTCGCAGCACGCCCGGCAGGTCCCGGAAGTGCTCGAAGAGCCGCATCCCGGCGGGCCAACTGACCACCCGCTCGTGTTCCTCGGGAGTGAACCCGGAAAAGACGGACTCCTCGACCTGCCTCGCGTCGTCGATGGTCGTGATCACGCCGTAGCGGGCGCCGGTCAGCGCGCGGGCGCTGTCGACGACCTCGCGCAGGACGGTGGTGACCTCGAGGCTCGCGTTGATGCGCAGGACAGCCGCGCACAGATTCGAGCTGCGGTTCCGCAGCGCCTCGTTCTCGCGCTTCAGCTCGTCGTCGCTCCGCAACGGCTGGCTCCGCCGCACCGCACCGGGGCCCATGATAGCAGGAGGCAGTTCCCTGAACAGCGATAGTCATGAAAAAATCACGATTAAGAACGCATAGTTCGCGAGAAAATCATGTTTGGCGGCTACTATTCGCTCGAGCAGGAGCTTATGAATCAGGGTCGAGCACGCCGTGGCGGTCGCCAGGACCCGGACCGTCCGCGTCGGCAGCGCGACGCGCGCGGAGGAATGACGCCCGACGAACGCGACGATCTGGTGCAGAGCGTCAGCGCCCGGCTCCAGCGGGAGCTGGCTGTCCTGTCGCGGGCGTTGAACTCGCGCCTCGACCGCCTCGACGCGCGGCTCGCCGCGGCCGAGGAGCGGCTCGCCGGCATTCAGCGTGACGTCGCCGCCGTCAGACGGCGCGTTGGCGCCCCTGCCGGGACCGGCGATCCGGCCGACCGCCCGACGGCGGCGCCGCGCAGGAACGGATGAGGTCCCCGCCGCGGCGCCGTTCTACGGCGCAGCCTCCCGGCCGCCGGCGTGCGCCCCGGACCAGGCGCGGGCCGCCGGCAGCGTGAGCACGACGAGCAGCAGCATCAGGAACTCGGAGTCGCCGAAGTTGTACTCGAACATCCCCGCGGCCAGCATGCCGGCCAGCGCGGCGAGGCCGGCGCCGGCCGCCGCGCGCGAAGGCGGCTGCCGGAACCTCGCGGCCAGCTCGCGCGCCGCGGCCGCCACGAACCAGAGCCAGGCGCCGAGTGCGGGCAGCCCGCGCTCGGCCGCGATCTGCAGCGGCACGTTGTGGAGGTGAGGGTTGGTGTCGTTGACGGCGGCCTCGTCGCGGTAGCGCGGGTAGAGTCGCTGCACCATGTCCGGTCCGACCCCGGTCAGCGGGTGATCCCGCACCATCCGCAGGCCCGCGCGTCCCATCGCGAAGCGGTCGCGGTTCGTGGGGTCCTGCAGGTCGAACATCGAGTACGCGCGGTCGGTGATGCCCGCCGGGGCCAGCGTGAAGAAGAGGGCGGCCAGCACCGGCGCGGCCGCCAGCAGCCGGAGGTCCTTCAGCACCAGCAGCAGGCCCACGGCCAGGCACGCTCCCACCCAGGCGCTGCGGGTGAACGTCAACGCCAGGGCGACCGCCAACGCCGGCAGAACGAGGCCGGCCCAGGTGCGGTTGCGGGCGTCGAAGAGGACGCGGGCGGCGGCCACGCCGATGACCAGCATCAGCAGTCCCGAGTAGGTCATGTAGTGCCCCATCGAGCCCTGGGGGCGCCGGCCCAGATGGTCGTACTCGAGGATGCCGTACTGCACGATGCCGTAGAGCGCCGTGAGGGACCCGACGGTGACGATGATGCCGGCCACGGTGTCCGCCGCGCGCCCGCGGGCGAGCCGGTAGACGGCCGGCACGACGAGGAAGAGCAGCACCTCGCGCGCGTCGGACAGGCTCGCGGCCGGGTCGACCGAGGCCGCGACCGCCGCCATCGTCAACAGCGCGTACGCGGCGAGCGGCGGAAAGAAGGCCGGGAGGCGCGGGCGCTCGCGTGCCCGCACGAGGAGCGCGAGCCAGAGGCCGAGCGTGGCCGTCAGGAGCAGGGAGGATGCGGCGATCGAGACCTGCAGGGCCGCGACGAACGCGAACAACGCGGCGCGCGCGACCTGCTCGTGCCGCCGGGTGTCGGCAACCACCGTCGCTAGGAGTCCGCGGTGACGGGTTCCGTGGTGGCCTCGTCGATCAGCATCACCGGGATGTCGTCCTTGATCGGGTACACGCGGTAACACTGTCCGCATTTCAGGCCGGCGCCCTCGTGCACCAGAACGACCGGCGTCTTGCAGTCGGGACAGGCGAGGATCGCGAGCAGCTCCGGGTCGACGCCCAGTTGAACCTCCGCGGAAAAACCGAGCCCACTATAGCAAAACGGCAAGACGGCCCGCGGCCGATCCGGCGGCCGCGCCCGGGTTTTTCGCCTGCCGGCTTGTCGTCGTGCCGCCTCCTGTGGAACAATCGCAATCGCCATGCGCGCCGGGCTCCTAGTCGGCGTCCTCGTCTGGTTGCTGTTGCCTGCCGCCCAACCCGTTGCGGCCCAGACGGATCCGGAAGCGCGCCCCGCGGGCCGCGGCGAGGCGTACCGCCTGTTCCTGCGCGGGCGCTACCTCGAGAACGAGGACGACGTGGACGGCGCGATTCGCGCCTACCGCGAGGCGTCCGAGCTGGACCGTGCAAGCGGCGAGATCCTGGCCGAGCTGTCCTCGCTCTACGCCCGCCACAACCGCGGCGAGGAGGCGGTCGCCGCGGCGCGCGAGGCGCTCGCGCGCGAGCCGGGCAACGCCACGGCGCACCGCATCCTGGGACTGATATACGCGTCGCGCGCCAACGCCCGGGCGGGCACGGCGGAGGACATCCAGCTCGCGATCGACCACCTGGAGCAGGCGCGCGTCGGGCCGCTGCCCGATTTTCAGGTCGAGCTGACCCTGGGCCGGCTGTATCTGCGCGCCAACTCGGCGCAGCAGGCGATCGACCTGCTCGAGGCGCTGCAGAAGGAGGCGCCGGGCTTCTCGGAGACGGGGCTGCTGCTGGCGCGGGCCTACGAGCTCGGCGGCCGCATGGCGGACGCGGTCGAGACCCTGGAACGGGTCGTCGCCGGCGGCCCGCCCTCGTCGCGGGCGCTGCGGAGCCTCGCGGAGCTGTACGGCCGGGGCGGCCGCTGGGGCGATGCCGTCGAGGCGTACGAGCGCGCGGTCGATCGCAACCCGCGGAGCGCGCGCACGCGGCGCCGGCTCGCCAACGCGCTGCTGCAGGACGGACAGGCCGAGCGGGCGCGCGACGTCCTCGACGAGCTCGTCACGATGCGGCCGATGGACGCGGCCGGGCTCTACCTCCTGTCGGAGGTCGAGCTGGAGCTGGGGAACTTCGATGCCGCCGAGGCGGTGGCGCGCAGGCTGGTCGACGTCGAGCCCGAGGGGTTGCGCGGCACGTTCGCGCTGGCCGAGGTGTTCAGCCGCCGGCGGCAGCACCGCCAGGTCATCGAGGTGCTGGAGCCACTGCTCGCGGAAATCGAGGCGCGCGGCCTGCGAAGCCGGCAGATTGCCGGGCTGCTCAGGCGGGTCGGCTATGCCTACGAGCAGCTCCAGGACTACGACGCCGCCAGCCGGGTCTACCGGCAGGGGGTCGCGCTCAGGCCGACCGGTCTGGAGTTCGGCGCGCGGCTGGCGCAGGCGCACCTGAGCGCCGGCCGGCTGGCCGACGCCCGCCGCGCCCTCGAGGGCCTGCGCGGGCACCACGCGGGGAATCTCACCGTGGCCCAGCTCCAGGCGCGGGTGCTCGGCGACGGCGGCGATGTCGACGCCGGCGTCGACATGTTGCAGGACGTGCTCCGGGAGCGCAGCGAGGAGCCGGCCGCCTACCTCGTGCTGGCCGCGTTCTACAGCCAGTACGAGCGCCTCACGGATGCGGTCGCCCTGCTCGAGTCGGCCGACCGCCGGTTCCCGGACGACACGGCGATCATGTTTCAGCTCGGCGCTGTTCTCGAGCGCAGCGATCGGCCGCTGGACGCGGAGCTGGCCTTCCGGCGGGTCCTGGAACGGGATCCGGAGCACGCCGCCACGCTGAACTATCTGGGCTACATGCTGGCGGACCGCGGCGAGCGCCTGGAGGAGTCGGTCGGTCTGCTCGAGCGGGCGATCGAGCTCGACCCGCACAACGGCGCGTACCTCGACAGCCTCGGGTGGGCGTACTTCAAGCTCGACCGGCTCGAGCGCGCGGAGAGCCTGCTGCAGCGGGCAAGCGAGCAGATGGCCTGGAACTCCGTCATCCAGGACCACTTCGGCGACCTGATGCTGCGGCTCGGCCGTTACACCGATGCCATCGCAGCCTGGGAGCGGGCCCTGGCCGGCGACGGTGACGACATCGAGCCTTCCATCATCGAACGCAAGATTGGCGACGCCAGACGCCGGCTCGGCCGCTAGCCCGCCAATCGTCGCCTGGCGGCTCCGCTTGGCGCCCAACCAACCCTGCAGGAGTCCGCGCCGTTCCACGGCGCAGACTCCTAGCCCGCCAATCGTCGCCTGGCGGCTCCGCCTGGCGCCCAACCAACCCTGCAGGAGCCCGCGCCGTTCCACGGCGCAGGCTCCCGGCCTCGCCTGTCTCTGCATCCTCACGCTCGTCCTGGGCGCCTGCGCCTCGCCGCGCATCACCCTGCCGCAGGGATCGGGAACGCCGCTGGCGGACTACGAGGACCTGTTCGCCGCGGCCGTGGAGCCGTGCCGCCGCGTCAGGACGCTCGAGCTGCTGCTCGCCATCAGCGGCCGGAGCGGCGACGCGCGGTTGCGCGGGCGCGTGCGGGGCGCGCTCGCCCGGCCGGGATCGCTGCGCCTCGAGGGCCTCGCCCCGTTCGGCGCACCCGCCTTCGTGCTGGTGGCCGGCGCCGCCCCGCCCGTGCTCCTGCTGCCCCGCGAGCGCCGCGTGGTCACGGGGGCGAGCGGACGCGACCTGCTCGCGGCGCTGGCGGGCCTGCCGCTCGGCCCGGCCGACTTCCGGGCCGTGCTCACCGGATGCCTGGTTCCGCACCCGCGCGCCGTGGCGGCCCGCACCTACGGCGGCGGCTGGACCGGGGTGGCGCTCGAGGGGGAGGCCACGCTGTACCTGCGCGAGGTGGGGGCGGCGCCCGTCGTGGCTGCCGGTCGCCGTCCGGGACTGCTCGTGGAATACGCGGGTCACGTGCGGGGGTTGCCGCGGCGGATACGCGTGCAGACCGCCGCGCCGGGCGCCGCCGCGACCGACTTGACGGCGACGCTCTCGCAGGTCGACATCAACGTCGAGCTCGACGAGCGGGCCTTCGTCCAGGAGGTCCCGGGCGGCTTCGTGCCCATGCCGCTCGAGGCGCTCCGCGGCGCCCCGGGACCGCTGGAGGAGCCGCGCCCTCCGGAGGCCGCCGGGCTCCCGCCGCGCCGGCGCGCCGACCCGTGACCTGCACGGTCTGCGCGCCGGCGAAGATCAACCTGCACCTGCGCATCCTGGGCCGGCGTCCGGATGGGTTCCATGAGGTGTGCACGCTGCTGCAGTCCGTCGGCCTGCACGACACGCTCGGGTTCCGCCGCCGGCCCGGCCCGCTGACCGTCCGCAGCCGGTCGTCCGGCATGCCGCGGGATCGTGCGAACCTCGTGTGGGCGGCCGCCAGCGCGTTGTGGACGGCCAGCGGGCGGAGCGGCGATCCGACCGGCGCCGCCGTCACGATCACGAAGCGGATTCCGGCGGCCGCCGGGCTGGGCGGCGGGAGCAGCGACGCCGCGGCCGCGCTGCGGGGGTTGTGCGCCGTCTGGGACATCGCCGCGCGCGACGGCTGGCTGCGGGCGGTGGCCTCCCGGGTGGGATCCGACGTGCCGTACTTCCTGGCGGGCGGCGCGGCGCTGGCCAGGGGCCGCGGGGAGCGCATTCGCGGCGTGCCGGACATCGAGCCGCTGTGGGTGCTGCTCGGTTGCCCGCCGTTCGGCGTGTCCACGGCGGATGCGTACCGCTGGTTCGCTGCTGCGGCGGCCCCGGGCGGCGCCGGTCGCGCCGCGCTGCCGCGGGGCTGGCGCGGCGGCCTGCGCGGCCTGGCGAACGACCTCGAGCCCGTGGTCGTCGAGCGTCACCCGGAGGTGGGGCGGATGATCGAGCGCCTGCGCCGGACGGGCGCGCTGCGGGCGGCCATGACCGGCAGCGGCTCGGCCGTCTTCGGCCTGTACCCCACGCACGCGGCCGCGCAGGCGGCGCGGCTCGCGGCGCGCCGGCGGGGCTGGCGGGCCGTCGTGAGCCGCACCACGGGGCGCGCCGAGTTCAGGCGCGGGACGGCCGTGCGACCCGGCCGCTGATCCTTGCCCGCTCCTTTCGCATCGGCTAGAGTAATCGTTTGCGTAGCGTTCGAGTCGGGCTGTCCGTGTTCCGTCCGCGAGCCTCGGCACGGTCGTGATGGGGCGTGGCCAAGCGGTAAGGCGCGGGACTTTGGATCCCGTATTCGAAGGTTCGAATCCTTCCGCCCCAACCAGCGCCCCCGCCCGCGAGGGCAGCGCGGCGGCGGCCCGCGCCCCACCGTGCGCCGCGTGAGTTCAGCGCGCCATGACGACCGGAGACCTGAAGCTGTTCTCGGGCAGCGCACACCCCGAGCTCGCCCGGAAGATCGCCGACTTCCTCGGCGTGCCGCTCGGCCGGGCCTGTCTCAGGCGCTTCTCCGACAGCGAAGTCTCGTTCCAGATCGACGAGAACATTCGCGGCACGGACGTCTTCGTCGTCCAGCCGACCTGCACCCCGGTCGATCAGCATCTCATCGAGCTGTGCGTGATGGTGGACGCGTTCCGCCGCTCGTCGGCCGCGCGCATCACCGCCGTGCTGCCCTACTACGGGTACGCGCGACAGGATCGCAAGGACAAGCCCCGCGTGCCGATCTCCGCCAAGCTGGTCGCGAACCTGCTCAGCGCGGCCGGGACCAACCGGGTCCTGACGATGGACCTGCACAAGGCGCAGATCCAGGGCTTCTTCGACATCCCGGTGGACCATCTGTTCGCCGCGCCGGTCTTCATCGACTACCTGGCGCGGCTGGACAACGACGCGCGGGTCACGTTCGTCTCGCCGGACGCGGGGGGCGTGGAGCGCGCGCGCGCCTATGCGAAACGGCTGGGCGCGGACCTGGCGATCATCGACAAGCGGCGGTCGGAGGACGGTCGCGCGGAAGTGATGCACGTGGTCGGCGAGGTGCAGGGCCGCGTGTGCATCATCCAGGACGATATCGTCGACACGGCGGGCACGCTGCAGCAGGCCGCGCGCGCCGTGCGCGAGAACGGCGCCGCGCGCGTCTTCGCGGGCGCCGTGCACGGCGTGCTGTCGGGACCGGCGCTGCAGCGGATCGAGGATTCGTCGCTCGAGCAGTTGATCGTCACCGACACCATCCCGCTCCGTCCCGAGCTGGAGCGGTCGTCCAAGATACGCGTGCTGTCGGTGGCGAAGCTGCTCGGACGGGCCATCCAGAGCATTCACCAGGAGACCTCGGTGTCGTCCCTGTTCGTCTGATGCGGGACGGCGCGGACGGGTGGACAGGCAGGGACAGATGGACGTGACATTGGCGGCGGCGACACGGGACGGACTGGGAAAGAACGAGGCCCGGCGCCTGCGGCGCTCGGGACGCGTGCCGGCGGTGCTCTATGGCGGCGACTCGACCGGCGGGGTGCCGCTCGCGGTGGACCCGGACGAGGTGCACCGCATCCTGCACTCCGAATCGGGCGTGAACACGCTGATCGCCCTGAGCGTCGACGGCGGCGACAGCAGCCAGGTCATGGTGCGGGAGTTTCAGCTCGATCCGATCAGCAGCACCCTGCTGCACGTCGACTTCTATCGACCGGCCCTCGACAAGGTCATCACCGTCACCGTGCCGGTGCTGCTCGCGGGCGAGCCGGCCGGCGTCAAGCAGCAGGGCGGGCTGCTCGACTTCGTGCAGCGCGACGTGCAGGTCGAGTGCCTGCCGACGGAGATTCCCGAGCACATCCAGATCGACGTGAGCGAGCTGCTGATCGGCCAGGGCGTGCGTCTGCGCGACCTGCTCGAGGGCGTCTCGTGGACGCCCGTGAGCGAACCCGAGACGCTGCTGGTGCACGTGATCGCGCCGAAGGTGGAGGAGGCGCCCGAGGCCGAGGAGGCTGCTGCCGAGGCCGTCGAGGAGGGCGCGCAGCCCGAGGTCGTCAAGAAGGGGAAAGCGGAGGCAGGTGAGGAGCCGGCGCAGTCGCAGTGAAGCTGATAGTCGGGCTCGGCAACCCGGGCGCCAGGTACGCGGGAACGCGCCACAACGTCGGCTTCGACGTGGTCGACGAGGTGGCGCGGCGGCGTGCCCTGGCTTTCGAGTCGAGCCCGGCCGAGGCGCTCATGGCGCGCGAGCGGGGGCCGGGCGCGCGGCTCATGCTCGCCAAGCCGCTGACCTTCATGAACCTCAGCGGCCGGGCCGTCGGCGACCTGGTCAGGTACTACCGGTTCGATCTCGACGATGTCCTGATCGTGGCCGACGACGTGAACCTGCCGCTCGGCCGGCTGCGGGCGCGCCGCGGCGGCTCGGACGGGGGGCACAACGGCCTGCGGTCGGTGATCGAGGTGCTGGGCACGGCCTTTGCGCGCCTGCGGATCGGTGTCGATCGGGGCGACCGGCGGCGTGACCTCGCCGGCCACGTCCTGGCGACGTTCGACGCGGCGGAGCGGGATACAATCAGGCCGGCGATCGAGAACGCCGGCGACGCCGTGGAGGTATTCGTCACCGACGGGATCGACGTGACGATGAACCGCTTCAACGGCGGGGCCCAGGAGTCTGCGCCGTAGAAACGGTGCAGACTCCGCACGGCGCGCGGAACTACTGCTCCTTGCCGCCGGGGGATCGGCGGCCGCGACAGACCGAGAGGAGTGCGATGCAGGAGACGCGACAGTACGAGCTGGTGTACGTCATGAACCCGAACGCCGGGGAGGAGGCGGTCGACGGCCTGCACGCGCAGGTCGAGGAGATCATCACGACCCGGGGCGGGCAGATCGACAAGACCGACAACTGGGGGCGGCGGCGTCTGGCGTACGAGATCGATCGCCACAAGGAAGGCACCTACGTCCTGGAGCTCTTCAGCGGCACGGGCGAGATCGTCGGCGAGCTGGACCGGCGGCTCAAGGTCGCCGACAACATCCTGCGCTACCTGATCGTGCGCGTGGACGAGGATCTCCGCAAGGCGGAGCGCGCCCGGTCGCGGCGGCAGGCGCGCCGGCAGCGCCGGCGCGAGGCGCGCGGCCTGACGGCGGACCCGGCCCCGGCCGCGGCCCCGGCAGCCACACCCGCCGCGGCGCCTGAAGCCCCGGCCCCGACGGCGGCCCCGGCGGCGGACACGCCCCCGGCCGCAGCGCCGGCCGCGGCCGGCACCCCCGCGGCGCCTGAAGCCGCGCCCCCGGCGGCGCCGGCCGCGCCCCCGGCAGACACCCAGACCTCGGCGCCGGCCGCGACTCCGGCGCCCGCCCCGGCTGCAGCGGAGACCCCGGCGGAGGTGAAGGAATGAGGGACGAACGTGGCGGACGGCGCCCGTCGGGCGGCGGCCCGCGCCGCGGCGGATTCCGGCGGCGGCGCGTCTGCCGTTTCTGCGTGGACAAGATCGACTACATCGACTACAAGGACGTGCGCCTCCTCATGATGGCGCTGGCCGACCGCGGCAAGATCCAGCCCCGGCGGACCTCCGGCACGTGCGCCAAGTGCCAGCGCAAGCTGACGACGGCGATCAAGCGGGCGCGCCAGCTCGCGCTGATCCCGTACGTTACGGACTAGGAGTCTGCGCCGTGGAACGGCGCAGACTCCTGTAGGATTGGTTGGGCGGCACCGGAGCCGGAGGCGACGATTGCCGGGCCAGGAGTCTGCGCCGTAGAACGGTGCAGGCTCCGCAAGGCGCGCACAGCGCG
>CAYGCV010000047.1:0-17623 GCA_964348425.1 uncultured Vicinamibacteraceae bacterium | reverse complement strand
ATTCCTGACTGAGCAACGACGGATGGGCAAGACGAGCCTCGTTCGCGAACTGCTGCGCCGCCTGGCGACGGAGGGGAGTTTCGAGACGGTCTTCGTCGATCTGGAGGATGTCCGCACGGCGGCGGATGCCGTGTTCGAGATCGGTGTCGAGTCGGGGCACGTGCGCGGTGCGTGGGACCGAATCAAGGCCGGGTTCGGCAATGTCCTGCGCGGGGTTGAGGATCGGGTGGACTCGCTAGCCATCGGTGAGGTGCGCGTGAAGCTGCGGGCCGGGATAGACCCTGGCAACTGGCGGCAGAAGGGCGACGAGGTCTGCGCAGCCCTGGCGAAGAACGAGCGGCCGGTGGTGCTTGCGCTCGATGAGCTTCCGATCCTCGTCAACCGGATACTCAAGGACCACGACCATCGGATCACGCCGCAGGGAAAGCAGGATGTCGACGAGTTCCTGAGCTGGCTGCGCAAGATCGGTCAGGACCACCGAGAGAGGATATGCCTGATCCTCTCCGGCAGCATAGGTCTGGAGCCGATCCTGCACCAGGCAGGACTCAGTGCGCACGCCAACATCTTCTCACCCCTGGACCTGAGACCCTGGAAGGAGAAGACCGCGCTCGACTGCCTTGCCGCGCTCGCGGAGACCGGTGGCCTCGACCTGCCCCTCGCTGCACGTCAGCAGATGTGCCGTCGGCTGCGGTGCCTGGTTCCCCACCACGTCCAGCGGTTCTTCGACAGCCTCGACGAGGCTCTGCGCCTGGACGGCCGGCGAGAAGCCTCCCTCGAAGACGTCCAGCGCGTGTACTCCGACGAGATGCTCAGCATTCGCGGGCAGGCGGACCTGGATCACTACGAAAGCCGGCTGAAGCTGGTCCTCGGACCCGATGGCTATCGTGCCGCGCTTTCGCTGTTGACCGAAGCAGCGGTCAATGACGGCGTGTTGCAGCGGGCCGCCATCGACGGGTACCGCGAGCAATTCCCGGCCTGGGCGATGACCGATCATCCGGTGCCGATCGACGACGTGCTTCGAGTACTCGAACACGACGGGTATCTGGAGCCATGGGGAAACGACGACTACCGCTTTGTCTCGGGGTTGCTCGAGGATTGGTGGCTCGCCAGGCATGGCCGACACTTCGTCCCCGTCGCGCGGCGCTCGCGCCCGCGGGGGGCATGACGCGATGGCCTCACCCACTCGCAAGTTCAACCCGGGGTTTCTCACCGACGATGAGCTCGTGGCGTCGTACTGCGTGCGAACGACGGAATTCGAGATGCTCGTCGAGGTTCTGCGCGAGTGCACGGGAGGCTCGAACCCGCACCAACTCGTGATCGGCCCGCGAGGCAGCGGGAAGACGAGCCTGCTTCTGCGGGTGGCGGCTGAAGCAAGGCGGGACACGGTGCTCTCGACGTGCTATTTCCCGATCGCCTTCGCGGAGGAGAGCTACGAGGTCGGGGCAGCCGGTGAGTTCTGGTTGGAGTGTCTCACCAATCTGGCGGCTCAGGCGCCGCGCGGCGAGGATGCCCCCGACCTGGAACTCACTGTCGAGGCACTGCGCGCAATCCGCGACGACCAGACACTGTCCGATCGCTGTCTCGGCGCGCTGCTGGACTTCGCCGATCGGGAGGGCAAGCGGCTCGTGCTGTTGGTCGAGAACCTGAACATGTTGTTCGGCGACATGGCCGATCCGGACGCGGGGTGGCGGTTGCGAAAGGTCCTTCAGACCGAGCCGCGAATCATCGTGTTCGCGAGCGCAACCAGCCGCTTCGCCGAGATCGACAACCCGGACCGCGCCCTGTACGACCTCTTCCGGGTCCGTACGCTGCGCCCCCTCAACACCAAGCAATGTGCCGTCCTGTGGGAAACGGTTTCCGGCCGCCCTCCTGCGCCAGAAGCCGTTCGTTCGCTGGAGATTCTCACCGGCGGGAGCCCGCGCCTAATCTCGATCGTAGCCAGCTTCGGGGCCGGATTGTCGTTCCGCGACCTGATGGCCCATCTGCTCGATCTGGTCGACGACCACACGGAGTACTTCAAGGGCCACCTCGAATCGCTACCGCCACAGGAACGGCGTGTCTATCTTGCGCTCGCCGCGCTGTGGAAGCCGGCGACCACACGGGAAATCGCGAACCAAGCCCGGCTCGAAACCAGCACGTGCAGCGCCCAGCTTGCACGCCTCGGCGAGCGCGGGGTGGTCCGAGTTGCGGGCGGCAGTGCAAGACGCAAGCAGTACTACCTGACCGAGCGCCTGTACAACATCTACCACCTGCTGCGGCGCTGGCGTGGGCCGGACCGGTTCGTGGATGGACTCATCCACTTCATGGAGGCGTGCTACTCGCCGCCCGAGCTAAAGGACATCAGCCGTCGGATGGCCCATGACGCGGCCCGACTCGGTCCGGAGATGCGGTCGCTACACCGGATCGTACTCAAGGGATTGATGGAGTCGCCGAGCCTAGCTGCGTATCGCGACGAATTGTTGGAGATGGTGCCCGCAGGCTTCGTAGCAGTTGCCGGTTGGGACACGCCACCAACGAAGGTAGCGCAAACGACTGCCGAAGCGCCAGCGGAAGTTGATCGGTCCGCGCCGTCTCAGAATAATGGCGAGTCGGCCGAAAGAGCGGCGAGGGAACTCTTCAAGAACGCTCTGAATACTCGGAGCGGTGCGGAAGACACCGTGGTGGCCTACGAGGAGGTAATCCGTTGCTTCGGAGAGAGTGAAATCCCCGCCGTTCTGGGGTGGGTCGCCAAGGCTCTTGTGAACAAAGGAGCCGCACTTGGTGCGCTGAACCGGCCGCAGGAAGCATTGGAGACCTGCGACGAGGTAGTCCGTCGTTTCGGAGAGAGCGACATCCCGACCCTTCGGGAGTCGGTTGCGAGCGCCCTCGTGAACAGAGCGCAACCCCTCAATGCGCTGAACCGTTTGCACGATGTAATTGAGACCTGCGACGAGGTAGTCCGTCGCTTCGGGGAGAGTGATATACCGCCTCTTCTGGAGTCGGTTGCGACGGCTCTTGTGAACAGAGGGATCGCGTTTGACGCCCTGAACCAACCGGAGGACGCCTTGGAGGTCTACGACGAGGTAATTCGTCGTTTCGGGGAGAATGAGGTTCCGGCCGTTCTGGAGCAGGTCGCCAAGACTCTCGTGAACAAGGGGGCCGCCCTCGGTACACTGAACCGGCCGCAGGAAGCGCTGGAGTTGTACGACGAGGTGATCCGTCGTTTTGGAGAGAGTGATTCCGCGGAACTACTGGAGTCGGTTTCGAACGCCCTCGTGAACAAAGGGGCCGCCCTCGGCACACTGAGCCGGCCGCAGGACGTACTGGAGACATGCGACGAAGTGGTCCACCGTTTCGGGGACAGCGAGACCCCCGCCTTTCTCAAGTCGGTTGCGACCGCCCTCGTGAACCAAGGGGCCGCCCTTGGCATGCTGAACCGACCACGGGACTCTCTGGATACCTGCGACGAAGTGGTCCGTCGCTTCGGGCAAAGCGATGCCCCGGAACTTATGGAGCCGGTTGCGAGAGCTCTCGTAAACAGAGGAGGCGCGCTTGGCGCGCTGAACCGATGGCAGGAAGCGCTGGAGGCCTGCGATGAGGTGATCCGTCGCTTCGGGCAAAGCGATGCCCCGGAACTTATGGAGCCGGTTGCGACTGCTCTCGTGAACAGAGGCGCCACCCTCGGCACACTGAACCGGCCGCAGGAGGCACTAGTGGCCTGCGACGAGGTGGTGCGCCGCTTCGGGAAGAGCGATTCTGCGGGACTACTGAGGTCGGTTGCGACCGCCCTCGTGAATAGAGGAGACGCTCTCAGCGCGCTGAACCGGCCGCAGGAAGCGCTGGAGACCTACGACGAGATAATCCGGCGCGTCGGGGAGAGTGCGATTCCTGCCGTTTTGGAGAGGGTCGCGCAGGCTCTTGTGGAAAGAGCGGCTACCCTCTACGTGCTGAACCGGCCGCAGGAGGCGCTGGAGACCTGCGACGAGGTGGTCCGCCGCTTTGGAGAGAGTGCGATTCCCGCCGTTCTGGAGTGGGTCGCGAAGGCTCTCCTGAACAGTGCAGGCGTTCTGAGCGCGCTGAACCGGCCGCATGGAGAGCTGGAGGCGTGCGACGAGTTGCTCCGTCGGTTCGGGAAGAGCGAGCCCCCCGCTCTCTTGGAGTCGGTTGCGACCGCCCTCGCGAACAAAGGGGTTGCCCTCGCCGCGCTGAACCGGCCCCAGGACGCACTGGGAGCCTTTGACGAGGTGGTGCGCCGCTTCGGAGAGAGCGACACTCCGGCTCTCCTGCGCTCGGTTGCGACCGCCCTGGTGAACAGAGCAGGAGCTCTCGGCGCGCTGCATCGGCCCCACGATGCGTTGGAGGCGTGTGATGAGGTGGTCCGTCGGTTCGGCGAGAATGAGAATCCCGCCGTTCTGGAGAGGGTTGCGACCGCCCTCAGCAATAAAGGGTACGTCCTCGGCGTGCTGGGTCGGCCACAGGATGCGCTGGACGCCTACGACGAAGTGGTCCGCCGCTTCGCGGATAGCGAGATTGCTGCACTCCGCATGAGTGTAAGCGTAGCACTGCTCGGGAGAGCGGACATTGCGATCAAGAGCGGTCAACACGAGAAGGCCGCCGAGACGGCCACACGGGTGATCGAACAGCCAGGGGGGGCACCGGAACAACGATTTCAGGGCCACGTCATCCGGGCCAGGGCGATCCTCGCGAGTGGGGGCGACCGGTCCGCGAGCGAGCAGGACGTCGAGGCGGTTCTTGCGCTTCTGCCGGAGTTGGGCCCCATTTCAAGGGAGGCCGTCATGACCCTGATGGACTTCAGCATCGCTCTCGGACCGCAGCGCATGTGCGAGCTCATCCAGACATCGCCGGCGCAGCACCTCCTGTTGCCGTTGACGACGGCGCTGGAACGGGAGCTCGGGCGTGAGCCCCGAGTGGCGCGCGAGGTCGATGAGGTTGCTCAGGACATCCAGGAGAAGCTGGCAGCGCTGAGAGCAAACCGAAGGGTCGAGTCGTCGGCCTGACCGTACAAGGCCATCGGCTCGTGTCGCCGGCCGTCTCCCCGGAGCGCGTGCCAGACGCGAACTCCCAGGGATGCGGCGTGCCGTCGTACCACTGGTGCGTGCCGGGCTTGGCCCTCGTACCGTGCGAGCTGTAGCGGGCGGGACACATCGTTAGTCCCGCGCCCCCCGCGCGCGCCGTCGGGCCCGCACCGCGATCGCGACGCCGAGCCCCAGTGCGCCGCCCAGCAGGGCCAACGCCGGCGTGTCCGCACCCTGCTCGCCGAGCGCGGCATTGAATCCGGCGCCCGCGAGCTTGCCGATCGCCGCCGCGAGCAGGATCTGCAAGACGACGCGCGCGCCGGGACGGAATCGCTCCGCGGTCATCGTTCAGGCCGTCGCGCCGCTCGCACCGCATCGCCCCAGGCCAGCGGCCACACCGAGGCATGCGCGCTCGAACCCGACCGCCCAAGCATAGTCCGGCCGAGGACACCTTGTCCGAGTGCGGCCCGGCAGGCGGGGGTCGGCATTGCGCTGCGCGCCGTCTTGCATCAGACTGGATGGCGAGATGTCGGGAACGAGCGAACGGCGCCTGCCGGACGGGCGCATCGTGTACGACCCGCGGGGCGATGTCAGCGCCGAGCCGCAACCGCTGGCCCAGCGTCCGGCCTCGCTCGACGGCCTGCGCCTCGGCATCCTCGACAACACGAAGTGGAACGCGTCGAAGCTGCTGCGCCAGGTCGTTGCCCGGCTCGAAGCGGGCCTGGCGTTCAGCTCGGTACGCGTCTACTCCAAGTCGAGCTTCTCGCGCCTCGCGCCGCCGGACGTGCTCGACCGCATCGCGTCCGAGGCAGACGTCGCCATCACCGCCATCGGCGATTGAGGCTCCTGCACGTCGTGCAGTCTGCACGACGCGGTCGCGCTGGAGGGCAGGGGCGTTCCGACGGCCGTGATCGTCACCGACGCGTTCCTGCGCGAAGCCCACGTGCAGCGGGAGGCGCTCGGCGCGGGAGACCTCGAGCCGGTCGTCATCACGCACCCCCTCAGCACGTTGACCGCCGACGAGATCACCGCCCGCGCCGTCGAGGCGGCCGCCGGCGTCCTGCAGGTGCTCGCAAGCCGCGGGGGATGAGCGCAGGCCACCCATGGTCAACGTGTTCACCGACATCGAGCTCGGCAATCCGCGCAAGCCGAATCTCACGTCCGTTCGCGTGCGCGCGCTCGCGGACACGGGCGCGCTCATGCTCTGCATCCCGGAACACGTGGCAGTGCAGCTCGACCTCGACCGGGAATCGATGCGCGAGGTTTCGGTCGCGGACGGGCGCAAGCTGAGCGTCCCGTACGTCGGCCCACTGAAGGTGACGTTCGGCGGTCGGTTCTGCTACGTGGGCGCGCTCGTCTTCGGCGACGAGGTGCTCCTCGGCGCCGTGCCCATGGAGGACATGGACCTGGTGGTCAATCCGGGGCGCCGCGAGGTGACGGTCGACCCCGCCAGCCCGAACGTGCCGCATTCGCGGGCCAAGCGGGCACAGGGCGCGGCGCCGCGCGACGGCCCCGCCACTGCGAGTGACGCGTTATGATCCCGGCGTGAACGTCCAGCTTGCCTACGGCCGGGGCCGGTTGTCGGTCGACTTTCCCGACGACCGCACCACCGTCCTCGAACCCTCGTACATCGCCGGCCTGCCGGATGAGGCCGCCGCCATCCGCCAGGCGCTGCGGAAGCCGCTGGGCTCGCCGCCGCTGGCGTCGCTCGTCGGAAGCGACCAGACCGTCGCCATCTCGGTCTGCGACATCACCCGGCCGATGCCGAGCCGCACGCTGTTGCCGGTCTTGCTCGGCGAGCTGGCGCACGTGCCGGATGAGCAGATCGTCATCCTGATTGCCACCGGCACGCACCGCGCCAACGATCGCGACGAGCTGGTCGAGATGCTCGGCGAGCCCATCGTCGAGCGCTACCGCGTGGTCAACCACAGCGCCTTCGACGAGGCGGGGCTGGCCTACCTGGGCGAGGTCGAGCCGCACGTGCCGGTCTGGCTCAACCGGCTCTGGGTCGACGCCGACGTGCGCATCACCACCGGCTTCGTCGAGCCGCACTTCTTCGCCGGCTTCAGCGGCGGACCCAAGCTGGTGGCCCCGGGACTGGCCGGCTTCAGGACGACCATGCGGCTCCACGACGCGGAGATGATCGCCAGCCCGCGCGCCACCTGGGGCGTGACCGAGGGCAACCCCATCCACGAGGCCATCCGCCGCATCGCCGCGCACGTGGGCGTCCACTTCAGCGTCGACGTGGCCATCAACCGCGACCGGCAGATCACGAGCGTTGCGGCGGGCGAGATCTTCGCGGTCCACCGCACGCTGGCCGAGCGCGTGAAACGCAGCGCCATGCAGGCCTTCGCGGCGCCGTTCGACGTGGTGGTGACCACCAACAGCGGCTATCCGCTCGACCAGAACCTCTACCAGGCCATCAAGGGGCTGTCGGCGGCGGCGCAGGTCGTCAGGCCGGGCGGCGCCATCGTGTGCGCGGCGGAGTGCGCGGACGGGCTGCCGTCGCACGGCGAGTACGGCGCCATCCTCGCGGCGCGCGATTCGCCCGAGGCGCTGCTGGAGATGATCTGCGCGCCGGGCCACAACCGGCACGACCAGTGGGAGGTGCAGATCCAGGCGCAGATCCAGCAGCGCGCGCGGGTGTTTCTCAAGGCCGACGGGCTCGCGCCCGACGCCGTGCGCGCCGCGCATCTCACGCCCATCGAGGACGTCGAGTCGACGGCGCGCGAGCAGCTCGAGCGCATCGGGCCCGGCGCGCGCCTGTGTGCCCTGCCCGAGGGACCGCAGACCATTCCGTACCTGGCGGCGGAGTGACAGCGTGGACTTCGCCTTCAGCGCGCGGGTGAGCGAGCTGCGGGAGCGGCTGCTCGCGTTCATGGACGAGGTCGTCTATCCCAACGAGCGGACGTACGCCGATCAGCACGCGGCCGCCCCGAACCGCTGGGCCTCCCCGCCGATCATGGAGGAGATGAAGGGCAAGGCCCGCGCGGCCGGCCTCTGGAACCTCTTCCTCCCCGAGAGCGAGCTCGGGGGCGGCCTCACGAACCTCGAGTACGCGCCGCTGTGCGAGATCATGGGGCGCTCGCCCATCGCGCCGGAGGTGTTCAACTGCGCGGCGCCCGACACCGGCAACATGGAGGTGCTGGTGCGCTACGGCACCGACGCCCAGAAGCGCCGCTGGCTGGGGCCGCTGCTCGACGGCGCCATCCGCTCGGCCTACGCCATGACCGAGCCGGACGTGGCGTCGTCGGACGCGACGAACATCCGCGCCCGGATCGAGCGCGACGGCGACGAGTACGTCATCAACGGCCGCAAGTGGTGGATCACCGGGGCCGGCAGCGCCAACTGCGAGGTCCTGATCGTGATGGGCAAGAGCGATCCGCAAGCGGAGCGGCACCGGCAGCAGTCGATGATCCTCGTGCCGAAGGACACGCCGGGCGTCATCGTCGTACGGCCGCTCACCGTCTTCGGGTACGACGACGCGCCGGTGGGCCACTGGGAGCTCCGCTTCGAGAACGTCCGGGTGCCCCGCGACAACATCCTGCTCGGCGAGGGGCGCGGCTTCGAGATCGCCCAGGGCCGGCTGGGCCCCGGCCGCATCCATCACTGCATGCGCGTCATCGGCCTGGCGGAGCGCTCGCTCGAAGCGATGTGCGCGCGGGCGCAGTCGCGCGTGGCGTTCGGCGCGCCGCTGGCGGACCAGGGCGTCGTGATGGAAGCGGTCGCGAGCTCGCGGATGGAGATCGAGCAGGCGCGGCTGCTGACCCTCAAGGCGGCGCACATGATGGACACGGTGGGCAACAAGACCGCGCGCGCCGAGATCGCGATGATCAAGGTGGTGGCCCCGGCCATGGCCCTGCGCGTCATCGACCGAGCCATCCAGGTGCACGGCGGCGCCGGCATGTGCGAGGACTTCGGCCTCGCCCGGGCCTGGGCCCACAGCCGGACGCTGCGGGTGCTGGACGGGCCGGACGAGGTCCACCGCCGCACGGTGGCGCGGGTCGAGCTGCGCAACCAGCGCAACTCTAAGCGTATACGAGCGTGACGAACTCCGCGACGCAGGCGGGCTTTTCCGAGCCCTCCGCCTCGACGACGCACGAGCTCGTCAGGCGCAGCGCGTCGGGCTGCACGCGTTCGGCCGCGACCAGCGTCTCGGTGCCGCGCACCCGCGTCCCGACCGCCACCGGACTGATGAAGCGCACGCGGTTCAGGCCGTAGTTGATCGTGTGCCGCACACCCCGCAGGTCCAGGATCTCGTCGCGGAAGCGGACGACGAGCGACAGGGTGAAGAACCCCTGCACGATCGGCCGGCCGCCCGGCAGCTCGCGGGCGGCGCGCTCCGCGTCGAGATGAATCCACTGGTGGTCGCCGGTCACGTCCGAGAACGTGTCGACCATCTCCTGCGTGATCAGCACCCAGCGGCTCGTGCCCAGCTCGCTGCCGACCAGTCCCTCGAGCTCGCCCAGACCCTGCACCGTTCGCATAGCACACCCCTGCCGCCGGCATCGTTGGCGGGCGCCTATTATAGGCTGTGGCCGCACATCCTCCGCGCGCCTCGGAGCTGATCGACATCCGGCCCGACGAGCGGCTGGACACCGGCCGGCTCGAGCCCTGGCTGCGCGCCCACCTGCCGGCCACCCCGGGGGCCCTGACCATCAGCCAGTTCGGCGGCGGCCATGCCAATCTCACGTACCTGGTTCGGTTCGGCGACCGCGAGTACGTGCTGCGGCGGCCGCCGCTGGGACCCGTCGCGCCGACCGCCCACGACATGCGGCGTGAGCACCGGGTGCTGGCGCGGCTCGGCGCCTGCTACCCCCTGGCCCCCACCAGCTACGCGCTGTGCGACGACCCGGCGGTGATCGGCGCGGACTTCCACGTGCTGGAGCGCCGCCGCGGCTTCGTGATCCGCCGGGAGCTGCCCCCGGACGTCGCGGCCGACCCCGTCCTGGCCAGGCGCCTCGGCGAGATGCTGGCGGACAGCCTGGCGGCGCTGCACCGCGTCGACGCGCGGGCCGTGGGCCTCGACAGTCTCGGCCGGCCGGACGGCTACGTCACGCGGCAGCTCGCGGGCTGGACCGCGCGCTGGGCGGCAACCGGCCGCGAGCTGCCGGCGATCGACCGTATCGCCGCCCGGTTGCGCGCCGGCCTGCCGCCGCAGCAGGCGGCCACGCTGGTGCACAACGACTACCAGATCGAGAACATCCTGGTGGACGCGGCCGATCCGGCAACCGCCGTGGCCGTGCTCGACTGGGACATGTGCACGCGGGGCGACCCGCTGATGGATCTGGGGTATCTGCTCAACTGCTGGACCGACCCGGACGACGATCCCGCCTGGCGCGGCCTGAGCCCGGCGCCGGGCTGCGCGCCGGGCCTGCCCACGCGCCGCGAGCTCGTCGAGCGCTACGCCCGGTCCGCGGGCTTCGACGTCGAGCACGCGCACTGGTATCACGTGTTCGGGGTGTTCAAGCTCGCCGTGGTGCTGGAGCAGATCCACGTCCGCTTCCGGCGCGGGCAGACGCGCGACGCCCGTTTCGCCACGCTCGGCGAACGGGTGGAGGGACTGGCCGCGAAGGGACTGGCGCTGATGGCGACCTAAGGAGTCTGCGCCGCAGAACGGCGCGGACCCCTGCAGGGTTGGTTGGGCGCCGAGCGGAGCCGTCAGGCGACGACTGGCGGGCTAGTCAGAACGGCTTCAGGACGACCACCACGACCGAGATGAGCACGGCCAGGACGGCGACGGTCGCCAGGGCCTGCCCCTGCCCGGGACGGCGGAACGCGAGGCCCGTGAGCGCGGCCAGCACGATCCACGCCGCGATCTTGACGAACACCCACCCCGGGAAGCCGAAGCGGCCGAGCCCCAGCATGCCGAATCCGCTGACGAGCGCGACAGCGGCGGCAATGCCCGACCCGATCAGGGCCAGGCGCCGGTTCTCGGGCCGCGGCGCGGCCAGTGCCGCGAACGTGACGCCGGCCAGCAGGATCACGGAGAACAGGTGCGCGATCTGATAGAACCAGTACGGCATCGAGACCTACCGCCGGCTGACCGGGATGGCCGAGTAGCTGAGCTCGGCGTCGTAGCGCAGCACCGTCCGCTCAATGGACGTCACGACGCCGGCCACGCGGGCGCTGGCGGCGTCGGCCTCTTCCCCGAACGCCCTGACCAGCAGCGACGGCTGCTCGAGTTGGGCGAAGCTCGAGTAGTTCTCGACGATCAGCCACGACGCGGGGCCGGGACCGAACACCCGCTCGTACACCCCGAAGACGAGGTTCGCGCCGGAGAACGTCGGGAGAGCCGAGGTCATGAAGTTTTCCCAGTCGGCGTTGCGTCCGGGCGCGATCTCCACGGTAGTGACGCGCGCGAGCGACAGCCCCCCGACCTCGTCGGCCTCGACGCTGACGTCGGGCCGGTAGCGGATGGCGTAGCGCTTGCGCGACACCGTCATCCGCCGCAGCCGGTCGACGAGCCGCAGGCGCCGATCGGGCTCGATGACCCTTGCCAGCGGACCGCCCGTGTCGTACTGCGCGAGGCTGGTCATCGGCGTCACGAGCTGCAGCTCGTAGCTGTTGCCGAACTCGGCCACGCGCCACACCGAGCGCCACGGCACGCCGGCGCGCTGCAGCGCCGGATTGACCTCCTCGAGCTGCAACTCGACGTAGTCATCCAACTCGTTGGGGACGACATTGACGATGTCGACCTGCATCCACTCGGTTTCCTGGGCGTACGCCGCGGGTACGAGAGCCAGACTCAGGACCAGGGCCACGCAGAACGACTGCCTGTTGACGGCCTTCATGATCTCCTCCCTTGTACGCAAGGCTCGCGCCCCCTGCCTCCTAACTCTATCACCGCTCGCGCTGACTCCCCATCGCAATCGTCGCGCCCCCGTCGACCACCAGCACCTGTCCGGTAACGAACGCGCCGGCCCGCGACGCCAGCAGCACGGCCGCGCCCGCGATGTCCTCGGGCTCGCCGATGCGCCCGAGCGGATACTGGTCGAGCGCCTCGCGCAAGGCTTCGGGATCCTCCCACAGCGGCCGCGCGAAATCGGTGCGCACCAGGCCCGGCGCTATGCAGTTGACACGTACGTTGCAACGTCCCCACTCGACCGCCAGGTTGCGCGCGAGCTGCATCTCGGCCGCCTTCGACAGGGCATACAGCCCCAGGCTGCGATGCCCCTTGAGGCCGCCGATGCTCGAGATGATGATGACGGCGCCGTCCCGGCGCTCGGCCATCTGCGGGATGACCCGGTTGCAGAGCCCCAGCACGTGCCTGACGTTCGTGTCCATGATCTTGTCGTAGACCGCTTCCGGGGCGCCCGCCATCGGTCCCATGTAGGGGTTGGCCGCGGCGTTGCAGACGAGCACGTCCACGCGACCCCAGTGGTCGAGGCAGCGCGCGACCAGGGCGTCGAGCTGATCCCCGTGCGACACGTTGCACGGCACGGCCAGCGCCTCCCCGCCGTCGCGCACGATGGCGCCGGCCACGTCGCGGCAGGCCTCGGCCTTGCGGCTCGAGATCACGACCCGGGCCCCGAAGCGGGCCAGCGCCTCGGCGACGGCCCGACCGATCCCGCGCGTGGACCCGGTCACGAGCGCCACCTTCCCCGTCAGGTCGAACAGCGTCCGGTAGTCCATAGGTATGGGCGCGAACGGCGCCGTCAGCCGGCGCGGGCGGCGGCGATGGCCTGCCGCTCGTCCACGCGCCACAGGCACAGGCCGCCGAGGAGGAAGAAGATCAGCAGGCTGCCGACGCCGACGCGCTGGCTGTAGACGTCACTCAGCACGCCCAGCAGCGCGGGCCCCAGGAAGGACGTCACCTTGCCCGAGAACGCGAAGAAGCCGAAGAACTCCGACTCGCGGTTGCGCGGCACGAAGCGGGCCATCAGCGAGCGGCTGGCCGACTGGTTCGGGCCGGCGAAGACGCCGGACAGGACGGCCGCCACCCAGAACCAGGCGGCTGTCGGCGCCAGCGCCCCCACCACGGTGGCCGCCGCGAGCGCCGCCACGCTCACGCCCACGGTCGCCTTGCCGCCGATGCGATCGTCGACGAACCCGAAGGCCAGCGCCCCCAGCCCGGCGCCGACGTTGATGACGATGCCGAACGTGACCAGCTCCGCGAAGCTGAACCCGAACGTGCCGACCGCGTAGATGCCGCCGAAGGCGAAGATCGTCACCAGGCCGTCGTTGTAGAGCAGCCGTGCCAGCAGGAACAGCCCGACCTGCCGGTAGCGCCGCAACTGGCGCAGCGTGGCCGCCAAGTCGGCGAAGGCGCGCCGGACGCTGAGCCGCTCGCGCGTGACGGTTTCGTCCTTGAGACGGAAGAACGCGGGCAGGGCGAAGATCAGGAACCAGCCGGCCACGAGCAGGTTCGTGGCCCGCAGGTTGAAGCCTTCCGCGGTGCTGATGCCGAACAGCGGCGTCTCGGGCACGAAGACCACCAGCGCCGCGACGAGCGCCGCGAGCCCCCCGCCGTAGCCGAGCCCCCAGCCGTAGCCCGAGATGCGCCCGATGCGCTCCGGCTCCACGATGCCCGGCAGGAACGCGTTGTAGAACACCAGGCCGAGCTCGAAGGCCACGTTGGCCACGACGAACAGGCCGAGCGCGGTCACGACGGCCTGCGGCTGGCTGGGCGTCACGAACGTCAGCGCCGCGGTGGCCGCCACGCAGAGCAGCGAGCAGAGCACCAGGTACCGGCGCCGGCCGCCCCGATCGGCCAGCGCGCCCGCGATGGGCGCCAGCAGGGCGATGGCGAGCGCACTCACCGTGATGCCGCGCGACCAGAGGGCCGTGCCGCGGCCCGGGTCGTCGGCAAACGCGCTGGTGAAGTACGCGGAGTAGATGAAGGTGACGACCAGCGTCGTGAACGCGGAGTTGGCCCAGTCGTACAGACACCAGGCGGCGATCGGACTCGCGTTGCTGCGACGGTCGGGCAAGACGCCATCATAGCCCGAAGCGGCGGACGCGGGATTGACCGGAGGGACGGCTCGGCGCATAGTGGGCAGTGCGACCCGTCAACCAAGGAGTTTCCATGCCGATCGACGAGGTGGGCGACAGCCCCGAACCGGGGACCCCGACCGGCGTCTCCCGCCGTCTCTTTCTGCGCGCGGTCGCGGCCGGCTCGGCCGGCGTCGCCGCCGGGTGGCCCGTCTCGCCGGAGGCGGCCGGGGCCGGCGTCGCCGCCATCGAGGCTGCCCAGAACGACGAGGAGTCCGAGTCCGATTTCTGGACGCGGGTGCGCAACGAGTTCCTCACCTCGGACGAGCTCGCCTACATGAACAGCGGCAGCCTCGGTCCGATGCCGAGGCCCGTGTACTACGCGCTCGTCGACGGCTATCGGGGGCTCGCCAGCGATCCGGGCCGGGAGAACGCGCGGCACGTGGCCGCGCAGGCGGACCTGCGGGCGAAGCTGGCGGCGTTCGTCAATGCGGACCCCGCCGAGATCGCGCTGACGCGCAACACCACGGAGGGCATGAGCTTCGTCGCCAACGGCCTCGACCTGGAGGCGGGCGACGAGGTGCTGTGCTCCTTCCACGAACATCCCGGGGGCCTCGAGCCGTGGAAGCTGCTGGCGCGGCGCAGGGGCCTCGTCGTCCGCGAGCTGCCGTTCCCGATTCCCACCCCTGACCCGGCCGACATCGTCGGCCGCTTCGAGGACGCGATCACGCCGCGCACGAAGGTCATCAGCGTCAGCCACGTGACGTTTCCCACCGGCTGCATGCTGCCGGTGAAGGCCCTGGCGGCGCTGGCCCGGCCGCGCGGGATTCTCACCGTGGTCGACGGCGCCCACGGCATCGGGATGCTGGCCCTCGACATGCACGACCTCGGCGTCGACTCCTACGCGTCGAGCCCCTACAAGTGGATGGGCGCGCCGGTCGGGACCGGGTTCCTCTACCTGCGCAGCGAGCTGCAGGAGCAGCTCTGGCCGACCGTCGCCAACACGGGGTGGGACGATCCGGAGCGCGGCGCCGCGCGCTACGACCGGCTCGGCCAGCGTGCCGGCCCGCTGCTGACGGCGACCTCCGCCGCCCTGGACTTCCAGGACGCCATCGGCCGGGAGCGGATCGAGCAGCGCGTCCGCGCCCTCGCCGGACGGCTGCGCGAGCGGCTGGCGGAGATCCCCCAGGTGCGGGTGCACACGTCGGCCCACCCGCTGCTCGCCTGCGGCCTCACCGGCTTCGCCCTCGAGGGGTTCGACCGGCGCGAGGTCGTCGACACGCTGTGGCGCCGGCACCACATCTGGGTGCGGCACACCGACCTCGATCTGAACACGGTGCGCGTGTCGACCCACCACTACAACACGGAGGCGCAGGTCGACCGGCTCGGCGAGGCGCTGCGCGACATCCTGGCGAACGGCGTGCTGCCGGCCGCGTAGCGTCCTTGTCACGCTCGCTTGTCACGCTCGCCCGGTCCTGACGTAGAATGCCGGAGCCGGCGGCGGCGGACGTTCGTACCGCAACCCAGCGAAGACGGAGGAGAGCAATCGCGATGCCCTGGTTCGCCTTGATCGCGCGCGACCGCCCCGACGGGCTCGAGCACCGCAAGAGGCACCGCCCCGCGCACCTCGAGCACATGGCCCGGCTGGATGCGGCGGGCCGGCTGCGGTACGGCGGGCCGCTGCTGAACGAGCAGGGAGAGATGGGGGGCAGCCTCATCATCGTGGAGGCGGACGACCTCGAGGCCGCGCGGAAGACGTACGCCGAGGATCCGTACGTCGTGCACGGCCTGTTCGACACCTACGACGTCATCGAGACCAGGCCCATCTTCCCGCGGGGCAACTGACGCGATGATCTACCGCAGCCCGTTTCCAGACGTGGAGATTCCGGAGGTCGCGCTGCAGGACCACGTGTTCGAGCTCGCGGACCGGTGGCCCGACAAGCCGGCGCTGATCGACGGCCCCACGGACCGGACCCTCACGTACGGGCAGCTCCGCGGCGCGACGCGCGCCGTGGCGGCGGGACTGGCGGCGCGCGGGTTCGGCAAGGGCGACGTCTTCGCCATCTACAGCCCCAACCTGCCCGAGTACGCGGTCGCCTTCTTCGGCGTCGCCACCGCCGGGGGGGTCGTCACGACGATCAACCCGCTCTACACGCCGGCGGAGCTGAAGCGCCAGCTCGCCGACTCGGGCGCCAGGTTCCTGGTGACGATTCCGCCGTTCCTCGACAAGGCGCGCGAGGGCGCGCAGGGAACCGCCGTCGAGGAGGTGTTCGTGTTCGGCGAGGTCGAGGGCGCCACGCCGTTCGCCGCGCTGCTCTCGTCCGACCCGCCGCCGGCCGTATCGATCGACGCCCGCGAGGACCTGGTGGCGCTGCCCTACTCGAGCGGCACGACCGGCATGCCGAAGGGCGTCATGCTCACCCACCGCAACCTGGTGGCCAACGTCGTCCAGACGGACACCGTGGAGCGGCTCACCGAGAAGGAAGTCTTCATCGGCATCCTGCCCTTCTATCACATCTACGGCATGGTCGTGATCATGAGCGGCGTGCTGCGCGTGGGGGCCACCGTGATCACGATGCCCCGCTTCGACCTCGAGCAGTTCCTGGGGCTGGTGCAGAAGCATCGGGTGACGAAGGGCTACCTCGTCCCGCCCATCGTGCTCGCGCTCGCCAAGCATCCGGCGGTCGACAACTACGACCTGTCCTCGCTGACCGACATCCTGTCGGGCGCGGCGCCGCTGCCGGAGCCGGTGGCCCGGGCCTGCGCCGCGCGCAACAACATCTCCGTGCGGCAGGGATACGGGCTGACCGAGACGAGTCCGGTCACCCACTTCACCCCGCGCGACCACGAGATCAAGATCACGTCGGTCGGCCCCGCGGCGCCGAGCACCGACTACCGCGTCGTCGACCTGACGACCGGCCGGGACGCGCCGACCGGCGAGCCGGGCGAGGTCTGGGTGCGCGGCCCGCAGGTCATGAAGGGCTACCTGCACAACCCGGAGGCCACGCGCGCCATGATCGACGGCGAGGGCTGGCTGCGCACCGGCGACATCGGCCGGGCCGACGAGGACGGCTACCTGTACGTCGTCGACCGGGTGAAGGAGCTGATCAAGTACAAGGGCCTGCAGGTCGCGCCCGCCGAGCTCGAGGCGATCGTCCAGGCGCATCCCGCGGTGGCCGACGCGGCCGTCGTGCCGAGCCCGGACGAGGAGGCCGGCGAGGTGCCCAAGGCCTTCGTCGTCGTCAGGCCGGACGCCGCCGTCACGGCGAACGAGATCATGGCGCACGTCGCCGAGCGCGTCGCGCCCCACAAGAAGGTGCGGCGCGTCGAGTTCATCGACGCCGTACCGAAAGTGCCGTCGGGCAAGATCCTGCGGCGCGAGCTGATCGCCCGCGAGCGGGCGGCCGCGGCCGGCAACTGACACGAGGACGCCCGATGCACTCCATCCACTCGCGCCACATGCGCACCGCGCGTGTCGCGGCCTGCGCCGCCGTTCTCGCCGTCGCGCTGGCCGTACTGCCCGGGCCGCGCCCGGCCGCCGCGCAGACCGCCACGCTCGAGCCGGTCGCCCGTCTCGACGTCCCGGCCGCGCTCGTCGAGCTCGCGGGCGGCTATGCCTACGTCGCGGGCGGCGAGACGTTCCGGATCGTGGACGTCTCCAATCCCGCGCGGCC
>CAYGCV010000046.1:0-18063 GCA_964348425.1 uncultured Vicinamibacteraceae bacterium | reverse complement strand
CGCCTCGGCGGGAGTGGCGCGGGGCGAAGGGGTCCCCGCAAACGGACGCCGGGGGCTTGGGGCACAGCCCCATCTGATTAATGCATCATGGTGTAGAGCAGGACGTTGATGCCCAGCCCGTAGCCGTCGGGCGAGAAGCGCTCGAAGTACCTCGGATCCTCCGCCTCCCGCTCCCAGGCGTCCGCGACGTCCGTGTTGTGCGACATGACCACGAGCAGTCGGCCGTGCTCGTCCGCAATCCCGCGCAGGTGCGGCTCCCGGCTGTCGTAGCCGCGCTCCGACGTCGTGCGCCCGCCGACGCCGTACCAGAACTGGATGGCCGTGATCTGGGGCACCTCGAGCACGTGCATCTGCGTGCGGAACACCGGGTGGCTCAGGGGCAGGTCCCTGATCGGATACTGCGACGGCGGCAGCACGCGCCCGATCTCGCGCTCCCAGTGCACCCAGGCGCGCGAGCCCCAGAAGTCGTCGACCCAGAGGAACCCGCCCTTGAGCAGGTACTCCCGCAGCCGGACCACCTCCGCGTTGCTGAAGCCGATCGTGCCGACGTCGGCAGCCATCGTGAACGGGCAGTTGAACAGCGCATCGTCGGAGAAGCGGACGACCCAGTGGTTGGGTTCCCCGCGCCTGTCGACGCTCACGCGCGCGGTGGTCAGCTCGGAGAACCGGATCATGAGGTTGATGCCCGCATAGGGGTAGTCGGTGGACCACCCCATGCCCAGGTGCTCGTACCGCACGCTGTTGTACATGATCTTGCAGAACGCGAAGTCGCGGTCGGGCATGCTCGGCGGGGGAAACCGCGCCGGGAAATTGCCCTCCATGAAACGCCACTGCGCGTGCGCGACCGACAGGCCGGCGGCCGCACAGACCGCCGCCGCGAGCAGACGGAACGACCAGCGCTTTCTCACGCGCCCCTTATAGCACGAAACGCCGTCGCGAAACCTGGCCCGCCAATCGTCGCCTGGCGGCTCCGCTCGGCGCCCAACCAACCCTGCAGGAGTCCGCGCCGTTCTACCGCGCAGACTCCTGCCGCGAGAGGCCGAAGCCGCGCAGCGTCGCGTGCGGGTTGATCAGGCCGTAGCCGAACTCGGCGTCGCGTCCGCGCGGTCCGAGATCGACGGCGAAGTACTTGATGGCCGCCTCGATGGCCGCGGGGTCCGTGATGCCCTGCGTCATCAGCATGGCCGCCAGGCCCGCGACGTGGGGCGCGGCCATCGACGTGCCGTGCACGCCGACGATGCGCAGGACGTCGAAGCGCGGCGGGCCGTACCGCTCCGGCGGCAACAGGAACGTCCGAATGGCCCGGTAGTCGAGCGTCTGCTGCAGGACGGCGCTGCGGCTGTCGCCGCCGGGCGGATTGAGATCGCCGCCCGGCGCGGCGATCTCCACGTAGCGGCCCACGCTCGAGTAGGACGCCCGCGCGAGCCGGTGGTTGACCGCGCCGACCGACATGACGCCGTCAATCCCGGCGCCGGACGCCGCGGGATGGATCGGGACGTTGCCGACCCCGAACTCGTTGCCGGCGGCGATGGCCACGAACGCGCCGTGGTCGACGGCGTGGCGCAGGGCGTCCACGATCAGCGGCGATGCGGACGGCCCCCCGAGGCTCAGGTTGATCACCCGCGCCCCGTGCAGCACGGCGTAGCGGAGGGCCTCCGCCACGGCCATGTCGGTGGCGCCGCAGCATTCGTCGAACGCGCCGAAGATGAAGTCCCACGGGCCGCCGATCACCTTGAGCGGCATGATCCGCACGTTGAACGCCACGCCCGCCACGCCGACCCCGTTGTCCGTGAGCTGGCCGACGGTGCCCGCGACGTGCGTGCCGTGGCCGTCGAAGTCGAGGGGATACTCGTCGCTCCAGACGAAGTCGTAGGGGGCCACGAAACGGCCCGGACCGGCCAGATCGGGGGCCGCCGCGAACGGGAGGTTGAGGGCGCCGAGCGCTGGATAGCGCGTCTCGCCGATGCGGAACGCCCGGGCGTTTAAGTCCACGTCGAGGTCGGCGAACGCCACGCCGCTGTCGATCACGGCGACGACGACCGCGTCGCTGGCGCCGGCGTTGATGTCCCACGCCCGCGCCATGTTGAGGATGGCCAGGTTCCATTGCTGCGCGAAGTACGGATCGTCGGGCACGAACAGCGGCTGGCGCAGATAGGAGGCCTGGGCGTACTCGACGTCCGGCCGCGCGGCGAGCGCGCGGGCCACCGCCTCGGGGTCGGCGCCCGGCTCCAGCTCCAGCACGTCGGCGCCGGCGAAGCGCGGGCGCGTCAGCGCCTGCACGCCGAGCGCCCGCAGGTGCCGCGCCGCCGACTCGGGCGCTGCCGACGGCAGGAACTTGACGATGACCTCGCCGGGCACGTAGCGTGGCGGGGCGGAAGGAACGCCGGGCTCCAGCGTCAGCGCGGGACCGGGGCCGGGATCCTCCGCCGCGGGCTCGTAGCCGCCGTCGACCGCCGTCACCGCGGCAGGCCTGACGACGCGCGCACCGGGCCGCACCGGCTCCCGGCCGAGGCCGGCCGGCCGGTACGCGAGCAGCAGCATGCCGGCCAGCGCGGCCAGGGCCGCCACGCGCGCGCCGGGAGCTCGTAACGCGCCGGGCACCTCAGTATCCCACCGACAGCTTGACTCGCACGGCGAGGCCTCCCAGGTCGGTCTCGCCGAACGCGGCGGGGGCGCCGCCCTCCCCGAGCGCGCCCGGCACCCAGGTCCACTGGCCCTCGCCGCCGAGCCACAGCCAGGGCAGCAGCGGCGCCTCGACGCCCCCCAGGACGTGGTAGCTGCGGTGCGTCTCCCGCACCTCGTCGCCGTAGGGCGGGCCGAGCGGCGGGACGACTGCTTCCGTGGGAGCCTCCGGCGGGTCGCCGGCCCGGGGTCCGAACGGGGCCGACTCGGCGAAGCGGTACGCGCCCAGGCCGCCGCCGCCGTAGCCGGCCAGCCGCCAGCGGCCCCGCGGGGTCATCCGGTAGCCGGCCGTGACCTGCACCGGCACGATCGTGATCCGGTTGGGGATGCCCAGATCGAACACCCGGTCCTCGAAGACGAACACGCGCCGGCCGGCGGCCGCGTAGCGCTCGACGCTGCCCTGGACGAACAGGCCGGCCACGCCGATCTGCCCGCCGCCGCCGTAGACGGCGGCGCCCGGACGGCCCGTGATCGCCGTGAAGCTCTCGTCCGCCGCGAACCGCAGCAGGCCGGCCTGCACGAAGCCGCGGACCGCCACCTGCCCCGCGGCCGGCGGCGGAGCAACCGTCCCGATGAGGAAGATCGAAGCGCAGATGCCCAGGAGTCTGCGCCGTAGAACGGCGTAGACTCCTGCAGGGTTGGTTGGGCGCCGAGCGGAGCCGTCAGGCGACGAATGGCGGGCTAGCCGCCGGAGACGGCGGGCGACGCGCAGGCGGCCCGGGATCACGCGGCCCCGTCCCGCTCCGCGGGCGGCCAGGCGTCGCCCCAGCGGGTCTTGCGCGCCGCACGATACTCGGCGCGCCGGGTCCGCTCCACCGTCTCGTCCCGCAGGCCGTCCGTCCCGCAGAGGCGCAGGGTCACCCGCCCCGGCGCCAGACGCGGCCGCCGGACCACGCGGGCCGGCGCGGGCGCGCCGGCGGCCCGCACGGCCACGACGTAGGCATACTTCTCGTCCTCGTACGCCAGCGCGCCCCGCTTCAGTCCCCGCTGCAGGGCGGTGCGGTTGAGCCGCGCGGCGAAGTGGCACCAGTCGTCCGGCGGCAACGGGCAGGCGGCGGCGTGCGGGCAGGGAGCGACAATGCGGGCGCCGCGGGCGATCAGCCGCTCGCGCGCCTCGAGGACCCGGCGGAACCCGGCGGCCGAGCCCGGCTCGATGATGGCGAACGCGCCGCGCGACGCGGTCCAGCCGTCGTCCACCACCTGCCGGCGGCGGGCGGCGTCCAGCTCGCCGAGCACGTAGCCGGCCACCACCAGGTCGTGCGCGGGCGCGGCCGCGAGGCGACCAGCATCGCCGGTCCACCAGACGGCGTCGACCCGTGCCGCCGGTTGCGCTCCCCGCAGCAGGCGGCGGCCCAGCGCGACCATGGCCGGATCCGGCTCGATCAACGTCGCCCGGACCAGCTCGTCGAACGCCGACCACGCGGCCCACAGGCAGGTTGCCGGGCCGGACCCGACGTCGAGCACGCTCTCGACGCGCAGCGCGGGACAGCGGCTGCGCAGCTCCCGCAGCACCGCCGACACGGCGTGATAGGTCGCCGGCATCCGCGCGGCCGCATAGGCGAGCGGATCGAGCTCGCTCCGGGCGCCGGCGCGCCGCGAACCGGCCGGCCCGCCGGCGCGGTACGCGGCCGACAGACGGTCGGCGGCGCCGCGCAACGCGTTGAGGCTGACTCCCCGGATGGCTTCGTCGACGGCGCGGCGGAGCTCGAGCGGCGGCAACCGATCGGCAATCACGTGGACGAATCAGCCTCCCGGCGAGGTGCCAACCGCTACACTGTACCATCCCGACGGAGCTCGACCGTGACCGTGCCCGCCCCCGCCGCCGACGAATCCGCGCCGACCGACGCCCGCGGCAAGCTCGCCGTCCTCCTCGAAGGGGGCGGTGCCCGCGCGGCGTATCAGGTCGGCTACCTGCGCTGGATCGCGCGCAACGTCCCCGACGTCGACTTCCCGATCCTGACCGGCATCTCGGCGGGCGCCATCAACGCCGCGCTCCTGGCCTCCGCCCCCGGCACGCAGGCCGACGCGATCGAACGGCTGGCCGGCCTGTGGCGGACGCTGACGGTCGACCAGGTCTTCCGGGTGGACGCCTCGCTGCTGGGTCTCGCCGCCAGGTGGGGCCTGCGGCTGGCGTCCGGCGGCGCGGCCATCGCCCCGCAGGTGCGCGGCCTGGTCGACACGGCGCCGCTCGAGAAGACCCTCACGTCCGTCTTCGGCATCCGGCCCGGCACCCGGGAGATCGGCGGCATTGCCGAGCGCCTGGACACCGGCCGCCTGGCGGCGCTCGCCATCGTCACCAGCAACTACGGGACGGGACAGTCGGTCGTCTGGATGCAGGGCCGGGACCTCCCGGCCTGGGAACGGCCGGACCGGCGCAGCCGGGTGACGCGGATCACCCTCGACCACGTGCTGGCGTCGGCGGCGCTGCCGCTGTTCTTCCCGGCGGTCGACCTCGAGGGCGGGTGGCACGGCGACGGCGGAATCCGGCTCATGGCGCCCTGCTCGCCGGCCATCCACCTGGGGGCCGACCGCATCCTGGCGCTGTCGACGCGCTACCGGGCCAGCCTCGACGAGCGGGACGAGCCGACCGTGCGCGGTTACCCGCCGCCGCTGCAGATCGCGGGCCAGTTGCTGAACGCCATCTTCCTCGACGACCTCGACAGCGATGCCCGCGAGCTGGCCCGGCTGAACCTGCTGCTGCGCGACCTGCCGGCGGCCAAGCGCCGCGGGCTGCGGCCGATTCAACTGCTGGTCGCCCGCCCCTCGCAGGACCTCGGCCACCTGGTCGCGCGCTTCGAGCCCAGGCTGCCGCCGGTGTTCCGCTACCTGACCCGCAGCCTCGGCTCGCGCGAGACCTCAAGCCCCGACCTCCTCAGCCTGCTCGCGTTCGACCCCGGCTACCTGAGCACGCTGATCGAGCTCGGCGAGGCCGACGCGGCGGCCCACGCCGAGAAGATCCGGGCGTTCATCAGCCCGCCTGCGGAAGGCTGAAGGCCACCCACTGCGCCGGCTCGTCGATGCCCTCGACGGCAACGACGACGTACTGCCTGCCCTCGTGCATGTAGGACATGGGCGCGCCGGTGGTGCCGCCCGGCAGCTCCATCTCCCACAGCACGTCGCCGTTGACCTTGTCGTACGCCCGGAACCACGGCTCGCCGTAGTTGGTCACGATCTCGAGCGGCATGCCGTCCGGGATGCGGTCCCGGCTCCGCAGGGCGCGCGCCCGGTTGCCCTCGCCGATGAAGAGCAGGTCGCGGGTGAGCAGCGGCGACGGCCGGCCCGGCCAGCCGAGGCGGCCCAGGTTCAGGTGCGCGATGGCCGGGTGGTTGCGCGGGCCGTGCCCGTTCGGCACCATCCAGACGATCTCGCCGCGCTTCATGTCGATCGCGGTGATGCGCCCGTAGGGCGGCTTGAAGAGCGGCAGGCCGCGCGGCCCGCCGATCCAGAGGCGGGTGCCCTTGACGTAGCGCAGGTTGGTGCGGTCCGGGTTCCCGGTCAGGATGTCGGCCACGAACGGCGCGGTGATCGACGGCACGTACAGGTAGCCCGTCTCGGGGTCGTACGCCCCGCCCTGCACGTCCGAGCCGCCCTGCGAGCCGGGCAACTGGATGGTGCCGAGGTTCGAGTCGTCGCGCACGGTGGGCGGCGTGAACATCGGCCCCATGGTGTAGCGGCTGACGATCTCGAGCGCCTCCTGGCGCAGCTCGGGCGTGAAGTCGATCAGATTCTCGACGGTCGCCCCCTGGCGATCGAACGCCGGCGGCTTCGTCGGGAACGGCTGCGTCGGCGAGGTGACCTCGCCGGGCGTGGTCGACTGCGGCACCGGGCGCTCCTCGATCGGCCACAGCGGCTCGCCGGTGGCGCGGTCGAACGCGAACGCGAACGCCTGCTTCGTGAGCTGCACGACGGCCTTCGTGATGCCCGGCCGCCCCTCGACCTCCAGGTCCATGAGGATCGGCGCCGTCGGCAGGTCGTAGTCCCACAGGCCGTGATGGATGGTCTGGAAGTGCCAGACGCGCTCGCCGGTCGCCGCGTCGACGCACACGATGCTCTGGCCGTACAGGTTGTCGCCCACCCGGTGCCCGCCGTACATGTCGCTGGTCGGCGACGTGACCGGCAGGTAGACGTAGCCGAGCTCGGGGTCGGCGCTCATCAGCGACCAGACCGGGGCGTGCCCGGAGTATTCCCAGGAACCGTCCTCCCAGGTGTCGGTGCCGAACTCGCCCGCCTGCGGGACGGTGTGGAACATCCAGCGCAGCTCGCCGGTCCGCACGTCGAAGGCCCGGACCGGCGCGCGTACCGCCTCCTTGGTGATGAACGTGTCGGTCATCGACTGGCCCATCACGACGACGTCGCCGACCACCAGCGGCGCCCCCGTCCAGCGGTAGCGGGCGTCCGGCTCGAGTCCCATCGTGAGGAGCACGCGGCCGCCGTCGCCGAAATCCGGGTACGGCTCGCCGGTCTTCGCGTTGAGCGCGATGAGGTACTGGCCACGATGCACGAGGATGCGCGCGTCGTTGCCGTCGGTCCAGTAGCCGACACCCCGGGTCTCCGCCCCGCGGTACCCCTGGGGCGCCGGATCCATCGGCTCCTGGATCCAGATGGTCTCCCCCGTCGCCGGGTCGAACGCCTCCGCCAGGCCGACCGCGTTGGAGCCGTACACGATGCCGTCGACCATCAGCGGCGTGTTCGTCAGGTTGTTCGTATAGGTGAGGTTGGGCACCTGCTCCAGGATGCTCTGGTCGACGGCCGGCCGCTGCCATGCGATCTGCAGGCTGCCGACGTTGTCGGCGTTGATCTGATCGAGCGGCGCGTACTTCGTCGCTCCGATATCGCCGGCGTAGTGCCTCCACTCGCCGTTCGCGGCGCCCTGCTGGGCGGCGGCGGGCGCCGCGGCCCAGGCGGCGAGGAGCGCGATCACGGTCACGACCGACCCGACACGGATCTTCCCATGGCGCATCTCAATTCCTCCCGTCAGGGTGATGATAAGAGATCTCGGGCATCGCGCGGCGCGTTCGGAGCCGCTGGCAAGCGCTTGACGATGCCGCTGTAGGTGAGCAGCACGCGGCCGCCGGCGGCGAGCTCTCCGCGCACGAAGGCGAGCGACCGCGTGCGGCGCACCACCTCCCCGGACGCCTCGATCAGGTCGCCCGGCCTGCCGGCCGCGACGAACTCGCTGTGGCACGACACCGTGACGCAGCGCTCGCCCGGCTGGTCCCACACGGCGGTGAGGCACAGCGCGAAGTCGGCGAAGGTCATCAGGATGCCGCCGTGCAGCGTCCCCCCCGTGTTGCGGTGGCGCTCGTCGGCCTGGAAGGCGAAGCGGATCCTGCCGTGCTCGGCCTTGTAACCGAACGGGCCGACGAGATCCTCGAACGGGTCCTCGTACTCGTACGGGCGATAGCCGGGCGGCAGCGACGGGCTCATCGGCGGGTCAAGGCTCCCTCGGCACCATGGTAGCGCTGCCGGCCGCTCAGAACAGGGCCGGCAACGAAACGAGACCCACGACGTAGAGCCCGTACAACATGAGCAGCGCGACCCCGGCGCCGCGGCGGACGAGACCGAACCTCAGCACCGCGCCGACGATGGCCAGAAAGAAGATGCCGAGCCACGGAAACCCGTAGCGCTGGCTGAAGGGGTCGAGCGCGAGCGGCTGGATCGTCCCCGAGAGGCCGACGATGAGGAACAGGTTCAGCACGTTCGCGCCGACGATGTTCCCCAGCGACAGGTCGGGCACGCCCTTGCGCGCCGCGGTCACGCCGGTGACGAGCTCCGGCACCGAGGTCCCGATGGCGATGATCGAGAAGCCGATGATTGCCGACGGCACGCCGAGCGCCGTCGCCAGGTCCTGGCCCGAGGTGACCAGCAGGCGGCTGCCGAGCAGGACCAAGGCGCCACCCAGGGCGAACCAGCCTGCCGCCGCGCCCAGTCCGCCCGCAGCCTCCTCGTCCCCGGCCTCCGGCCCGGATTGCCGCCGCGCCCGCAGGATGCCGGCGAGGTCCCAGACGAGGTACGCCGCCGCTCCGGCCAGCAGCAGGCCGCCGTAGACCCGCTCCATCGACCGGTCCCAGGAGAACGCCACGACGAGCACGCCGCCGGCGACCATCCACGCGGCCCGCCGGATGAAGTCGGCCCGGTCGACCTCCACCGGCATGATGAGCGCCACCGTCCCGACTATGAGGCCGATGTTGCAGATGCACGAGCCCACCGCGTTGCCCAGCGCGATGCCCGAGTCGCCCATCCACGAGGCGGTGGCCGACACGACGAGCTCGGGTGCGGTGGTCGCCAGGCTCACCAGCGTGCCCCCGATGACGAAGCGCGGGATCCTGAGCGCCCGCCCGATCTGGATGCTCGAGTCGACGAACAGATCGCCCCCCTTCGCCACGAGGGCGAACCCGACGGCGATCAGCAGGATGTCGGTGAGCACGGTCGATTCCGGGAAGCCACGTGCGGGACGGCGGGAATGCGATTCAATCCAGCAGCCGGATGATGGCGACCGTCAGGCCGACCGCGTCCACCCATCATGCCATACCTCGGCTGGGATAGAATACGCCGTCTCGCATGCTGACCGCGCTCCGGCTCGTCGACTTCAAGAATTTCGGCGACGAGACCCTGCACATGGGCCCACTGACCGTGATCGTGGGCGCCAACGCGAGCGGGAAGAGCAACCTGCGCGACGCCTTCCGGTTCCTCCACGGCATCGGTCGCGGCTATGCGCTGAGCGAGATCATCGGTGGCAAGTACGGCGCCGGCGGGCAGCAGGAATGGGCCCCGATCCGCGGCGCGGCCGACGAGATCATCCGCTTCGGACAGCCTGCATTCACGCTGCGGGTCCAGGCGCCGGGGATCGACTATTCGATTCAGGTCGCTGGAAGCGAGAAACCAGGCGGCGTCTTCCGGGTGAGGAAGGAGTCTCTCAAGAGGTCCCTATGGAGTGAAGCGACCTACACGAGCCACCCCGGTGCGGGCGATCCGGTCCACGAGCAGGACGACGACACCCACCTTCTCCTGCGCATGAAGAAGACGGGCACACAGAGAAAATACGGCGATCGGATCGCCGTGCGGCCGGACCAGCCGGCGCTGACGCAGATTCATGAACACCGCCGAGTAGGCAGGGCACACAAGGAGCACGCGCAGAGGGTCGTCGATCTCCTCGCCGGCATGCGCTTCCTGGACCTGGAGCCGAACCGCATGCGCGAGGCCGCGTTCCCGGGCCAGACCCGGTTGGGAGACGGCGGCGAGAACCTGCCGACGGTGCTCAAGGCGATCTGCAGCGACCCGCAGCGTCGGGAAGCCCTGGCCGAATGGACTCGCGAGCTGACGCCGATGGACGTCCGGGACTTCGACTTTCCGGTCGACCCCACCACCGGACGCGTACAGTTGGTCTTCCGGGAAGCGAACGACCGCCGCGTGTCGGCGTACGCCGCGTCCGACGGCACGCTGCGGTTCATCGCCATGCTGGCCGGCCTGATCGGTTCGGAATCGGAAGGCATGTACGTCTTCGAGGAGATCGACAACGGCATCCACCCGTCCCGAATGCGGCTGCTGCTCGACCTGATCGAAGGACAGACGGCGAAGGGCCGGATTCAGGTCGTCACCACCACGCATTCCCCGGACCTGCTGTCGATCGTGAGCGACAAGACCTTCGAGAACACGTCGGTCGTCTGCCGCCGGGAGCAGACGGACGATGCCGTCATTCGACGCGTCGCCGAACTGCCGAAGGCTGGCGAGATTCGACACACCCAGGGACTCGGACGGCTGCATGCCGCAGGTTGGATGGAGGATGCAATCGCCTTCTCCGACCCAGCGTCCGCGGACCTGGCGAGCGGCGCATGAACGTTCTCGTCATCCCGGAGGACTTCCGCAAGGACCAGTACATCCTGAAACCGATCATCGGTCGTCTCTTTCGAAGCGCGGGAAGGCCCCGGGCAAGTGTCCGAGTCTGCCAGGATCCATTGCTCGGCGGCGTCACTGAAGCCATGAAGCCCGACCGGCTGGCCGAGATCTTCGAGCGCTACGACGGCATGACCGATATCTTCATCCTGTGCGTCGATCGCGACGGTAGCGTTGCCCGCCGCGAGCGCCTCGATCAACTCGAACAGCAGTTCGGAAACGGCAGGGTGTTCCTGGCCGAGAACGCTTGGGAGGAACTCGAGACGTGGGTCCTGGCAGGTATCGACCTGCCTGCCGACTGGCGCTGGGCGGACGTTCGGGCCGAGGTGCACGTCAAGGAGCGGTACTTCGACATCCTCGCCGGTCAACGGGGAGTGGCGGACCACCCGGGTGGCGGTCGCAAGACGCTGGCGGAGGAAGCCGCACCCCGAATCAACGTTGTCCGCCAGAAGTGTCCCGAGGACTTCGATGCTCTCGCACGGCGGATCGAAGCCGAGATAGAGACCCACTGACACAGTTTTTGCGTTACTGGCGGTGCCGAGTCAGCGACGGCGCGTGAGGCTACAGATTCTCGAAAAAGCTCTTGTCAACAGTCACGTCTTGAACCGTTCGCTCAATAACGTGTACACCGAGTCGGTAATCTCTGATCAAGTCACACAACTCCTCGCCGTCAATCAAGTCGACCGGCGGTGCCCCGTCCCTTGTCGCCTCGGCACGAGCAACCGGTGTAAAGGTCCCCGTCGTGATGAGTAGCCCCTTTTCTCCACGACCGGTCATGGCGCCGCGGAAATCGCGTACCGCACCGGCAGAAACGCTGCCAACGTACCGTTTGCACTGGAAGTAGGTTGGGAAGCTGACCAACGAGACCTTGTACACGCCGACTCCGTCGATTCCCCCATCTCCAGACTTTCCGAGCACCTCGACCTCGCGAAACCGGCTTCTTGAGGAGCCGCTTCGAGAGGCGCTCAAATGCCGCAGGCTCCATTCTCCTCAACGCCCCAATCAGCTCGACTCGCCATTCATCATCGGGTCCACCGTCATCGCTGCCGTTGTCTGGAGGTGGCACGACTTTCCCGGTCGCTTGCACATCCTTCCGCAGCGCCGCTTCGGCCGCAGTTGGAGCCATGTCAAGATACCTGACTCCCTTCTGCGTGATCGACCAGACGCCGCGTGCACTGTTATCCAGGGCACCGATTCTCTTGAGATAGGTACGGGCCCAGACCGATCGGTACACGATCTTCGACTTGCCGTAGTGACCCGAGCTCTTCGGGAACCCAACGGCCAATTGCTCGTCGGTGAGGTGCATCGCGGAGGGAAGCCGTTGCTCCAGCTCCGACTTCGAACTTGACCCACCCAGGTCGCGTATCAGCTCCAGCGTCGGGAGCATGAGCTCAATGTGGGTCGGAATACTGATCTCGGTCACCGCGTCCCCATGATTTCCTACAACCCCAGCCACAGCACGGCCGCGCCGCTCGCGGCGACGACCAGACCGGCGGCTACGTCGGCGTGACGGCCGAGCCAGCCCGCGCCGACCAGGCCGACCCCACGGTGAGCGGCGGCAACTGCCGCCAGCATGACCGCGACGGTCAGCAAACCGAAGACGGCGACCACGGCGGCGACGGCCAGCCAGTCGCCGGCCACGCCGGGCACGACCATGAGCGGGATGAGCGGCTCGCACGGTCCCAGGACGAACACGATGAAGAGCGCCCACGGCGTGACGTCCGCCCGCCCGGCGTCCGCGGCGGCCGGGTGCGCGCGGTCGCGCCGGCGGAGACGCCGCCAGACCGCCCAGGCCGCGTACGCCAGGCCGAAGCCGAACAGCAGCGCCGCGGCCAGCTCCCCGCGCGCCGACTCCAGCCACAGCAGCGCGTCGGTCGCGATGCCCAGCCCGACGCCGACGGCCCCGATCGCGACGGACGACGCCACGTGCCCGGCGCCGCACACGGCAGTCACCAGCAGCGTGCGGGCGAGCGTCCAGCCGCGGGCGCGGCCGAGCGCCACGAACGGCAGCGAATGGTCGACGCCGAGGAGCGCGTGGACCACGGCCAGCGAGGCGGTGGCCCCCAGGAGCAATGTGGTGGTCTGGAGCGGATCAGGCATCGTCAACGCGGGGCGGGTGCGGCGCGGGGCCGCACGCTACACTATCTTCGAGGTCGTTTTCCGGAGTACGGGCGACCGACCATTATGACGCCTCTCGACGCGAAGGTCACCCGGCTGCGCGCGCTGCTCGCCGATCTCGAGCACGTCGTCGTCTGCTTTTCCGGCGGCGTCGACTCCACGTACCTGCTCGCCGAGGCGGTCGGCGTGCTAGACGCACGGGCCGTCGCGCTCACCGCCGTCTCCCCCAGCCTGGCACCCGAGGAAGGCGCTGCCGCGCAGCGGCTCGCCCGCGCGCTCGGCGCGCGGCATCTGCTCGTCGACACCTTCGAGCTCGACGACCCGCGCTACGCGGCGAACCCCGTCAACCGCTGCTACTTCTGCAAGACCGAGGTGTACGGCCGCGCGGTGGCGGAGGCCCGGAAGCTGGACGCGGCGCACGTCCTCGACGGGTTCAACCGCGACGACCGCGCGGATTGGCGGCCGGGGCGCCAGGCCGCGCGCGAGCTCGGCGTGCGGTCGCCGCTCGACGAGACCGGCTTCACCAAGACCGACGTCCGGCAGGCGGCCCGGCGGCTGGATCTGCCGGTCTGGGACAAGCCGGCGCTGGCCTGCCTGTCGAGCCGCTTCCCGTACGGCACGCCCGTGACGCCGGAGGGGCTGACCCGGGTGGCCCGCTGCGAGCGGGTGCTGCGCGCACACGGCTTCGCCGTCTGCCGCGTCCGCCACTTCGGGCCGCGCGCGCGCATCGAGGTGGCGCCGGAGGAAGTGGCCAGGCTGCGCGACCCGGCGCTGCTGGCCGACGTGACCGCCCGCTTCCGGGCCGCCGGGTTCGACGAAGTCGTGGTGGATCCGGACGGCTACCGCCGGGGCGCGCTGAACGAGTCCGCGTCGACCGGCCAGGAATCGGCACCGTAGAACGGCGCCGACGCGAAGCGGGGCTTCTTGCCACGCGCTCCTGCGAACACGCCCGCGCGAATGGGGCGGCGTCCGGGGTTCAGGCGCGTGACCTGTCACGGCGCGAAAGTCAAGGTCGCGTTGTTCTTCCGCGACCGGTCGAACCGCGCCAGCGCCGCCCGCGTCGGAGTCTCAATCACCGAAGCGCTGTGCCTTCGAGCATCCGCTGCTCTGGCCGCCCCCCGGTCACCCCTTCGGGAAGATGGTGAAGGTTCCCCGCCACTTGTCGAGTCTCACCGAGAACGTGTCGAAGAGCCCCGCTCCGCCCAAGAGACCGTACGGGCCAGTGTCCATGAAACCCACCCGAGCGTTGAAGGGCAAGAAACCACCCTTGGCCGCGATGAACACCCGCACATTGTCGTAGAAGGCATCGCCGCCCCCGGCGACACCCGCGATCTGCTCGCTGGGCATGCTCCCGATATCCAGATCGAGCTCTCGCGCGGTGGTCAACGGGAATACGCAGTGGTCCGCGCCGGTGTCGATGATCGCGTCAAGGGCAGTGAAGCCGCGCGGGCATACGATCAACGTGGTCACTACAGGCCGAAGGATTCGCCGCCCTTCCGGGAAGGCTGGGGACGGCCGGAGATCGAACGATGTGTAGGGGAACTCCCACGACCCAGGCATCACACCCTGGGCATTCGTAGCTCTTCCGGGTCGGGCACGAGGTAAAGGATGGGGCGCTTCTCCCCCTTGGCCCTAGCCTCGGCCCTGACGGCCTCGGGGTCCGGACCGACCGCCACCACGCGGTCGACACTGAACGCGATCGCAGCGAACGAACCCGGCGGCACGTCTGCTGTCAGCCTCTTGATGTCGTTCGGAGCGAACGGCGGAGGCATCTCCTGCGTCTGCTCGGCCTTGGTCATCAGCTCACCCCCCTCCCGATGCACGGCTGACGCCAGCGTACCACGGATTCACGGGGGTCAGCGCGCCGCGACCAACGTGTCGCCTCGCAACTCGACCATGCCCCCGCTTGTCGTCCTGCAGATCCCGCGAAACCTTTCCCGCTACCGCGAGCAGACGTCCGCGTCCAGAGATTCCCTGGCGTGCCGGCCGCGCGTCATGGGGCGGTCGAGCGGCCGCCCTGCGCGGCGATCGCCGCCGCGACATCCGGGCTGGATGACAACGAGACCTACCCGGCCGACACCTCGCGGAACATCTCCTCGACCGGCACGATCCGCACGCGCTCCGGGTTGAACGGCACCTGATACGAGACGATGCCCTCGTCCTCGGCGAGCACCTCGTCGCTCACGGTGGTGTTGTACGTGGGCGGCGACGGCTCGTTCGCCAGCAGCCGCTCCACCAGGTCCTCCGCGGCGGTCGTCACGATCGCCACGGCCAAGTCGTCGTACTGCAGGTGGCGGCGGATCGCGCCATTCACGTCATCCAGGGTCAGTTGCGGCAGCCGCTGCTGGATCTCGTCGATCAGATAGCCGGTCTCGTAGAAACGCGCGTCCATCACGTACCCCAGGCGGCGGCTCGCCGTCTGCACGTAGAGCCGCGAGTAGTTGATCAGGAACTCCCGCGTCGCCTCGAAGTCCGCGGCGGTCAAGCCGTCGTCCACCAGCACCTGCAGCTCGCGCAGCGCCTGGCGCAGCGCGAAGTGGGCGTTGTGGTGCGGCACCGGCCGGATCCAGATGCTGAAGAACTGCTGCCGGCGCGGGATGTTCGGCACCGGAAACCGCGAGCCCCCGGCCTGGATGAAGTTCTCGATGTACGAGTAGTCGCCGTAGTTGAGGCCGCGCTCCCCGCGCATCTTGTTCATCAGCAGGCCGTTGAACGTGCGGTGCTCCCCGAAGTACGAGTTGGCCACGAGCAGGGCGTAGAAGTCGTCGTCGGCCCGCGTCAGGCCGAGCGGGAAGCCGATGGAGATCGCCGTCGCGATCGCCTGCTTCTGGACCACCAGCACCTCGACGCCGGAGAGCTCGCGCGGCGCCGGCAGGGAGGCCGGCTCCGGGTCGCGCGCCGGCAGGCCCGCGCGGAGGTCGGCCTCGACCTGCTGCACGAAGCCGGGCGGGTAGCCCCCGGCGGCGCCCACGAGAAAGTTGTCCCGCGTGTAGCGGCGGGCATGGAAGTCGCGGACGTCGTCCAGCGTGATCGCGCCCAGCCCCAGCTCGGTACCGAGCTCGGGCGACTCGTAGGGGTGTCCGCGATACAGCAGCGTGTTGAGCGCCTGCTTGCCGAGCTCCTCGTCGTTGTTGCCGCGCAGCGTGGCGACGACGCCGTTCCGGAGCTGCTCCCGGTTCCGCTCGAAGTCCGCCTCGTCGAAGCGCGGCGACACGATGAGGTCGCGCACGACGCCGTAGAACGGCTCCAGGTAGTCGCGATGGACGCTGCCGACGATGGTCGTCACTTCCTTGTCGTACCGCGCGCCGATCGTCGCCGACCAGGGATACAGCGTCTGCGTCAACTCCTCGTAGGTCTGCGCGCGCGTGCCGCCCTGGCCGATCATCAACGCGGTCAGCGCGTTGAGGCCGTTCCTGCCGGCGGGGTCGTCGACCGAGCCGGTGCGAAAGGCGATCCGCAGGCTGACGAGCGGCGAGTCCGGCGCCGGCAGCCCGACGCTCGTCGCCGAGGACTCCTCGGACGGCGCGTCCGCGCAACCCGCGCCGGCGACGCAGAGGGCCGCGAGAACCGCGCCGCACAGCAACCTATTCATCGGCTTCATCGGCGTCCCCTTCATCGGCGTCCTCCTGCCGGAGCGTGACCACGGTCCGGTTCGTCTCGGGAAAGTACGTCGTGGCCACGTGCTGGATGTCGTCCGGCGTCACGGCGTCGTAGAGCCGGTACACCCGGTTGACCGTTTCCGGATCGCCGGTCAGTTGCAGGTAGTGGGCGAGGGTCTGCGCCACGTCGCCCGGGTTGTCCAGGCCCATCGCGAACCGGTACCGCATGTGCGACTTCGTATCGGCCAGCACGCTCTCGTCGACCGTCTCCATCTTCAGCCGCTCGATGTCCGCGATGATGGCGTCGCGCACGTAGTCGACCCGTTCGGGGTCGGTCACGCGGGCGATGATCGTGAACAGCGGCGGGTCGCGATGGTCGACCGCGCCGCCCGCGAGCACGTCGACGACCTGCTCCTCCAGGTACAGCTTCCGGAACAGCGGCGACGTCTCCGCGAACAGCAACTGCGACAGGACGTCGAGCGCCGGCATGTCGATGGTCTGGTCCGAGAACGCCGGCGCGTGATAGCCCAGCATGAGAAACGGCAACGTCGGATTGGGCCAGGTCACGCTGTCGCCGCGCTCGCGGGTCTGCGGCGGCTCGACGGGAATCTGCGGCTCGAAGTCTCCCGGCTGCCAGCCGCCGTAGTACTGCTCGACGAGCCGCTCGAGCTCGCCGCTGTCGACGTCGCCCACGACCACGATGAAGCTGTTGTTCGGCCGGTAGTAGCGGTCGTAGAACTCCAGGCTGTAGTCGTAGTTGTTCGGCATGTCCTGGATGTCGGCCAGCAGCCCGATCGTCGTGTGCTTGTACGGATGGAACAGGAAGGCGCGGTCGTGCAGGCGCTCGCGGAGCAGTGCGACCGGGTTCGAGAAGTTGAGGTTGTACTCGCCGAGGATCGCGCCGGCCTCCGTCCGGAAGTCGGCTTCCGAGTACTGCAGGTTGAGGAAGCGGTCGGACTCGATCTCGATGATCGTCTCGAGCGCGTCGGCGCTCGCCACGAAGTGGTAGGCCGTCCAGTCGTCGGTGGTGAACGCGTTCGAGTCCGCCCCCATCTGCTTGATGACCGCGTTGTAGGCCTCGGTCGGATACTTCTCCGTGCCGCGGAACATCATGTGCTCGAAGAAGTGCGCGTACCCGGAGAATCCCGGCTCCACCTCGTTGCGCGATCCGGCGCGCACCACCGTGTAGTACGCGACGATGCCCGGGCTGTCGTACTCGACGCTGACCACCCTGAGCCCGTTGTCCAGCTCGAAGGCGGAAACCGGGAACGGAAAGACGTCGTCCGACCCCTGCCCGCCGCACGCGCCGAGCGCAACGACGAGCGCCATCCACACGACACCTCTGCTCATGACGCACCCTCCAGCCGGCGCCCGTTCATCCGGCGGCGCCCGCCCCTCGGACCGTGCCGGCCCGGCGGCGGGCGGCGCGCCGCACCGCCTGCCGTGTCGCCTGGACTGGACACGGGCGACCTGGAAACGCGACACTCGGCGTGTCCACCATCGCCGTCCTGCCGGCAGCGGCGGGCACAACGGCCCGCGCGACGTTGGCACGACCCATGCTTATGGACATCGTAGCGACGCGAAGGAGTTGATTATGCACCGACTGACCCTTCCGGCGATGGTGATGATTGCGTTGACGACGTGGGCTGCGCCCGAGCTGGCCGCCGGCGAGCCCCAGCGCGCCCGCGCGCGCGGCGGCAGCGACGGCGGCGGCGGCCGGGTGGCGCGCGCCCCCCGCTCCGCACCGCGCGCGGGCCGCGCGCCGGCGCGC
>CAYGCV010000045.1:0-18118 GCA_964348425.1 uncultured Vicinamibacteraceae bacterium | reverse complement strand
CCCCGCAAGCGGACGCCGGGGGTTCGGGGCGCAGCCCCGTCTGATTGAAGCTCCGGGACGTAGGGGGACAGGAGCGTCCGCAGGCGGTCGAAGCGCGGGGTGCGGCGGAACGCGTCGGCCAGGTAGCCGAGCGTGCGGGGCACGGCGGACAGGTAGCGCTCGTTGCCCGCCGTGGTCGCCTGGTATCCGAAGGTGCCCAGCGCCTTGAGGTGGCGCTGCACCGACATGAGATCGAAGCGCGCCTCGAACGCGGGACCGCCCGGCGAGCCCGTCCGCTCGTGATAGTGGGCCAGCATCTCGGCCACGAACGACGGTTCGTGGCGGACGTAGCAGTCCCGGAGCAGGGACACCAGGTCGTACGTGTCCGGCCCCAGGCGCGCGTCCTGGAAGTCGATGACGTGGAGGCGGCCGGCGTGCAGCATGAGGTTGCGGCTGTGGAAGTCGCGGTGGCACAGGACGCGCGGCTCGGCGGCCAGCTCGCGGGCCACGGCGCGCAGCTCCGCGCCGAGGGCGGCGCGCGCCGCGGCGGAGAGGGCCGCCCGGCGGTGGCCGACGAGGAAGTGCTCGACGAAGAAGTCGAGCTCCCACGCCAGCTTGTCCGCGTCGAAGGCCAGCGTGAAGGGGAGGTAGTCGGGTGAGGCCAGCTCCCGCCCGCGGCGCTGCAGGCGGGCGACGAGGTCCACCGCGTCCGCGTAAACCGCGCGCCGCTGCGCGGCCGTGGCCGTGGCGAGGAAGCGCTCCAGCGTGAGGTCGCCGAGGTCCTCGAGCGCCAGGATGCCGAGGTCCCCGGCGCTGCCGCGCACGGCCGGCGCCGGGACGTCCATGCGCGCGAGCAGGCGCGCCACGTTGAGCAGCGGCAGGGTCTCCGCATCGATCGGCCCGCGGTGGACGAGCAGGACCTGCGACGCGCCGTCCGCCGCGCCCACCCGCACGTAGCGGCGGTCGGACGCGTCGCCCGGCAGCTCGTCGATCGCGGCAGCCTGCAGGCCGGTCCGCTCGAGGTACGTCCGGACCCGCCGCAGATCGTCCGTCCCCATGGGCGCCGTCAGCGGCTCCCCGCCGCACCCCGCGCGTCCGCGGCCGGCGGGCGGTCGAGCGGGGAGAGCCAGGCGTCGCCGAGGCGCCGCCCGCCGCGCGGGGGAGGCGCCTCGGCGGGCGTGACGACCTGCCGTTCCAGCACGCTGTTCGCCGGCAGCCGGACGCCGTCCGCCACGACGCAGTCCACCAGCCGGCACCCGGCGGCGACGACCACGTCGTCCCACACGGCCGTGCGCGTCAGCGCGGCGGCCGCGTCGATCCGGCAGCGCGCGCCGGTGGGCAGCGACGGCCGCCCCTCGGCGCGCGCGAGCGCCAGCGACGTGGCCAGGTAGTCGGCCGGCGTGCCGATGTCGCGAAACGGCGCCCCGCAGGCGTACGCCCGCACGGCGCCGGGCCGCTCGGCGACGAGCGCATCGTAGATCCCGCCGATCGATGCCGCCGGCTCGCCGTCGCGCAGTGCCGCGAAGACCGGCGCCTCGACCAGTTGCACGCCGGTGAAGTGCGGGTGCGCGGGCCGGGCCGGCGCCCGGAAGCCGAGCACCCGTCCCTGCTCGTCGACGTCCAGTCCGCGGTAGCGATCGGGATCCGGGTTCGCGGTGACCGCCAGCGTGACCCGCGCGCCGCTGGCCGCGTGCGCGCGCGCCAGCGCGCCCAGGTCCACCTCGGTCAGCGTGTCGCCGTTGACGACGAAGAAGCGCGGGCCGAGCAGCCCGAGCGCCCGGCGGGGCCCGCCGGCGGTGCCGAGCAGGGTGCGCTCCCACGAGTAGCGGACCGCGAGGCCGGCGGCGGTGCCGTGGCCGACGCAGCCGGTGATCGTCTCCGGCCGGTGATGGAGATTGAGCACGGCGCCCCGCACGCCCTGCGCGGACAGCCAGCGCAGCACGCGCAGGATGAACGGCGGGCCGGCGACGGGAACGGCCGGCTTGGCGCGCAGGTCCGTGAGCGGGGCCAGCCGCCGGCCCAGGCCGGCCGTGAGCACGAGCGCGGGCGGGAGCGGCGGGGTCACGGGCGCGAATCGAAGACCATGTCCGTGCGGCCCTGCGCGCCGTCGGGCGCCGCAGACAGGAAGAGGTCGTGGTACGACGCGACGACGTAGTCGTCGGCGGTGCGGCCGAGCGCCGCGGCCATCTCCGTGATGCCGCGCTCGCCGCCCTCGAGCTCGACGAACGTGCCGATGGGGGTCTCGTCGACGGTCAGGACGACGTCCCCCAGCGCGTACTCCTCGCGGTACTTCTGGTAGCGGAACCAGACCTGCAGTCCGAGCCGCTCGAGCAGCCGCAGCAGCAGGGCCGTGTCGCCGGCGGTCGTCTCGAGCTCCTCGCGCACCTTCATGACGCCCGGCTGCGGCGGTCCCTTGAACGTGAGCACGGCCGAGCCCGCCTGGGCGCGGACGCGCAGGGGGCTGCGGCGGTCGCGCAGCCGCCGGGGGGCCCAGTCCAGCCGCGGGTCGGCCTGCCGCGGGCGGGCCCCCCGCGCCGCCGCGCCGGTGGCGCGCACCGCGGCGCGGGCGGCGGCGGCCGACTCGAAGCGGAGCTTGATCTCGCGCTCGATCGGATCGCCCATGGCACTCACGTCGCCCGCCGGCTGAAGGCGCACCCCTGCAGGCTGGGCGTCCCCACGTTGCGTCCGAAGATCAGCACCTTGTGGGTGCTCCCGAGGCCGCCGGGGACCAGCAGCGTCTTCAGCGCCAGCCGCTCCCGGAGCGCGCCCAGATCGAGCGGCCATGCATCCCGGTCGGGGCGGCGCTGGACCATTGTCGAGCGGGGTCGCATATGCCCAATATGCTCCCTCGTCGCGCCTTGCCATCCGGGCGCCTGGCCGCTCGCGGCGAGATGCGGGGCTTCACCACGGCCTCCGAACGCTGCCAGCGCCAGCAGGAAGTACGTCTGATCGAGCACGGCGAGCGTCTGCAGGCCGGCCTGCTCGGCCGCCGTCCGGATGGCCGTCAGGTCGACGTGCGCGGTGATGTCGCAGGCCCCGGGCTCCGCGAGCCAGGGCGCGGCCGCGCCGCTCTCGCCGCCGACGGCCGCGCGGTGGCGCCGGTAGCAGGTGAGCGTGCCGCGCGCGTGCGTCAGCGAGTACAGCTCGCGCGCCTCGTGGCCGTAGTCGATCAGCACCAGGAATCCCCGCGTCAGCCGCCGCGCGGCCTCGGTCACCCAGGCGACGGCCGCCGGGCTGACCTCGGCGCGCCAGCCCGGCTCGAGGCGGATGCCGAAGCGCGCCACGTGGGCCCGCACGGCCGCCGACGCCGGGCCGAGGCGCTCGACGAGCCGGTCGCCGTCGCGGTCGACGTGCACCTCGCGCACGCCGTCCGCGGTCATCACGATGGAGTGGACGGGCAACGCGTCGAGCAGTTCGTTGGCGAACACGACGCCCCGCACGCCCGCCGGCAGCTCGGCGCCCGCGCCAGCGAGCCGCGCGGCGTGCGCCCCGAGGGTGGCCGCCTGGGCGGCCCGCGCCGCCGGACTGCGCTCGACCAGCGTCAGGCGCAACGTCCGGTACAGGTCGGGGCAGGCCGCCGCCAGGTGGTCCAGGACGTCGCGGGCCAGCCGGCCGCTCCCCGCGCCGGCCTCCACGAGGGCCGGCGCGCCGCCGCCGCCGGCCAGCCGCCACATCTCGGCGAACTGGCGCGCCAGCAGCGCGCCGAACGCCGTGCCGCTGTCGACGCTGGTAAGGAAATCGCCCGCGCGACCGGACCGCCGGTCGGCGCGGGCGTAGTAGCCGAGCGCCGGATGGTAGAGCGCCAGGTCCATGTACTCCGCGAACGGCAGCGGACCCTCGTCGCGGATCCGCCGGACGACGAGCTCGCGGAGCGTCATGGACCGGCCGCCGCGGGCGCTACTCCTTGCGCACCTGCAGGAACACGCGCGTCTCGCCGCGCTGCACCAGGAGGAACGCCGTGCGCCCCGACTCGATGGCGGCCAGCGCGGCGGTCGCCTCGCCGGCCGAGGCGACCTCGGCGCCGTTGACGCGCAGGATGATGTCGCCCTGCTGCATGCCGGCCGCCGCCGCGGTGCCGCCGCGCTGCACGTCGGCCACCACCGCGCCCTCGGTGTCGTCCGGCACGCGCAGCCGCCTCGCCACCTCCGGCGTCAGGTCGCGCACGGTGATGCCGAAGCCCTCGCTGGTCTCCTCCCGGGCGTCCGCCGTCGCCGGCCGGACCTCCGCCTCGAGGTCGAGCTCGCCGATCGTGACGTCCAGCGTCAGCGGCTCGCCGTTGCGGACGATGTCGAGCGGCACCGTGGTCCCGGGCCGGGTCGCGACGACCCGGCTCTGCACGTCGCGCGTGTCCTCGACCGGCTCCCCGTCATAGGCGACGATGACGTCGCCGGGCTCTATGCCGGCGTCGGCGGCCGGGCCGCCCGGGTTGACCGACTGGACGAGGGCGCCGTCGGCGTCCGCGAGGCCGAGCTGCTCGTAGTCGTCACGCGGCACCGGCATGATCACCACCCCGATGACGCCGCGCGTCACCTTGCCGCCGCGCAGCTCCTCGAGCAGGTCGCGCACCGTGTTGATCGGCACGGCGAAGCCGACGCCCACGTTGGCCTGGCGGTCGCTGACGATCGCGGTGTTCATGCCGACGACCTCGCCGCGGATGTTCAGCAACGGCCCGCCGGAGTTGCCCGGGTTGATGGCGGCGTCGGTCTGCAGCATCTCCTGCGAGCGCCCGGGCACCGACCGGAACGGCCGGCCGATGTGCGAGATCACGCCCACCGTGACGGTGTGGCCGAGGCCGAACGGGTTGCCGATGGCCATCACCCAGTCGCCGGAGGCCATCTGGCTCGAGTCGCCGAAGGTGGCCGCGGGCAGCTCCCAGTCGGGCCTGTCGACCAGCTCGAGCAGCGCGCTGTCGGTGAGCTGGTCGCGGCCGAGCACGCGCGCCTCGTACAGGTCGCGCTCGTCGTCGCCGAAGAAGTCGATCTCGATCTTCGTGGCGTTCTCCACCACGTGATTGTTGGTCAGGATCAGGCCGCTGGCGTCGATGACGAACCCGGTGCCGGCCGACGGCACCTCGCGCGGCCGCTGCCGCCCGCGCGGCCCGAAGAAGCGGCGGAACAGGTCGTTGTCGTCACCGAAGAAATCGCCCGACTCGTCGGCCGGCCGCTCCGCCTCGACGCGGATGTTGACGACCATGTCGGTCTGGGTCCGCGCGATCTCGCGGAAGGTGCCGGCGTCGATCGGCCCGTTCAGCGGCGCGCTGTTCATCGAGGGCGTCGTGAACGTCTGCGTCTGCGCCGACGAGGCGGGCGCCAGGTCGAGCTGCGAGGCGATGACCATCCCCAGCGCCATCGACGCAGCCGCGATCAAGGCTGCAGAACACACCGTGTTCCGTCGTTTCGACATCATGATCCTCCAGCTTCAATCAGACGGGGCTGCGCCCCGAACCCCCGGCGTCCGCTTGCGGGGACCCCTGCGCCCCGCGCCGCTACCGCCGGGGCGCGCTGTGCGCGCCTTGCGTCGGCTGCGCCGACGCTTCCATCAGAGGCGCCTGCGCCCCGAGCCGAGGCGCGCCGTGCGCGCGTTCTACGGCACAGACTCCTTACGTTACTCCATGTTCCGGGAGGCCGCCACTCCGCTTTCGCCGCGCGCGCCCAGCGGGAGCAGCGCCGCCTGCAGGGGACCGGTCACCGCCGCCGCGCGCGGGCCCACGTGCATGTTGATCTCGGTGCGCACGCCGAACCGCTCGAGGTAGATGCCGGGCTCGATCGTGAACCCGGTTCCGGGCAGCAGCCGCCGGTCGTCGTGCGTCTCGTAGTCGTCCATGTGCACGCCGTTGCCGTGCACCTCCTGCCCCAGGCTGTGGCCGGTGCGGTGCACGAAGTGCGCACCGAACCCCGCGCCGTCAATCACCTGGCGCGCGGCGCGGTCGACCTCCCAGCCGCGCAGCTCGCGGCCCGCGCGGACGGCGTCCTGCACGAGGGCGACCGCCGCGTCGCGGGCCTCGCGCGCCGCGCGGAAGACCGCCGCCTCCTCGGCCGGGACGTGGGCCCCGGTGTAGCCCACCCACGTGATGTCGGCGTAGACGGCGCCCACCGCCGCCTGCTTGCCCCACAGATCGAGCAGCACGATCTCGTTGCGCCCGATGGCGCGCGAGCTCGCCGGGGTCGGCAGATAGTGCGGATTGCCGCTGTGCTCCTGGGCGGCGACCACGGGCGCCGAGTCGCTCACCAGCCCCTCCTCCTCGAACCAGCGCACCATGGCCTGCTGCACCTCGAGCTCGTTGACCGGCGCACCCGTCGCCATGCGCTCGGCGACCAGCGCGAACGCGCGGTCCTTGATGCGGTACAGACTGGCCGACGCCGCGCGGTGCGTGGCGAGCGCGTCCGCGCTCCACACGGCCTCGAAGCGCTGCACCAGGTCGCCGGACGAGACGACGGCCGCTCCCAGGCGCCGGACCGCCTCGACCGTGCCCGCGTCGACCCGCGAGATGTACGGGATGGCGCCGTCGGGCGAGTACTCCATCGCCAGCCGGCCGCGGCCGGCGGCCAGCTCGGCCAGGCCTGCTTCCAGTTGCGCCCGGCCGGCGTAGAGCCGCCGCCGCCCCGGCAGGTGCGCCAGCACGTCCTGCTCGATGCGGTGGACCAGCGCGAGCGGCTCGCCCGCGGCCGGCACGAGGTAGTACCAGCGGCGGGTCGTCAGCTTGCCGCCGCCGCCGAGGCCGACCAGCGCGCGCGCGATGGGGTTCGAGCCGTGGAAGTCGTACAGCAGCCAACCATCCAGACCGTCCTCGCGGAGGGCGGCCTGGACGGCCTCGATGTCCATGGTCACGGCGCCGAGTATAGCAGCGGGGTCGGGGATGATCGGCACGGTCTACCAGGGTTGGACGCGCGCCGGCGCTCGCCGGTTTGGAGGGGCTGGTCGGAACGCGCCGGCGGGGAGGCGTGCCGGCGCGTCCGGCGGGAAGGACGGTGCCCGCCGGCCCGCCGCCAGGGCGGGCCGGTGCGGGCGCAGGGGACGGCCGCTACGACCTACGACGCGTCCTCGTCCTCTGCGTCGCCCTCCTCGCCCTCCGCGGGCTCGGGGTCCTCGATCTCCTCGAGCTCGGTCGCCTTGATCTCCCCGTTCTGGTGGCTGAACTCGTAGTTGCTGCTGTTCATGTTCCGGGTGCGCGGCACCCGCAGCTCGATGTCGACGACCTGGCCGACGAGCAGCGGCTCGCGGAACCGCACCGAGTCGCCCGTCACCGTGTTGCCGTCGCGGTCGAACCAGAACTCGTCGATCTGGAACCCGGCGATGGCGTTCTCCGCGAGGTTCTTCACGCGGATCTGCGTCACGATGAAGTCGCCGTCACGGCTGGCCTCCGGCTCCGTGTAGCCGATCTCGGCGAGCCCGCGCTGGGTCGGCACGAGCTGGAGGTCGTCGCCGAGCCTCTGGGTCAGGCGATTCGCCGCTGCGACCGCCTCGGGGCTCGGCGGGGCCGGCCCCGCCTCGACGGCCTCGCCCTCGGCGGCCTCCGGCTCCGAACCGCCGCAGGCCGCGGCCGCCAACGCGCACGCCAGGAAACCGAACAGCAGAACACGGCTCACTCGAGTCATCGCAGCTCCTCCCGACATGATCCCGCCTCGCAGGGGCGCGCCCTTCCGCGGCGCGGACCCCTGAGCCCCGGATTATAGGTCTCCGCGGTCACAAAGCTCAAACATTTAGACGGGGCTACATCTCGCCGTTCCACTCCTCGGGCTCGGGGTTGACCGAGCGGAAGATCTCGAGATGCCACTTGCCCCCGCCCCACGGCTCGATCACCTCCGCGGCCACGACGTCGACCACCAGCTCGGCGAACGAGCGTCCCTCGGGATCGCCCTCCAGGTGGTACGAGGGCTCGTCCCAGGCGAACGTGGGGTAGAGAATCAGGCTGAGAAACAGGTCGTAGCCGTCGTCGACCACGATGAGCTGGCCGCACGGCCGCTTCTGCGTCGAGTGGTAGACGAGGTACTTCTCCGAGCTGTGTGCGCGGATGTAGCGCTTGATCGCGAACTCCCGCGCGACGATCTCCTCGACCGCGATCTTCTTGTCCCAGCAGTCCCGGCAGTACTTCTCCTCGCCGCGCGGCTCGGATACTTCCTTGGTGCCGCACAGTGCGCAACGGGTCTGGGCCGCGGAGCGGGGAGACATGCGGTCGATTCTAGACGCACGGTTCGGCGCCCGGCAAGTGGCCCCCTGCCGCCCCGGGGCCCTGCTACCATGAATGGATGGACGCGCGGCCCCCGCACCTCGGCCTGCGGCACCTGGCGCTGCACGTCCGGGCGTTCGACGAGACCCGCCGCTTCTACGTCGACGTGCTCGGGTTCCGCGTGGAATGGGAGCCCGACGCCGACAACAGCTACCTGACGTCGGGCGCGGACAACCTCGCCCTGCACCGCGCGCGCGACGGCGGCGGCGCCCGCGACACCGCGCTGGATCACCTCGGCATCCTGGTGCCGGAGGCGCGCGACGTCGACGCCTGGGCGGCCTACCTCGACGGCCGCGGCGTGGCCCTGACGAGCCGCCCGCGCACGCACCGCGACGGCGCCCGCTCGCTGTACCTGGACGATCCGGACGGGAACCGGATCCAGATCATTCACCATCCGCCGATCAGCGCTCGCCCCACTTGAGCTTCTCGCGCAGGACGGCGAAGTAGCTGCGCGACTCCGCGCGGACGACGCGCAGCGGCCGCGCCGCCCGCTCGACGGTGACGCTGTCGCCCGGGGCGAGCTCGAAGCCGTACTGGCCGTCGAAGCTGACGTAGGCCGACTGATGCGCGCCGCCCAGCGCCGGCGTCACGCGCACCGGCGCCGTCGCGGGAATGACGATGGGCCGGTTCGTGAGCGTGTGGGGGGCGAACGGCGTGAGGAGCACGGCGTCGACCATGGGGTGCACGATCGGGCCGCCGGCCGCCAGGTTGTACGCCGTCGAGCCGGTCGGGCTGGCGATGATCAGGCCGTCGGCGCGCGACGACATGACGAACTGCTCGCCGAGCGTGATGGCGAAGTCGATGATGTTCGACAGCGCCGCCTTGCCCAGCACGACGTCGTTGAGGACGATGCGGTCCGCCACGACCGCCTCGCTGCGCAGCACGCGCGAGTGCAGCATCCGGCGCTCGTCGATGCGCGCGGTGCCGGCCAGCACCGACTCGAGCGACGGATACAGCTCCGGCAGCGTGATCTCGGTCAGGAAGCCGAGGCTGCCGAAGTTGACGGCGAGAATCGGGGGCGAGGCCGCCGAGCGCGCGACCCGGCCCGCCACCCCGAGCAGCGTGCCGTCCCCGCCGAGCACCAGGATCAGCTCCGCGGCCGACGGCAGCTCGTCGCGCGAGCAGGTGGGCGGGCCCTGGCGCTCGACGAGGCGCGCGGTGTCGCTCTCGACAACCACCCCGACGCCCCGCGCGCCCAGCCAGTCGGTGAGGTTGGCCACCACCGCGGCGGCCTCGCGTAGCCGGGTCTTGGCGACGATGCCGACGGTGGCCGGCGGGCCCGGCGGCGGGGTCGGGGACGTCATGCGTTCGCTGCGGCCGCCCGCGCGCGCAGGTGCAGGAAGAACTCCCGATTGCCTTCCGCGCCGGTGATCGGCGACGGCGTGGCGGCAACGCGCCCCAATCCTATCCGATCCGCCGCCGCGGCCACCTCGTCGACCACCCGCCGGTGCACGGCGCCGTCGGTCACCAGCCCGCGCCTGCCGACCTCGGCGCGCCCCGCCTCGAACTGCGGCTTGACGAGCACGATGACGTCCGCGTCCGGACGCAGCAGCAGCGGGATCGGCGGCAGCATCAGCCGCGCGGAGATGAACGAGACGTCGACCGTCACGAGGTCCACCTGCCAGAACGCGGGCGGCAGCAGCGCGCGCTCGAGCCCCCGCGCGTTGATGCCCTCGAGCACGGCCACGCGCGGATCCCGGCGCAGCTTCCAGGCCAGTTGGCCGTGGCCCACATCGACCGCCGCCACCCGCGCCGCGCCGCGCTGCACGAGCACGTCGGTGAAGCCGCCGGTCGAGGCGCCGATGTCCAGCGCGGTGCGCCCGCGGACCGCCACGCCGAACGCGTCGAGCGCGTGGGCCAGCTTGATGCCGCCGCGCCCCGCGTAGGGGTGGTCGGGGGCCGCCAGCGTCACGTCCGCGTCGGCCGGCACCGCCGCGCCCGCCTTCGAGACGACGGCCCCGTCGACGCGCACCTGGCCGGCGAGCGCCAGCGCCCGCGCCCGCGCCCGCGTCGCGGCGAGGCCGCGCTCCACCACGAGCGTGTCGAGCCTGACGCGGCGGGTCATGCGGCTGCGGCCGGCGCGCCCCGGCGCCCGCGCGGCGTCAGTGCGACCTGGTGAGCACCCAATCGGCGATCCCGTCGAGCCGGCCGCTCAGGCCGCCGCCGTGCAGCGCGGCCTTCGCCGCGCCGATCGCCTCGACGGCCAGCGCCCGCGAGCGGTCGAGGCCGAGGATGGACGGGTAGGTCGGCTTGCCGGCGGCGGCGTCCTTGCCGGCCGTCTTGCCGAGCGCGTCAGCCGTGCTCTCGACGTCGAGGATGTCGTCGACGATCTGGAACCCGAGGCCGAGGTGCGCCGCGTACGCGTCGACCGCGTCGATCTCGGCGGCGGTCCCGCCGGCCAGGATGGCGCCAGCCGCCGCCGCGGCGCGCATCAGCGCGCCGGTCTTGAGCCCGTGCAGCGCGCGCAGCCCGTCGCCGTCCGCGATGGGGAGGCTGCGCCCGGGCACCTGCCCGCTCGCCTGCAGGTCCAGCGCCTGGCCGCCGACCATGCCGCCCGCGCCGGCGCCTGCGGCCACGCGCTCGGCCGCCCGCAATTTGCGGCCGGCCAGCTCCGGGTCGGCGCCGGCGGGCCAGCGCGCCAGGACGCGGAACGCCTCCGTGAGCAGCGCGTCGCCGGCCAGGATGGCCGCGCCCTCGCCGAACGCGACGTGCGCCGTCGGCCGCCCTCGCCGCAGCGTGTCGTCGTCCATCGCCGGCAGGTCGTCGTGCACGAGCGAGTAGGTGTGGATCATCTCGACGGCGCAGGCGGCCGGCAGCGCATCGGCCGCGCGCGCGGCGGGGGCCTCCGGCGCCACGGCCTCGGCGGCGGCCAGCGTCAGGATCGGGCGCAGCCGCTTGCCGCCCGCGAACAGGCTGTAGCGCATCGCCTCGGCGACGAGCGGCGGGCAGTCGCCGGCGTCCGGCAGGTAGCGCTCGAGGGCGCGGTCGATGACCGCCCCCTGCGCCCGCAGGTACTCGCGGACGCCGGCCGCGCCGGCCGGCGCCCCGGACCGCGTCACGGGGCGTCCTTGCCGGCGGCCGCCGCCAGGGCGGCCGGCGGCGGACCCGGCTCGCCCTGCTCGGTGAGCACCTCGATCCGCCGCTCCGCGGCGTCGAGCCGGGTATGGCAGTAGCGTGACAGCTCGACGCCGCGCTCGAACAGCCGCAGCGACTGCTCGAGCGCCAGGCTGCCCTGCTCGAGCTCCTTCACGAGGGACTCGAGCTCGGCCAGCGCCGATTCGAAGTCGTTGATTGTGGTGTCGTCCATCACTCGACCCGGGTGACCTCGCAGTCCAGCGCGCCGCGGTGCAGCTTCACGTGCACGGCCTGGCCGGGCGCGACATCCGCCGCGTCGCGGATGATCGCGGCGCGGTCGCCGGTCCAGCAGACCGCGTAGCCCCGCGCCAGCACCCCCAGCGGGCTCAGCGTCTCCAGGCGGCCCGCCGCGACGCGCACGCGGGCCTCGCGCGCGCGCTGGCCCGCCGCCAGCGCCGCCTCGAGGCCGCCCCGCGCCGCGGCGAGGCGCACGCGGATGGCCGCCAGCCGCCGGCCGAGGTCGAGCGCCTCGAGGCGCAGCCGCAGCTCGTACAGGCGCCGCCGCCGGCGGCCTGCCCCGCCGCGCGCGGCCGCCGCCAGGCGGTGGGCCAGCTCGTCGATCTGCCGCCCGCGCAGCGCCACGCGGGTCGGCCAGCCGGCCAGGCCCGGGCGGGCCGCGAGCCGGTGCACGACCGCCCGCCGCTGCCGCAACCCGTCGCGCAGCGCGGCCCGCAGGCGGTCGCCCAGGCCCGCGATGCGCGCGCGCAGCTCGTCCCGGGGCGCCACCACCAGCTCGGCAGCCGCCGAGGGAGTCGGCGCCCGCAGATCGGCGACGAAGTCGCTGATCGTGTAGTCGGTCTCGTGGCCGACGGCCGCGATGACCGGCACCCGCGCGGCGGCGATCGCGCGTGCCACGGTTTCCTCGTTGAACGCCCAGAGGTCCTCGAGCGAGCCGCCGCCGCGCCCGACGATGACGACGTCGACGCCCGCGATCCGCTGCACGTGCCGCAGCCCGCGGACGATCGCCGCGGCCGCCCCGTCGCCCTGCACGCGCGCCGGCGCGACCACCATGTGCGCGTTCGGGTGCCGCCGGCCGAGCACGGTCAGCATGTCGCGCAGCGCCGCGCCGTCGAGCGACGTGACGATGCCGATCTTGCGCGGCAGCGCGGGCAGCGGCCGCTTGCGGGCCGCGTCGAACAGGCCCTCCCGGTCGAGGCGCTCGCGGAGCTGGTCGAAGGCGAGCTGCAGCGCCCCGAGCCCGCGCGGCTCGAGGTGCTCGCAGACGATCTGGTACTCGCCCTTGGGCTCGTACACGCTGAGCCGGCCGCGGGCGACGACATGCTGGCCGTCCTCCGGCCGGAAGCGCTGGTAGCGCAGCGCCGAGCGGAACATCACCGCGCGGAGCTGGGCGCCCGCGTCCTTGAGCGTGAAGTAGAGGTGGCCGGTCTTCCAGAGCCGCGCGTTGGAGATCTCGCCCTCGACCCACACCTCGCCGTACTCGCCCTCGAGGAGGTTGCGCACGCGCGCAGTCAGCTCCGTCACCGTCAGCACGCGGCGGCGGGGGCCCGGCGGGTGCGGCGCGGCGTCGAACGGCAGGCCCGGCAGCGCGGTCACGCGGCCCCCGCTGCGGCGGCCTGCGCCTCGACGTCCGCCGTCGACAGGCTCAGGCGCTCGATGCCGCGGGCCGCGCCCGTCGCCGCGTCCGCCGTGACCAGCACCGCGTTGAGGCGGGGGTCCCCGGTGGCCGTCTCGAACTTCGCCGGCATGCCGTCGAGGAAGCGCTGCAGGGCGGACCGCGTGTGCACGCCGATGATCGAGTCGTGCGGCCCGGTCATGCCCACGTCGGTGATGTACGCCGTGCCGTTCGGCAGCACGCGCTCGTCAGCGGTCTGCACGTGGGTGTGGGTGCCGAGCACGGCGGTGACTGCGCCGTCGAGATGCCAGCCCATCGCCAGCTTCTCGGACGTGGCCTCGGCGTGGAAGTCGACGACGACGACGCGCGCCTCGGGCCGCACGGCCTCCAGCTCGGCGCGCACGACGTGGAACGGGTTGTCGAGCGGGTTCATGAAGATGCGGCCCATCACATTGATTACGGCGACCGGATCGTGGCGTGCGGAGCGGGCCACGTAGCGGCCGGCCCCGGGCACGCCGGCCGGGAAGTTCGCCGGCCGCAGCAGCCGCGGCTCGAGGCCGATGTAGTCGATGGCCTCCTTCTTGTCCCAGACGTGGTTGCCGGTCGTCATGACGCCGACGCCCGCGTCGCGGATCGCCTCGGCGACCTCGCGCGTGACGCCCTTGCCGCCGGCCGCGTTCTCGACGTTGGCGATGACCAGGTCGATGCCGCGGCGCGCGACGAGCGCGGGCAGCGCCCGGCGCAGGATCTGGCGCCCCGGCTTGCCCACGATGTCCCCGACGAAGAGAATCTTCATCCCGACCATGATCGCACAGCCCTCCGCCGCAGGCGAACCGGGCCGGGGGCGGCGGCCGGCCCCTTCGACGCGGGAGGGCGACTTCGATTATTCTAGGGGGCTATGAGCAGCGAAGCGGAGCTTCCGGAGACTGCGGTGGCGGACGCGGACGTGGAAGTCGCAGCGGACGCGGTCGAGGCTCCCGAGGCCGGGGTGCCGCGCGAGCGGATGCCGCCCGTGGAGAGCCGGTTCCTGTATGTCGACGTGGCTGCCCGGCGGGCCAAGCAGCTCCGGCGCGGCGCCCTGCCCCGGCTGGCGGCGCTCGCGCCCGACCCCGAGACCGGCGAGCGCCCGGCCACGACGGTCAAGTTCGAGCGGATCGCCATGGAGGAGGTCGACGAAGGGCTGATCGTCTACGAGCTCCCCGAGCCGCAGCCAGCCACCGAGGAGCCATCATGAGTCCGAGTCCCTTCGAAGCCGGTACCAGTCCCTTCGAAGTCGCCTTCGCCGCGTTGCAGGGGTTGATCGTGTCGACCGGGTTCCTGCTCGCCCTGTTCATCGGCTTTCTGGTCGTCGCCGGCTACTGCAAGTTCCGCCGCCGCGAGCCCGGCTCCGCCATCGTCCGCAACCTGGGCGAGCGCCTGGGGAGCGGAGCCGAGTATCTCCCGCCCACCGCGCCGCGCGGCCCGGCCGATCAGCTCCGCACGCCCGAGCTGCAGGAGCAGTCGGGCCGCGAGCAGTAGCCGGCTGCCGCCTCCTCAGGCGGGGGCCAGCGGCGGCCGCGCGCCGCTCCAGGGTGCGTCCTGCTCGAGCACGTCCCCCAGCCGCAGCAGCGTGGCCTCGTCGAACGGCCGCGCCGTCAACTGGAACCCTATCGGCAGGCCGGCCGCGGTGAACCCGGCCGGCAGGCTGATGGCCGGCAACCCGGTCAGGTTCGCGCTGACCGTGAAGACGTCGCCCAGGTACATCGCGAGCGGGTCGTCAACGTGCTCGCCGAGACGGTACGCGGGGGTCGGCGTGGTGGGCATGGCCACCGCGTCGACGGCGGCGAACGCCTGGTCGTAGTCGCCGCGGATCAGGCTGCGCACGCGCTGGGCGTGGACGTAGTACGCGTCGTAGTAGCCCGCGCTCAGGGCGTAGGTGCCGAGCATGATGCGGCGCTTGACCTCCGCGCCGAAGCCGGCGTCGCGCGTCCGGTCGTACATGGCGGCGAGGGTCGCCTCGCGGCGGTCGGGGGTTGCGCGCAGCCCGTAGCGCACGCCGTCGTAGCGCGCCAGGTTCGAGCTCGCCTCGGCCGGCGCGACCAGGTAGTAGACCGGCACGGCGTAGGCCAGGTGGGGCAGGTCGATGTCGACCACCGCCGCGCCGCGCCCGGCGAGCACCGCCAGCGCCGCGTCGAAGGCGCCGAGCACCTCCGGATCCACGCCGGCGGCCAGCGCCGCCCGCGGCACGCCGATGCGCGCGCCCCGCGCGTCGCCCGGGAACAGGCCCGCCAGGGCCGGCACGGGCTCGGTCGCGCAGGTGGCGTCGGCCGGGTCGGCGCCGGCGATGGCCTGCAGCACGGCGGCCGCGTCGGCCACCGTCAGCGTCAGCGGGCCGATCTGGTCCAGTGACGAGGCGAACGCCAGCAGGCCGTAGCGCGAGACGCGCCCGTAGGTCGGCTTGAGCCCGACGACTCCGCACAGCGCCGCCGGCTGGCGGATCGATCCGCCGGTGTCGGACGCGACGGACGCCGGCGCCAGGCGCGCGGCGACGGCGGCCGCCGCGCCGCCGCTCGAGCCGCCGGGAATGCGGTCCGGCGCCCACGGATTGCGCGTGGCGCCGAGCGCCGAGTGCTCCGTCGACGAGCCCATGGCGAACTCGTCGCAGTTGGTCTTGCCGATGACCACGGCCCCGGCGTCGAGCAGGCGCGTGACGACCGTCGCGTCGTAGGGCGGGCGGTAGCCGGCCAGGATCCGCGAGCAGGCGGTGGTGGGGACGCCGCGCGTGCAGATGACGTCCTTGACCGTCACCGGGACGCCGAGCAGCGGGCGGTCGCGCCACGCGTCGCGCCGGCGATCCACCTCCTCGGCGCGCGCCAGGGCCGCCTCGCCCAGCACGGTCGTGAAGGCGTGGATGCGGCCGTCCGCGGCGGCGATGCGCCGCAGGTAGCCGTCGCACACCTCGCGCGCGGAGACGTCCCCGCCGGCCACGGCCGCCCGCAGCCGGGTGAGCGTCCAGTCGCCGTCCGCCATCAACCGATCACCTTCGGCACCCGGAACAGGCCGTCGGGCGCGGCGTCCGGGGCGCCCGCCAGCGCGTCCTCGCGCGCCAGCGACGGCCGCCGGACGTCGTCGCGCAGCGCCGCCGACCCCGGGCTCGGATGCCAGGTGGCCGACACCTGCGTCGTGTCCACCTCCCGCAGGCGCTCGGCGTACTCGAGGATCTGCGCGAGCTGCTTCGTGAACAGCTCCGTCTCGTCCGCCGTGAGGTCGAGGTGGGCGAGGGCCGCGATGCGCTCGACGTCCGCCCGGGTCAGCCGCGTCGACATGAGCTGCGGGAAATCGCGTCCGCCGCCGCCCTCAGGGGGCGGGGCGGTAGTCGAGCTCGCCGGCCTCGACGCGCACGGGCAACCGGTTCGCGCGCGGCGGCAGGGGGCAGGTGGTATGCGGATTGAAGGCGCACGGCGGGTTGTACGCCCGGTTGAAGTCGACCACCAGCCGGCCGTCCTCCCCGGGTGCGTCGGCGTACAGGAAGCGCGCCGCCGCGTAGGTGTCGCTGCCGCTGGTCAGGTCGCGGAAGATGAACCAGAGCTGGTCGCCGGCGTCGACCGGCAGCATCTCGAGCTCCTCGCCCGCGAGCTGCAGCCGCACCGTGCCGGAGCTGGTGACCGTCTCGATGTCGCCCAGGATGTTCTGGATCTTCACCTCGAGCGGCTCGTCGTGCGGCACGAAGCGCGCCGGCACGCGCCAGGCCGCGTCGACCGGATACCACCGCAGCCCGCTGAAGTCGCGGCGGATCGCGCTGTTCCTGTCCAGCATGCGGATCGCCAGCCGCTCGCCGCTGTAGTGCACGAACAGCGTCAGGTCCTCGATCGTGATGTCGGCCCGCGCCTCGCGCGGGTGAAGCTGCATGGCCGCAACCTCCTGCCCGTCGACCGTCAGTGTGCTGCCGGGCGCGGCGCGCAGCGCGACCCGCCGGCCGCTCAGGTCGAAGGCGCCGGCGGTCGGCGGCCCTGCCGGCAGGACGATGTCGTGCAGCGGGTCGCTGCCGAACGTGTTCTCGCCCTCCCGGAGAAAGAAGAGGCCGGCCACGGCCAGCCAGCCGTCGTCTGCCGTGAGGCGCCGTTCCCGCTCGGCGCGCCAGGTCTCGATGCCGGCGGCGTACTCGTCCGCCTGCCCGGCCCCGGCGGCCGGGCCGCAGGCGGTCAGCCCGAGGGCCGCCGCGACGAGCGCTACGCTGATGGTTCCACTCCGCACGTCACACCTCGCTTGGATGGTGCCAGAATACCCCACATGGAGGCGGCGCCCAACCCGGTCCGGCCCGCGGCCATGGCCGGCACGTGGTATCCGGCCGATCCGGGCGAGCTGGCGGCCGCCGTCGACGGCTACCTCGCCGCGGCAACCCCGCCGCACGACTTCGAGGCCACCGCGCTGATCGCGCCGCACGCCGGGCTGGTCTACTCGGGCCCGGTGGCCGCCCACGCCTGGGCCGCGGTGCGCGGCCGGGCCTTCGACGCCGCCGTGCTGGTGGGGCCGTCGCACCACGTCGGCTTCGACGGCGTGTCGATCTGCGGCCACGGGGCGTGGGCGACGCCGCTGGGCCCCGCCGCGGTCGACGCCGGCCTCGCCGCGCGCCTCGCGGCCGCCTCCCCGCTCATCACCGAGTATCCGCGCCCGCACCGGCGGGAGCACGCGCTGGAGCTGCAGCTCCCGTTCCTGCGGCGGCTGCTGCCCGACACGCCGATCGTGCCGCTCGTCATCGGCTACCAGCACCGGGAGACCGTGCTGGGACTCGCCGACGCGCTGGCCGGCGCGCTGCGCGGGGCCGCGGTGCTGCTCGTCGCCAGCACCGACCTGTCGCACTACTTCGACGCCGAGGAGGCCGCCGGCCTCGACGCCCGGGTCGTCACGCACGTGGCCCGCTTCGACTGGGCCGGCCTGCTCGACGAGTTCGAGCGGTACCCCGAGCACGAGCGCGGGCGCTACGTGGCCTGCGGGGGCGGGGCCGCCATCGCCGTGATGCGGGCCGCGCGGGCGCTCGGCGCGACCGGCGCCCGCGTTCTCGGGCGCGCCGACTCCGCGGACGTGTCGGGCGACCGCGAGCGGGTCGTCGGTTATCTCGCGGCCGCCTTCGGGGCTTCAGTCAGACGGGGCTGCGCCCCGCATCCTCCAGATGGGGCTGCGCCCCAAACCCCCGGCGTCCGCTTGCGGGGACCCCTTCGCCCCGC
>CAYGCV010000044.1:0-18365 GCA_964348425.1 uncultured Vicinamibacteraceae bacterium | reverse complement strand
AACTACACCATCGAACCCATGTGACAAAATGGGAAGTTATTTTTGCGCCGGCCCAAAGACCCACAGCCGGTGGCGTACCGCGCCGACGCGCTGCCGGTTGGACTCATCCGCCGCCACCACGGCACCATCGTGCACCTGCCGGCACACGGCCGCCTATTGTCGCCGCGTCTGCCCCCCTGCCGCAACGTACCAGGCATCACGTTCGTCGCTTGCGCCGAAGCTTTTCGACGTAGGCGAGGACTTCATCTCGTTCCGTGGCGTCCAATTCCAACACACGTCGCACGAGAATCTCCGTTGAGTCGCCTCGACGCGAATCGCTCACGTCTTCCTTAGCTCTGGCGCTCCATCCTGCCCAGCCCGCCAGCGTCATGAAGTTCAATCCATAGAGTTCGGCTAGGTCAAGAAGAACACTAGGATCCGGCTGCCTTATGAGACCTCTTTCGACTTGTGATAGATAGGCGTTTGACCTACCAATCCGCCTCTCCACCTCCCGTAGCGACAGCTGGTGGTGTGTTCGCGCTTGCCGGAGCACTCGGCCCACGGCAGGGTGTTCGTCGCGACCGAGTGGGTCTTGATTGAAGGATTCTGACTTCCTCGACAGTTCGCCGCGTTTCACGTGCTCTGCAGTCCTCTTAGTCATCCATTTGACATCCGAAAGCCAAGTCACTTCCTCCGGTAGCCGCCTAGCACCCGAGGTCCACCGTTGACCGCTCACGTCGAACAAATCCAAGGTGCCGTCAGGGCCTAGGCATTCGCCATCCGAACAGCTCCCGCCACTTCTCAACCGCCGCGCGTTCTCTGCCTTCGTTTTCGAGCAACAGCGCTTCTTCAGCAACCGCCAACCAGTCGCGCACGACATGCGATAGTTGTCGCCGCTCTTCGGTAGACACGCCACCGTTCACGTCAGGACCGAGACCAGCCGGGTCACACCAATCGTCCGCAATTCGATCGGCAACAGATGCAAAAAAAAACTTGATCTCATCACGGTATCGTCCGAAGGGCGGCAGCACTAGCTCAAGGCCCATGACCTCCAGCAAGAACGACGGAGCTATGGGCTCTCCCGCCTCGCGATTGATTCCCTTCGCCATCTTGACGAAAGGAACAAACTTCTCACTGCACTCCTTGTTCTTGCTAGTGACCAACTCCGCGTGTACTCGTGGATCCGTATCTATCCACGTCGGTCCATCCGGCATGCGATAGCCTCCACCCTTTCGACGAAATACAGGAGCCACTTCATACGACGCAACGTCTTCGTCACCATAGTTGATCGTGACGACATTGTCGTCAACGTCAAGATCGCCCCAACGAGTTGCGACGACATCGGCCAGGGCGTTGACCGCGGCTCTTCCTGAGCCGTCAGCTAGCGAGCTCTGGGGTCCGGCTGGATCGATCACGACAAAAATATCGATATCTTTGAGTCTCTTTGTCTTGGTGTGCCGATCGTAGCTTCCCGTCAAGAAGTGGTCAGTCAGTTGCCACGCTGCTTCGATATGTTGGCGAATCAACTGATGCCGTTTCTGTGCCAACACACGCTCAGTCTTCGTTATTTCGAGGTTGGACTTGAGATTGTCGAAGGCAACATCAATGTAACCCATGGCGTGTCTCACCTACTTGCTGAAGTAACGTAGTGCCGCTGTCCCATGCGGTCCCGCAGCGAGCGTACCAAAACTATGCGACCGCATCCCCGAAGTAACGGCCCTTGTGCCAGCACTCCAGCCCTCCTGATGCGAATGAGACCCACGGAAGGAACAAAAAAGCCGGTACGTAGTTCCCCCAGGAACACTTCGCAGTTTTGCTAAATATCGTGCCAACGCAGCTCGGTCCGCAGTAAACTTTCGATCTCGATCCCCCGAGCCTGTGTAGGACACCGGAAACTCAAAAATTGGATCGACAGTTCCGTTAGGCCGGTGACATTCTAGCGCAACACAGAGGAGAGAGCGCTCCGCGATCCAGTTCGAGATTGCACGTTGATCTGTATTCCAGTCAGCAAAGAGTCTGGTTGGGTCAAGGCCTAATGTGCCTAGAATGTCGGCGATTGACCCGAGAATGACGTCCGCCAAATGAGTGGCGGTATGAGTGATCGTATACGTCGTGGTTGCAGTCACCGTGTAGGTCATCGGATTCTCTCCATGTTTTGGAGTGCTTCCAGGTCTATTGGCGACTTTTGCGTGGGGCCTTGCGCTTTCTCCTGGAGCGGCGAACCCGGTGGCTTGCCTGCGGACAGGTGGGATGAACGGGTCACTGCGGCAGCAATGCTCGTATTGAGTGGTTCCACAGAGGGCAGATGGAGCATCCAGCCGTTCGTGGCGGTTGCGCCACCGGGTACAGGATTGAGGTTCTCGTCGGCTCGGAGAGCAGCATCGCCTGTGGCGACGAAAACAGTGAGGTGCAGATCGACATCGACCAACACTAGCCCCTTCGATTCGAGATGACCTCCGGCGATGAGCGCAGATCCGAGCCCAGCGAGTGCGGTGAGTTCGGTCGTCACGCTTCCTGCCGGAATCACAGGGCTACGTTCAAGGGTCTCGGCAAGAAGCTGGGAAACAACCTGCCACGCATCCGCGGCACTGCGAATCGGGGCCGCCGCGATTGTTCGATCTCGCTTCATGTTCAGCCCCCCAGGTTTCGTTTGTGGAGACGGCTGCTCTGCTTCACCCGTATGGCAGCCGAGAGTAGGTCTTGAACAGTGATGCTGCCCGGGTCGACCACGGTGGCCCGCCTCTCGATCATCGCCTCGCTGATTGTCTTGCGAATCCTCCTGCCGTCAGTGCCCGCAAGGGCATCGGCGACCTCCTTAAGTGCCCGGTCGCGTGCGAGCAGGGCGAGGGGTGGGAACACCTTGGACATCGCAACCAGCGCGGAGCTGAGTATGGCCAAGGCAGCCGTAGAATCGGGTGCAGGTACGAGAATGTCGACGTCCACCCTGGAGAGAAACGCGTCGTCGAGGGCGCCAGTGAAGTTGCTCGTGGCGACAAAGATTATGTTCGGAAAGGTCCTCGTGTTGGAGTCGAGAGCAGCCAGAACGGCGTCTGTGGCGCGATGGACGTCAGCGGGGTTTGCGGCCAAGGAGGCTTCGCTTCGGGCAACGGCCATGGATTCGATCTCATCAAGAAGAACCACGGTCGGCATGCCGTCGTCCGCTAGGCTCGGTACGAACTCGGTCAGGAGTTCCGTGACCTTCCGCTGGCTTTGGCCGTGTTCGGCGCTCATCAAGCCATGCGGATTGACCTCAATGAATCGAGTTTTCCGATCGCTAACGAGCGACGCCAATTGATATGCAAGGCCACGCCCGAGCGTGGTCTTGCCAGTTCCCGGCGGCCCGTGCAGTAAGACGAGCCCGTGCAGCGCGGTGATTTCAAAAGGAAGCATGGCCCGCAGGTGCAGGGTCAGCGCTGTAGATCGCAGGAGGCGCTCCTTGAGTGGCGGCTGGAGCACAATGGAATCCCAAAGCTCGGCGTACGCTGGGTCGGGCATCACGGATGTGATCCTGACCATTTCCGCGGCATCAGATGCAATGTGACTTTGCATGGCCGCAACTGTACTTGGCACGCGGTGTGATTGTCAAGAACCGGTGCTGCCCCCGAGAAGAGGCAGGCGCGGCCGTTCTGGGCGACGAGGACTGCATCGAGGGCATTCAGAAGAGCCTATACGCAGGCCGCCATGGTCGTCGCCAGCGTCGCTGCGCAGCGGCCGGGGCTTCCAGATCCCGGCGCCGGTGCTCCAGAGGGCACCACAGGCCGCGCGGTCGCCTGACCAGGGCGCGAAGCAGATCCGCAGCTCGGCCTTGAGAAAGCTGCGCGGCATTGTCGACGCCGACCACGCCCTTGGAGCAGAAGCAGAAACGCGAGGGTCCAGAACGCGGCCTGAACGAGGAGTCACTTCCCGGCGTTCGGATGCCCGAACATGGACCCGCCGCATCGCCGGTCTCGCACACATGCGCAGTCGCTCGGAGCCGCTCCCCTCGACACCAACAGCCGACGACGGCCACGCGCCCCGCGAATCGCGCGGCGGTTGGTTAGCATACGCCTCGTCTCAAGCCGTCACCTTGCCCGTCCAGTGGTGGCGGCCCCCGGTCCGATTCCCAGACGTAGCTGCGGAGTCCCAGCGCCTTCGATCGCGGCCCCGACCACACGTCGCGAGGCCCCCAACAACCAGCCGCACGCCAGCGCCTCCAGCCGGTCGGACACCGCGACCCCGCCGGGGTCTCACTCTCACTCACTCTCACTCACTCTCCACCGACCTCCGGAGACCCGGCCCGATAGGGGAACACAGGAGGGGTTTGGGCGGCTGGTACCATCGATCCATCATGTGACCCGACCCTTGCCCCTTGCCCCCGGTCGACCCCTCCGGCCGCCTTCGCCCAGGCGGCCGGCAAGGGAGAATCGCGCGCGCTGTGCGCGCTTTTTTTTGCCGCGCTGTGCGCGGCAACGGGGACGAACGGCACGACGGGGCGGGGGCCCCACGACTTCAGGAAAGGAGAGGAACGATGAACGACGTGCGACTGGACCCCCAGCAGGTTCCGGCCCCAGCGGAGCTGCTGCTCGCAGCCGAGTTCGGTGAAGACGCACCGGGCCGGCCAATCTACACCAGGCTGAAGCCCGATGACCACGACGATGGCGAGCCGACGGTCCGCATCAAGGTCGGAGCGGTGCTGACGCGCCGCCTGTCCACGGCCGAGGCAACCGAGACGCCCTCCGGTGCGGCGTACGGCAATCCGCTACGGGGCAGGCCCGAGCTGGCCCCAAGCGCGCCGGTCGGGTCCGCCCTTCTCGCCCGGACCGACGTGCCGGAAGCGCGCGGCTGGCGCGTCTACCGTGTGACGCCCGCCGGGACCGTGATGTCGAGCCGACCGAGCGCGCCGCCTCGAAGAAGCCCCGCTCGCGGGCCGCACGGCGCCGGTGGCGCCGGAACCTCGCGCGCCAGCGGAGCCTCGCATGACCGGACACAGGACGAACGCGCTGCGAACAGCCGGCAGCCTGGTGGTCCGCGAACGGCTGGAGCTCCACGGCGCGAGAGCGCTGGCCGACGAGGAGCTGCTCGCGATCCTCGTCGGCGTGAAGGGCGTGCAGACGGCCGGCGCCCTCCTCGAGGCGTGCGGCAACGTCCAGCAACTGGCGCACGAGAGCACGGACGATCTCGCACGAATCAAGGGCATGACGCCTACCCGGGCCGCCATGGTCGTCGCCGGCGCCGAGCTGGGTCGCCGGACCCTCACGCGGCCGCGGCCGGACCGCAAGCGTCTCCGCACGCCGCGGGACGTCGCCGAGTTCCTGCTGCCGAGCTACGGGGCCAGCCCCGTGGAGCGCTTCGGCATCATCAGCCTCTGCACGAAGCACCGCGTGCTCCGCACCGAGATCGTGTCGACCGGAACCTTGGACGCGAGCCTCGTCCATCCCCGAGAGGTCTTCCGGATGGCTGCGATGCATCGGGCGGCTACCATCGTGCTCTTCCACAACCACCCCTCAGGCGACCCCACCCCGAGCGTCGACGACGTCGCCCTGACCGAGCGGATGCAACAGGCCGGAACCCTGATGGGAATCGAGGTCCTCGACCACATGATCCTGGCCGACACGCGCTACTGCAGCTTCAAGGAGATGGGACGCCTGTGAGCGATACCGAGAGACGCACCGGCCAACTCGCTGCCTCGCCGCGCCAGCGATCCTCGACTGCCCGGAAGAGGCCGCAGCGACCCGCCTGTGCATCGCGAGGGACGACAACCTGCCGCGAACGCGCGGTCAGCCTGCTCGACGTCTCCGCCCGGATCCTCGGGCTCGACCCCGCGACCCGCAACGCTCTCTTCTGCGGCGTGGGATCGAGGTAGTTCGAGGACCTCGGGGCCATGCCGAAGCGGGCCATCCTCGACGCCCTGGACCGCACGATGTCGGGAGCCGCCGGCGCCGGGATCAGGAAGCACCCGGCCGCGGCGCGGCACGACCGCTGAGCCCCACCAGTTCCCACCCGACAGCCCCCGGCGGACCGCCGGGACTGCCATTCCCCAAACGCCCCTGACCGCAACCGCGGACCGCCGGTCCGTCCAGAACCCGTCCAGCGCCCGAACCGCGGCGCACGGCTCCCCGTGCGTACACGCCCGCCCCGAAGCCGTGACCAGCGGCCGAAACCCCTACCGGTGCGCGCAGAGCGGCCTGCGCTACCTCCTGCACGTCTCCGGCGGCCGCACGTCGGGGATGCTGCTATACCGGATGCTCGCGGCCTACGAAGGCCGGCTGCCGGCCAACGCCCGGGCCGTCTTCGCGAACACCGGCAAGGAACACGAGAAGACGCTCGTGTTCATCCGCGAGATGCAGCACCGGTGGCAGGTGCCGATCATGTGGGTCGAGTACGTATACCGCGCCGATGCCCGCGGAGGTATCCGCTCATCACGCAGTCCCCGGAGCGCGCCGACTGGTGGATCGAGCAGGAGCGCTACCGGCGGTCGGTCGCGCGAAGGGTGCGCAAGCCGGAGCTGACGCGCTTCCTGATGCGCTACACCTACGAGGACCTCAAGAACACGCCCATGATGCCGTTCGATGAGCTTCGCGAGGAACAGGAAGCCAGCGAGGCGGTGTCCTGCTTCTGCGGAGACTGAGCTAGCATGGACCCGATCCTCATCACCGTTCTCGCCGGCTCCGGCGCCGCCGGCGCCGGAGCGCGAGCCATGCCGCGGACCTCGGCGTGTTGCGCCGGCTGCGGCCGTAGCGCGCCCGAAGACCGGCGCCCGTGCTGCCCGGACCGACGCATCATCGTCGGCGACCGCCTCGTGTGCCAGCGATGCCTGGGCGCAGTTAGATGAGCAACCGAGCAAGGGAGGATCGATGACCTGGTTCCGGCCCGCGCCGCACCCGCCGTTCCACGTCGCCGTCGAACACGGCCGACCGCGGCGCACCCTCGAGATATCGAGCCGCAGCGCCGACCGCCTCGGCCGCGACCTCAGTGCAATGAACCTGCCCGCGGCCGACGACCCGCACGGGCGCCCGGTCGAGGCGGTCTACCAGGCCGCGAAGTGCTACGGGGACGGCGGACCCGACACGCACCTGTCCCAATCCGGGTACGAGGCGAAGCGCCGCGACCGGGAGCGGCGCCGGCAGGGCCCGCTGGCCGGATTCCGGCACGAGGGCAGGCAGTGGCCGGCGGAGACCGGGTCCGCCTTCTACGACTGGCTGTGGACCCGCAGCGCGCTACGGCAGTGCGGGCACGGCGTCATCGAGCGCCTGCGGCGGTACGACGGGTTCACGGACCAGTTCCACCGGCCGGGGGCCGTTGCCTGCCAGGCCAAGGCCGCCGCGATCGTCGCCGGGATGGGCCTCTCGAGAACGCGGGCCGCGATCGAAACGCCCGAGGCATGGCTGGAGCACATGGCCGGCAGGGCCGCGCCCGCCCCGCCGGCATCGGCGCCGGCCGCTCCGGCGAGCCGCATCTACGCCGGGATCGGCTCACGGCAGACGCCGGCGACGGTCCTCGACACGATGGCGCGGATCGGCCGGGCGATGGCCCGCCACGGCTGGACGCTCCGCTCGGGAGCGGCCGACGGTGCCGACACGGCGTTCGAAGCCGGCGCGGAGCAAGAACGGGGTGCCCGCCAGATATGGCTGCCCTGGCCCAGGTTCAACGGCCGCACAGCCGACGGCGCCGCTACTCGCGTCGGCATCAACAACCAAGCGAACCGCGACCTGGCGAGACAATCCCACCCGGCCTGGCACGTCCTCCGCGACGCGGTGCAGAAGCTCATGGTGAGGACCGTGCACCAGGTCCTCGGGCCCGAGCCCGGGAGCTCCCCGCCGAGCGACGTGGTCATCTGCTGGACGCCCGACGGAGCAGGCGAGGGCGGCACCGGCATGGCGATCCGGCTGGCCGAGCGGCACGGGATCCCCGTCGTCGACCTCGGGACCCGGGAGCTGCCCCGCCTCGAGCGCAGTCTCGGCGTAGCGCGACGCCGCGGCATGCCGGACGAGGTCGCCGCCATCGTCCTCGAGGACACGCGCGCCCGGGCGCCGGAGCCGGAGCCCGGCGGCGGCAACCACCGCATCCTGGTGACCGAGAACCTGAGCGCCCGCGAGATGCCGCTCCTGGAAGCCCACCTCGACGCGATCGCCACGAAGAAGGGTCCCGTGGCCCTGATCGCCGGCGGCGGCACCGCGTCCAGGGCGGCGTCGGCCTGGGCGGACCGCCATGGTCACCCAACCGTGGCCCCGCCGCCGCGCCCCGCCGGCCTGGGCCGCGCGGACAGGCCGCTCGAATACGCCTCGAGGATGCTCCAGGCGAAACCCGGCACCGTCATCGAGTGCGGCGGAGGCTGGAACGCGTACGACCAAGCCGTGCGCGACGGCGCCGCGATCGCCAGCATCCCCACGGAGCGCTGCCGCGACGTGGAGCGCACGCCGACCGGCGTCGAGCACGGCCTGCGCCAGGACGAGGAGGAGCGGACCCGCGAGCCCGCCGGACAGAGCGCCAGCGAGCCGACGCCCGAACACCGTCCGCGAAGCCGCTACGACGCCGTCGACCGGCTCGTGTCCGGCAACCTGCGGTTGACCGAAGCGAGCGGCCGTATCGTGCGCGCCGCGGCCCGCCGGCACCAGGTCGTCGACCCCCGGACGATAGAGCGCGCGCTCTTCGTGACCGGAAGCCCGAAGCGCGACCAGCTCCTCGGCGCGGCCGAGTGGACCACGAAGGACCGACTGCGCCACGACCCGCTGGGCGTGCTTACCGGCGGCGCGAGCGCCCAGGAACTGGACCGGGCCCTGCGCGTGGCCCGGACGATCGTCAACGCCCTCGCCCGCGCCGGACTGCCGGCCATCGGCGTCCGCGACACCGAGCCTTCCGCCGAAGGCGCCCGCCCGCGCAACGTCGCCGCTAAGCGGCTGCGCCGCGCGGCGCCGCAGCCCCCGCTCTAGCAGGCCGACCGCTGGTCGAACGCGCGCCCGGACGCTCTATTCGTCGTCGTAGCAGTCGGCGAACCATGATGAGGCACGGATGCGAATGAACGAGTTGACCGCGGCGGCGAGCCGCGCCCCGGACGACGCCGAGACCGCGTATACCCTCTTGCCGCGTGAGCGCACGTGCTCGACTGCCGGCGTGAAGTCGCCATCTGCCGAGAGTAGATAGGCGTCGTCGAACCCATTGCGTTCAGCCATTACCACCAAGTCCACCGCAATCATTACGTCGACCGCCTTTTCCACAAAGACAGTGGTATTTTGGTGCCTTTGCGCCAGCTTCATCAAGTCCTGAAACACCCTGAAGTCGATTCGTGTTCTCAGGTTCGATAGGTATGACCGCAGGTCGGCCGCGGTCGGGTTGATGACGGGTCTTTGTTCCAGCCGGCCGAGGTGAGTACTGATACGCGAGTCAGCCTCGAGCTTCGCGAGGAAGCGGCGTTGGTTGGTGTAGAGCGTTACGTCCCCACTCTGAGGCACTCGGCCGACGTAGTACCGCGTTCCGATCCACTGCCGCGGTCCGACCAGCTTCAAGGAGAGCTTTCGATAGTCGAGTCGACCGAGATCGACCATACCGAGGCCCTTGAGGCTATGGTACCAGTTGTTGCCGTCGATGAAGAGTGCAGCCCGACGTGCCATTTCGCGCAAAAAAAACCCCGGCGTGTGGCGCACAAGGGCACCAGACCCCGGGGGGATGAAGCTCAACTCCCTTGGGAGCCGACTCGGAAATTCTCGCGCACCAACTGAAAGCTTGTCAATAGGTCGAAGGCGCCCGCCCGCGTGAGCCCCCCCGGGCTCACGCTGAGGCGGCTCGCGCAACTCGCCGACGCCCACCCCCACGTGGTGCAGCACACGACGCCGGACCCGTGGGTACCCGAGCCCGCCCTCGTGCTGAGCGACGTGATCGCCGGCCCGCAACCCTGGATGGGAAAGCTGCTGGATCCGGCCCGGCCGCAGTCGGTGCCGATCGGGCCTGGTCCGCAGCGTGGCGACGGCACCGGTGCGCCACTGGCTGGTGTGGCCCGACGCACGGCTGCGCCCGGCGAGGGGACTCGCGGGGACGGATCCGCGATCCGTGGCCGCCTACCTCGACGAGCCCGCAATCGCCCACTTCGCCCGAGAACTCGACGAGGCGGCTGTGAGCACCGTCATGGCCGACCAGGGCGACGGCCACCTCGACGTTTACGTCATCGAATGCGCCATCGCTGGGGGCTACGGCGGCAACACCGCTGCGGCTGAGGCGGTGACGGCGTGGATCGCCGAAGCGATCCGCCGCGGGATCCCGAAGGGCAACCGCCGCGCCAGCATCTCGCGCGTGCCCGGCCACCGCGCCCGCCCGAGCCAGCACGCGAAACGCTAGCTGGCGTGGCGATGGCTCTGATGGCTGCGACCCGCGTAGCCGTGATCACCCGCCGCGGCCGCTTGAGGATGCCAAGTCGAGTGACGAGGCCTGCCGCTGGGTGGAGGACGCGATCCGCTACCGCGCCGCCGACGCGACAGACCGGGCGGTCGTCGCGATCCAAGCGCGGCCCGGGCCCGGGCGGCGGGCGATCGGGTCACGTCTGCCCCCGCTACAGATTCTTGCCCATCACCACCGCCGCCATGCGATGGTCGTTGGGGAGCACGACTTCCGTTCTGTCGAGAACGCTGTAGCCGAGATCCGAGTAGAACTGCTCCGCGTTTACGGAGGCGTGGAGCGTGAGGCTGGTAACCTGGCCGTTTCTGGCGATCCGCTCGATCTCATGCACCAGTGCGGAACCACAACCCTGCCGGGCACCCTCCGGGGAGACGTAGACGGCTCGCAGTTCCGACGTCTCCAGAACGAGGGCTCCGATCCCTACCGGTCTTCCGTCCAACTCTGCTACAAGGCGGATCTCGCGGTCGGCATTGAGCGTCAGGCGACGTACATTCTCGGTGGTCGCCGGCACTACCCAGCCATCGATGGCATCCTGGGGGTAGTGACTTGCGGCGAGTCCCCGAATGGCCCGTTCGTGAATCTGGAGATACAGGCGAATCTCATCGTCCCGGAGGGCGCGAACGGTCACCGTCATGGGGCTCCGCGACTACGCGGTGTTCCTCCTCATGGCCATCTATGGCCTGCGCGCGTGCGAGGTCGTGACGCTCGCGCTCGACGCCGTGGAGTGGCGGGCGGGGCGGCTGCGCATCCCGCAACGGAAGACACGCGGTGCGCTCTGGCTGCCGCTCACCGACGAGGTCGGGACCGCGCTGCTCGAGAACCTGCGCCCTCCTGGAAGGAGACAACACGCATGCTGAGAAGCTTGTCCGAGCGCGTAGTGCGCCCTCGCATCGAGCCTGCTCGCCCGGAGGCCCGCCGAGCCGCCCGCGAAGCGGAGCCGTAGCGCCCCCTCCCGACGCCGGATACCGCCCGCCGCGGTACGAGCACAGCGAGCCTGACGAGCGCGCCGCGGCGACCCGGGATGCGGGCCTTCGGCTGGGCCAGACCGACGATCTGCGCCTGATCCGCACCGGCATCGTCAAGGCGCGGTTGCAGTGCGACCTGGAGCTCGCCTTCGACCTCGCGGCCGCCGCCTCGTCAGACGAGATCACCGCCTCCTCGATCGTGCCGTCGGGCAGGGCGAACACGGCACTCGAACCCGGCGGACCCGTTCGCGCCCAGTGGTCGCACGTCGTCCCGGTGTTGAGGTCCGTCGCTCGCGGGGTGCAGCGGTCGACTGCCTGCTCGGGCGAACGGGACGCGGCCATAGATCTCCGCGAGAGTCCGGTTTCGTCCGCGGACGGTTCTGGACATGCGCTGATACCGCGCGAACCAATGGGGGCAGAATGCAGGGTTGACACCCCCTGCAGACACATAACTCATTCAGCCAGAATAACTTGCAGAAAATGAGTGGCGGAGAGGGTGGGATTCGAACCCACGTGCCGGTTTCCCGACAAGACGCTTTCGAGGCGCCCCCGTTACGACCACTTCGGTACCTCTCCGCGAACGGACCGCCGCCGACCGGGAACGGCTACGAGCCTGCGCTGGCGACCTCCTCGCGGCGGCTGCCCGCCGAGCGCCGCTGGCGGAAGAACGCCTGCATGAGCTCGCGGCACTCGCCTTCGAGCACGCCGCCGACGACGCCCACCCGGTGGTTGAGCGCCGGATGGTCGAGCGCGCGCATCACCGACCGGACCGCCCCCGACCGCGGCTCGGGCGCGCCGTAGACCAGCGTGGCGATCCGCGCGTGGACGAGCGCGCCGGCGCACATCAGGCAGGGCTCCACCGTGACGTACAGCGTGGCGCCGGTCAGGCGGTAGTTGCCCACGGCGCGCGCCGCGTCGCGCAGGGCGACGATCTCGGCATGTGCCGTCGGATCACCCGACCGGATCGGCTGATTGAACCCGCAGCCGATCGGGCGGCCGTCGTGCACGACCACGGCCCCGACGGGCACCTCGCCCGCGTCGAGCCCCCGCAGGGCCTCGCCGCAGGCCGCCTGCATCCAGTGCGCGTGCTCGTGGCCGGTCATCGCGCCGTTGCCTATTCGGTAACTGCCGCTGGTCGACCGTGATCGCGATCCTGCCAGCCCTCGATACGACCCTCGAGGCAAGCGAGACGCTCGGCGAGAGCATCCACACGGCCGCTCACGCCTTGAAGCTCGCGGCGCAGGGCGCTGATGTCGGCCCGCAGCCATGCGAACAGGCCGATCAGCAACGCTGGCGTCAGCCAGGGCGCGATCTCGACCGTACCGATTTCCATCTTATCACTCTGCCAGGGGGCGTCCTGCCGCCGAGGGCGGTGTGTGACAGTCTGCGGCGCTACTGCCCGGGCGTGTCGTCGATCCAGATGCGGACGCTGCGGGTCGATTCGGTGACCTGGACGGCCTCGCCGGGCAGCGCGCTGAGGGCCGCGAGCCCCGCGTCGATGTGCAGCGCGTCCTCGGCGCCCGACAGCAGGGCCTCGGCGACCGCGGCGGGGACCTCGCCCTGCGCGGCGCGGTCGCCGTCCTCGACGTGCACCTCGAGCCGCTCGCCGTTGCGCGCCACGCGAATCAGGGCGCTCTCGTACTCGGCGGTAACGGGCTCGCCCTCCCCGGCCGCTTCGAGCTGCTGCCACACGGCGCGCATGGCGCGCAGCGCCGGGAGGTACTCGTCGCCCAGCCGCAACTGGCCGTTCTCGATCACCGCCGCGCCCTGCGCCTGCGCCATCTGCAGCAGGGCCCCGACGGCAGCAACGGGCAGGTGCAGGCCGCCGTCCTCGCCGCCCTCGTTCTCGATCTGCACGTGCAGCCACAGCGGCGCCTGGGCGGTCTGAGCCGCCGGCGCGGCGAACAGCGCGGCGAGCAACAGGGCGGCGGTGAGCGCGCGGGTCGCGGGCGTGGCAGTGGGCATGAGTCGGAACCTCGGTCGTGGGTCGCCAGTCGCTGGTCGTCAGTCGTCAGTCGCCGGTCGTCAATCGTCAATCTTCAAGGGCGAACGTGAAGATGGCGTGGCCGGCGGCAATCGTCACCTGCTGCCGGCCACCGGCCAGGTAGGTGATCGGCGCGGCAATGATCTCGCCGCCCAGTGCCTTGTGCCACAGGTCCTCGCCGGTCTCGGCGTCGAGGGCGATGAAGTTGCCTCGCACGGTGCCGGCGAAGACGAGCCCGCCGGCGGTGGACATGACCCCCGACATCGACTTGGGCTGCACGCGGTGCTCCCAGACGCGGCGGCCGGTCAGGGGGTCGATGGCCCGCACGGCGCTGACGTAGGTGTCGATCGGCTCGTCGCGCGAATAGCCGCCGCCGACGAACAGCTTGCCCGGCTCGTAGTCGACGTCGGCCGAGTAGAAGGTGGCGCCGCCGTCGTACGCCATCGTGTAGAAGAGGCCGGTATCGGGGCTGAACGACGGCGACCACCAGTTGGAGGCGCCGTTCACCTCCGGATAGACGAAGCGGCCCTCCGGGGTCGGCTCCATGTCGGGCACGCGGATGGGCCGCCCGCTGTCGTCGATGCCCTGCGCCCAGGTCTGCGTGGCGTACTCCCGCGCGAGCAGGAAGCGCCCGTTCTCGCGGTCGAGGGCGTAGAAGAAGCCGTTGCGGTTGGCGAACAGCATGAGCTTCTGAACGCGCCCGCCGACAACCACGTCGACCAGCACGGGGACCTGGCAGGCGTCCCAGTCGTGGACGTCGTGGGGCGTGAACTGGAAGTGCCACTCGATGGCGCCGGTGTCGGCGTCGATCGCGACGACGCTGTCCGAGTACAGGTTGTCGCCCTCGCGCGTCGCGCCGTTCCAGTCGGGCCCGGGGTTGCCCACGCCCCAGTAGACGAGGTTGAGCTCGGGGTCGTAGGACCCGGTCATCCAGGTCGACGCGCCGCCGGTCTGCCAGGAATCGCCCGCCCAAGTCTCGTTGCCGGGCTCGCCTGGCCCCGGGATGGTGTAGGCCCGCCAGCGGCGCTCGCCCGTCGCGGCGTCGTAGGCGTCCACCCAGCCCCGGATGCCGTACTCGCCGCCGCCGGTGCCGGTCACCACCATGTCCTTCACCACGAGCGGCGCGGCGGTCATGCTGTAGCCGGCCAGGTTGTCGGCGATCTGCCGGTCCCACAGCTTCGCGCCGGTCGCCGCGTCGAGGGCGACGAGGCGCGCGTCGAGCGTGGTCATGTACAGGCGGTCGCCCAGCATGGCCACGCCGCGGCTCTGCTTGCTGCAGCACAGCGTCAGCGTGTCCGCCAGGTCGTGCGTGTAGGTCCAGAACACGTGGCCGGTCGCCGCGTCGAGCGCGTACACCTCGTTGTCGGGCGTCGTCAGGTACATGATGCCGTCGACGACGAGCGGCGACGTCTGCACCTGGCCGAGGGTCGGCAGTTGGCGCACCCAGGCGAGCGCCAGGCGGCCGACGTTGGTGCGGTCGATCTCGTCCAGGCGGCTGAACCGCTGGCTGTGGTACTGACCCGAGTACATCAGCCAGTTGCCGGGGTCTTCTCCGGCCCGCACGAGATGGTCGTAGGTGACCCGGCCCTCCTGGGCGTGGGCGGCCGTTCCGGCCGCGAGGGCGGTCACGACGAGGAGTCCGGCGCAGACAAGTCGCATGGTCAGCTTCATCTCCGTCGCAGGGAGGACAGGTACGCCACCAGGTCGTCGACCTCGCCGTCCGCGAGCCGCCCGGCGAAGCTCGGCATGAGCGACGCCGCGGGCCGCTCGACGGCCTGCAGGTCGGCCTTCGGGAACGCGCGCAGCCGCCCGGCGGTGTCGAGCAGCAGGATCGTGTACGCATCCTCGTTCCGCAGGACGCCCTGGGTGCGCACGCCGTCCCTGTCGGTGACGCGGACCTGCCGGTAGTCCTCCTCGATGTCGTCCGCGGGGTCGACGATCGACGCGCGCAGGTGCGCGGGGGCGCGGCTCCAGCCGACGGCGCTGAGGTCCGGACCCAACCGGCCGCCCTCGCCGTCGACGAAGTGGCAGCGGCCGCAGTCGTGGCGCACGTACAGCTCGCGGCCGCCCGCCGGGTCCCCGGTGGTGGCCGCCTCCGCGGGGCGGCCGAGCGACCGCACGTAGGCGACGATCTGCCACATCTCCTTGTCGGACAGGCGGATCGAGGGCATCCCGGTGCCGGGAATGCCGTTGAGGATGTTCATGAAGACGGCGCGGTCGGTGTTGCCGTGGCGATAGACGCCGCGCGTGAGGTCGGGACCCCGGTCGCCGCGGCCGTCGGCGCCGTGGCAACTCGCGCAGCGCGACTCGAAATGCGCCTGCCCCGCGGCGACGTCCTCCGCGCTGGCGAAGGGGTTGGTCTCCACGCCGCGCTGGGCGTCGATCGACCCGAGCGGGCGCTGGGCGGCGGCCGGCGACAGGCCGGCGAGCAGCGCGGCCGTCACGAGCGCAGCCCGGATGCAGATGGTCGGCATGCGTGGCGTCATGAGCGCAGAAGAAAGCCGCGGCAGCTTACCTCACGTGCGGGGCGGCCGCGGCGGTCACCGGTCCGGACGTATCGGTCCCGCGGCCGGCCGCTCCGTGGTGCCCAGCTCGAATCCCCTCGCCTTCCAGTCGTTCAGCACACAGAATTCGCCCGCGTTGTAGCCCTGCGATCTGAAGAGCTCCGCAGCCCGGGAGCTCCGGCCTCCGGCGTTTCAAAAGAAGACGAGGCGCACATCCTTCGGGATGTCGGCCATCCGCCCCTCGAGCTCGGCGACCGGGATGTGGACGGCACCGGGAATCGAGCCGCTCTCGACCTCCCAGTCCTCGCGCACGTCGATCATCAGCACCTCGGCGCCGGCGTCGAGCTGGCGCTTCAGCTCGTCGACCTCCATCCGCTCCGACTGCGCCGCGGCGGTCGCCGCGAGCGCGAAGCCGAGCATCGCCAGCGCGGCGGTGAAACGATGCCGTAACGGGTGCAGCGTCATCACAGACCTCCTCCCGGGCGCGCGGACCGTAGCGCACCGGCAGCGTCAATCATGCGCGAAATCACCTGCCGCGCGCCAGTCGATCGTTACCGAAGCGTCGTTGGCGGCGCCGCGCCACGTTCCCCTACCAGCCGGCCAACAATCTTGCGTCGTTCGCCGACAGGGGCCTCAGGTGCGCGAGTTCGTTTCGCCACCGGTTCATCCGCCTCACGTCCTGTCGAACCTCCGGGTCGAAACCCGGACGCTGCACCATACCGGTGAGTTCTCCGATGTCGAGGTCCAACGGGTCCTCGGGTTTGCCCTCGCGCTTCAGGTGCTCCGCGATCAGCGCTCGGTGCCGCAGCAGAAAGTCCCACCGCCAGCCGGCAATCGACGGCAACAGCACCGACGCCTGCGCGCTCCAGAGGCGACGCCGAAGATCCCTCGGTGGATCTTCCAGCGATGCCAGGGCGGCGTGCGACACGCCGTTTCCCGACGCTGTGCCGAGCTCCCAACGTGCGTCGGTTTCGGAGGTCCATCCCTTCTCTTTCGCGACCGACCGCAGAAGGGAGACAGGATCGAGTATCGCGTCGCATCCCGCGTCTAGCAGCCGCTCCGCCACATCCAGATCCCAGCTCGCGACATGGGCCACGATCGTCGCGAGCAGTGAACGCATCACGGGCGCGGCGTCGCGGCTGTGCAGCCGCTCGTGCGCCGCCAGGAGCAGGTCGGTCTCGTCGACGCTGCCGCGCCAATCGAAGCACTTCAGCGTGACGTCCTCCGGCGGGGGATCGGCCGGCGGCGCGCCCTCGAGAACGGCGATGAACAGGGTCCGCTCGAACTCGGGCACGCTACGGGAGGCTTGCGCGTAGTCCACGAGGAATTTCGCCCAGGCGGAGCAGTCTTCCCTGTCCAGGCGCGCCACGCCGTCGAGCCAGACGAGGCGCCCCCGGAAGTCCTCGTGCTCGCACAGGTCGAGAAGCGTCGGATTCCACTCGTTGGGCAGGTTCGGCGCGAAGCGCTCGCGAATACTCCGGAACGGTGAACTCGTGGGCGCGGGGTGGAACACGGTGCAGCGCCACGATTCCTGGAGCCGCGCTCGGAAGTGTTCCCCGAAACCGCTCGGCGGCGCCACGGGGAACCGCACCACCACGTTCGCGCCGTCGCGCAAGGCGTCTTCGGCGTGACGAACGAAGCGAGCCGGGCCGGGGAGAGTCCAGAGATTCATCGACCCGACGTCTCGATCAGGCGCTTCACCAGTGAATTGAAGGTCCAAGAACCGTCTTCGGTGAGGGACAGCAATCCCAGGCGCTCGCCCCAGGCGACTCGCAGCTGCACCAACCCGGGCTCCACGCCAATCTCGCCCGCCACCAGCTCGACGCTCTCCTCGTCGAACGGGTCATCCGCGCCGGCCAGCCCCCGGAACACCGCTTCCGCCTCGTCCGTCAGCCCGAACTCGTCCCTCAGGCGTTTCGCCGGGTTCTTCTCGGCTTCGCGCCGCAGCTCCTCAATCCGGGTCTGCCATCTCCTGCTGGCTCTCTTCGCGCCGAAGCGGTCGAGTTCCACCGGCCAACCGCCGGAAATCCGAAGGAAGTTCTCTGCCTCGCTTCTGTCCGCCGTGGCGTTGATGTCATCCAGCCAACGCCTCAGGAACGTCAGGTCGCACGGTCCCAGCGGAAACCAGTCCACGCCGTCCAGGTCCGATTCCGCAGCGTCAGTCAACAGTCGCCAGAGCTGGTCCGGCGCGGCGATGAACGCAACCCGATTCCACAGGCGCTTGCCCTGCGCCTTCCCCTCGACAACGCGCTTCGCGGCTCGGACCCACGTGCCGTCCCACTTCAGAGTCGGCGGGACGAGTCGTACCGTCACGCTGTTGCGCACGGACCGCAGCTTCCTGAGCTGCTGTTCGAATTCGACGGCGTTCGCCGCGGGCAGCATCTGGGAGAATTCGTCGCTCCCGATTCGCTGGCGCAGGAACTCCTGCACGTCTTCGAGTCCGGCCGCGGGGCAGCCGCAGATCACACCCACGCCGCCGCGGTGGAGCTTCGATTCCTGCTGCCGGGTGAGTGGATGCGCCCGATGCTCGGGGGGCCCGTGCCCGGCGCTCCCGCCTCGTCGAGGAAC
>CAYGCV010000043.1:0-18550 GCA_964348425.1 uncultured Vicinamibacteraceae bacterium | reverse complement strand
GATTGAAGCTACGGCAGCGCCAGCGCGATCAGCTCCGGTGCCGCGGCGCCGCCCCCGCCGCCGACGGCCACCGCGATGTACTGCCGGCCCGCGTGCAGGTAGGTGATCGGGTTGCCGTAGGGCACGGCCGGCAGGGCCACCGAGCCGAGATACTCGCCGTTCTGCTTGTGGTAGGCGCTGATCGTGCGCGCGGCCTCCGCGGCGTTGGCCGCATAGCGGCCGCCGGAGTTGACGATCAGCAGCGTCTTCGTGACCAGCGGCCCGCCGCCGTGCATCCCGACGTGGCCGCCGAGCGCCGGCAGGTTCAGGTGGCGCAGCGCCGGGTGGTTGCGGGGTCCGTCCCCGTGCGGGCTCATCCAGGCGTGGTCGCCGGTGTTCAGGTCGATGGCCGTGACGCGCTTGTAGGGCGGCTTGACCAGCGGCAGCCCGCGTGGTCCGGGCACCGGCGCCGCCCACGGGTCCGTGAAGTAGCCGACCGTCGCCGGCGGCGGATACTCGACGAGCTCGACCGCCCGCAGCCGGGTCTGCGAGGGGATGAAGAGGCGCCCCGTCTCCGGATCGACCGCCGACCCGGGCCAGTTCATGCCGCCGCCAGGCCCGGGCGCCTGGATGAGCGGCCCGCCGTCGCCGCGCAGGGGCGGCGGCGTGAAGATCGGCCCCAGTTGCGCCCGCCCGGCGAGGCGCAGCGCCTCCGCCCGCAGCTCGGGCGTGAAGTCGATCAGGTCGTCCTCGGTGATCCCCTGCAGGTCGAACGGCGCCGGCTTCGTTGGGAACGGCTGGGTCGGGGCGTACCACTCGCCCGGCACGTCGCCCGCCGGGACCGGGCGCTCCTCGATGGGCCACACCGGCTCGCCGGTGACGCGGTCGAAGACGTACGTGAACGCCTGCTTGCTGGTCTGCGCGAGGGCCCTGATCTCGCGTCCGTCGACCGTGATGTCGAGCAGGTTGGCCGCCGTCGGGAAGTCGTAGTCCCACAGCCCGTGGTGCACCGCCTGGAAGTGCCAGATGCGCTCGCCGGTCTCGCCGTCGACGCAGACGATGCTCTCGGCGAACAGGTTGTCGCCCGGCCGCATGCCGCCGTACCAGTCGTTGGTCGGGGTGCCCGTGGGCAGGTAGACGTACCCGAGCTCCGCGTCGACGGCCATCGTGCCCCAGACGTTCGTATGCCCGCTGTAGCGCCACGACTCGTTGCCCCAACTGTCGGCGCCGAACTCGTCGCCCTGCGGGATGGTGTGGAAGATCCACTTCATCCGGCCCGTGCGGGCGTCGAAGCCGCGCACGTGGCCCGGATCCGCTTCGCGCCGGGTGAGAAAGGTGTCCTGCACGATGCTGCCCACGACGACCGTGTCGCCCACGATCGCCACCGGCTGCGAATGCGTCAGCCGGCTGCGGTCGATGGCGCGGCCGAGGCTGCCGCTGAGATCGACCGTCCCGCCGTCGCCGAAGTCGGGGTAGAGGGCGCCGCTCCGCGCGTCGAGCGCCACGAGCCGCAGGTCGTGCGTGGCGATGAAGATGCGGGCGTCGCCGCTCGCGGCATCCTCCCAGTACGAGACGCCCCGGTGGTGCCAGCCGACGTTGGCCGGGCGGTCGAGCCGGTCGTAGGTCCGCGGATCGTACGACCAGACCAGGGCGCCCGTGCCCGCGTCGAGCGCCGCGACCTGCCCGACGGCGGTGCTGACGTAGACGAGCCCGCCCACCATCAGCGGGATGGTCTTGAACTGCAGCGCGTTGATGTCGGGCCGGACGCGCGTCACGTCGGTCGAGATCGACGTCCAGCGCCAGGCGATCTCGAGATCGGTGAAGTTCTCGACAGTGATCTGGTCGAGCGGCGAGTACTTGGTGTTGGCCGCGTCGCCCCCGAAGGCGCGCCACTCGCCGGCGGCCGGCTGCGATCGGGCCGGCGCGGCGCCGGTCCCAAGACAGACCGCAACAACCGCGACCGCGGCGGTCGCGCGGCGGCGCCGCCACAGCAGGCCGCCGACCGCCCTCACCGCCGCGAGCGTCAGCCAGTCGGGATTCATCGTCCGGTTCGTCCGGTTGTACCGCAGGCCGGGCAGGGAAGGCAACCTCGCGGCTGCCCCGGTTCAGCAACGAGCACGGGTGGCGAAGAAACCGGGGAAGCCGCGGCCGCCCGCCGTCACGCGCTGCCAGGGCCTTCGAACGGGTCGCACACGCCGACGCCGGCCCTCTCGAAGTCGGTTCGGTTCCGGGGCGACGACCAGTCCGTGGGTGAGTGCGGTGGCGGCGATCAGGCTGTCCTTGATCGGCATGGCCGCGCCCGCTGTGCGGAGGTCGGCGAGGAGCTCGGCCCAACGGATGCCCGTGGCAGCGTCCCAGGGTAGACAGTGCAGGCGCTCGACGCCGCTGTCGAACCAGCGTTCGAGCCGCGCCCGGCGCCGACCCCGGGGCAGCAGCAGGATGCCGAACCGGATCTTCCCGAGGACGACTGGGTCCACGACGAGCGCCCGTTCGTTTCGACGCAGCCAGTCGACGACCGCCGGGTCGGGAACCGGCTTCGTGGTCTCGCTCAGCACGTTCGCGTCGACCAGGAAGGTCACAGCGTATCGGTGCCCTCCGACTCGAGCGGAACGAAGAAGCCCTTCTCCGGACAGTCCAACAGCCAATCGACGACGCCCTCGTTCGGTACGGGCGCCCGGCGGACGAGTCGGTACTCGCCCCGTTCGATGCGTTCGACATCGAGCTCCTGGCCCGGCTCGACGCCGTCCTGTCGCCGAATCTCGGCCGGAAGCACGATCTGTCCCTTCGTGGAAACGGAGGTCTTCATCGCCAGCAAGATATTGTCTTACCCGGTGTGCTGTCAAAGCGCGGTCCACGGCCTTTCCCGGGCCGGCCTGGCCGCACGTCTCGGCGCCGGGTCCGGGGGCAGGCAGGTAGAATGGGCTCTCGGTGAATCCGCTCGCGGCGGGAGGTGGAACGTGACGTTGCAGAAGCGCGTGCAGGCAGGCCTCGCGGCGGTGGTGCTGACGGCGGCCATGACGCTGCCGGCCCAGGCCCAGAACGTGGACTGGCGACTCCACAATCTCGACCTGGCCGGGAGCCGCTACTCGGAGCTCGACCAGATCACGCGGGACAACGTCGCCGCCCTGACGCCGCGCTGGCTCTTCCAGCACGGCGTCATCGACGGCGTCAGCAACCAGACCACGCCCGTCATCGTCGACGGCATCATGTACGTCACCGACGCGCGCGGCAGCGTCTATGCCGTCGACGCCGCGGACGGCCATCTGCTGTGGACCTACGACGTGACCGAGCTACTGGGCGGCGGGCGCCGCGAGGGCTACATTTTCCGCCACCGCGGCGTCACCTACGAGAACGGCGTCGTCTACAGCGCCGCCGGCTCGTTCATCTTCGCGCTCGACGCGCAGACCGGGGAGCCCCTCGAGGGCTTCGGCGAGAACGGCCAGGCGAGCGTCATCCTCGACGTGCTCAGGCTGCGCTACCCGGAGGTCGAGACGGCCATCTCCATGGGCTACTGGTTCACGACCGCGCCGCAGATCCACGACGGCGTGATCTACGTCGGGTCGACCCGCAGCGAGAGCTTCATTCCCGGCGGCCACGTGCTGGCGGTCGACGCGCTGACCGGCGAGGTCCTGTGGCACTTCAACACCATTCCGCAGGACGAGAGCGACCAGGGCTGGGACATCGCCGGGCCGACCTGGGTGGGCGGCGTGCGCAACGGCGGCGGGATCTGGGAGACGCCCTCCGTCGATCCGGAGCTGGGCCTGGTCTACGTCGCGGTGGGCAACCCGTTCGGCGACAGCACGCGGCGGGCGGGGATGAACCTGTTCACCGATTCGGTCATCGCGCTGTCGCTCGACGAGGGCCGGCTCGAGTGGTACTACCAGCTCGTGCACCACGACGTCTGGGACTACGACAACGGCAGCCAGCCGATCCTGTTCGACATGGAGGTCGACGGCGAGCCGGTCAAGGCGCTGGCCCAGGCGAACAAGAACTCGTGGCTCTACCTCCTCGACCGCCGGACGGGCGAGCCGATCCATCCCATCATCGAGACCCCGGTCTCGACCGAGACCGACACGCCGGGCGAGCAGCCCTGGCCGACGCAGCCGATTCCGCACAAGGCCAACGGCGAGCGCATGGAGCCCGTCTCGCCGGTCGTGCCCACTGACATCCCGCCGGAGGATCTGGAAGGCAAGCGCATCGTCCCGCAGTTCACGCCGCGCGGGCCCGACCAGATCTTCGCGCCCGGCATGGGCGGCGGCGCCAGCTACGCGCCGCTGGCCTACAGCCCGCGAACGGGTCTGCTCTACGTCAACGCGATCGACCGGCCGTTCGGCTCGACCCGCGAGCCGCGCGGCGTCGTCTCCGCCTACGACCCGACGACGGGCGAGCTGGCCTGGCGCCAGGTCTTCGAGGGCTACGGGCAGTCGGGGCCGGTCGTCACGGCGGGCAACCTGGTCTTCGTCGGCGCGGGCAGCAACATCGCCGGCTACTTCTATGCCTACGACGCCGCTACCGGCGAGGAGCTGTGGAAGTTCAACACCGGCTCGGGCATCTACGCCGCGCCCGCGGTCTACATGGTCGACGGCGAGCAGTTCGTGACCGTGGCGTCGGGCGGCGGCGATCGGGGCCGCCGGGGCGGCGATCTGATCCTCAGCTTCGCGCTGCCGCGACGGTAGGGGCGGCGGCGATCGTCCGTGGTCGGAGATGTCGGCTGCAGGGAGGCTCACCGCCCCTCGATCTCGTTGCGCGCGGCGCTCGAGAGAAAGGCCGAGCGGGTCATGCCGCGCCGCTTCGCCTCCTCGTCGATGGCCCGCAGCAGGCCGAAGTCCAAGGAGACGTTGATCCGGCGCGGTGATCCCTTGTCGAGGATGAGCGGAACGAACGCGATGGTCGCTCCGTCCCGCCATTCGGCGAGGCTCTCGTCGGCCCGGATATCCTGCAGCGAGCGCGGCCGCGGGATGCGTTCCCCGTCGGCCAGCATGCCTTCGACATGAAATGAAAGGGCCTCGGCGCCACGGCGCAGCGCGTCGTCGACGGTGTCTCCGTCCGAGATGCAACCCGGGAAATCTGGAAAGCTGATCCCGAATCCGGGCTCCCCGTCGTCGTGCAGGAACGCCACGTAACGCATCTCAGCCTCTCCTCCGAGCCCAGCCCGCCTGTCGGTAGATCGAGGTGACGGTGCCCCGCTTGACGTTCCGCTTCGGATGCGGCACCGTGATGCGGCCCGCCCGGTCCGCGCGCTTGAACTGCCAGTGGCTTCCCCGAACGGCCACGCGGACCCAGCAGTCCCGCTCCAGCAGTCGAATCAATTTGCGGCTGTCGCGTTCCACCTCGGCGCGCTGTGTAACATGATACACAAAGGAGCTGCGCGGTTATCCGGGCTCCGGGGATCGGCACGTCCACCGCCTTTCACGGATCGCTTGCGGGATGGTGCGGCTGGACGGGCGCTGCGTGGTGTGGCGCGGCTGGCGGCGCGAGTCGCGACTCATGCACGCTCCACAGCGAACGACGCCAGGTTGCGCGCCTTGCGGCTGAATTCGACAGCTATCAGGTAGATGGGTTCGTCCCGGTCGCGGTACTTGTCCGCATAGCGCCGGTCCTTCAGTTGGGCCATCGCGCGGCCCGTCGGCGTCGACTCCACCACCTTGAACTCGAACAGGTAGACGTTGCCGTTGAAGCGCAGCACCATGTCCAGGCGGCCGCGGCTGCCGGCGTCCTCGGCCGCGACATCGAGCCCCAAGGCGGCGAACCACGAGTAGAACACGCTGGCGTAGTAGCCCTCGAAGTTGGCGATGTCGTTCTTGACGTGCCAGTTGTAGGGAATGCCGGCGAAGAACGCCCGGAACAGCGCTTCGAGGCCGGTGAAGTCGTTGGCCATGAGCAGTTCGTACAGCCGGATGTCGTGCGCTCCCTGCCGAGACGGGTCCGGCCCCATCGCGCGCAGCAGATGTTCGTTGAGGCTCTGCTTCACCTCGCGGTTCGGGTAGTCCAGCCGGTACACGGTCTTGCCGCCGAGGTTCCGCTCCTCGGCAATCGTCAGGTAGCCGGTCTGGAACAGCAGCGCCTCCGTCGCGATGTCGTCCACATCGAACTTCGACAGCAGATCGTCGGTGCCGACCATCTCTTCGAGGGACGGAGAACCGACCCTCCGGCTGCACAGGGTATCCACCAGGAACGAGGGCATGCCGGTTTCGAACCAGTGGGCCTTGAACTCGCGGCGGTCGAAGAGCAGCAGAATGTCGAACGGGTTGTAGACCGACTCGCGACCGCGCCAGTTGTAGCCGTCGTACCAGGCCCGTATCTCGTCGCGGTCGAGACCCGGCAGCTCGGCGGCGAACACGGCGTCGAGGTCCGCGTCCGTGTAACCGCAGATGGTCGCGTAGCGCGGGTCGAGCGTGATGTCCTTCAGGTTGTTGAGCCCGGAGAACAGGCTGACCTTGGAGAACTTGCTCACCCCGGTGAGAAACGCGAACCGGACGTGCGCGTCGCAATCCTTGATGACCGCGTAGACGCCGCGCAGGAAATCGCGGTTGGCCCGGGCCACGTCGGGCGCTTCCAGCGCGTCGAGGATCGGCTTGTCGTACTCGTCCACCAGCACCGCGACCGGCTGCCCGGTCCTGCGGTGCAGCGCTTCCAGGAGCCCACCGAAACGTCCGGGAATCGTGGCGTAGTCCGCCGCGAGGCCGGCGCGGCGCTCGACCGCGGCCAGTTGCTCCGTCAGCCGCGCCTCCACCTGGCCCGGTTCCTTGAAGTTGCCGCTGCCGAAGCTCAGATGCACCACCGGATGGCGAACCGACCAGTCCCACCGGTCGTGGATGTGGAGCCCCGCGAACAGCGCCTCGTTCCCCTCGAACAGTTCTTTCAGCGTGTCCAGGAACAGGCTCTTGCCGAAGCGCCGCGGACGGGAGAGAAAATAGTGCGTCCCCTCGGTGAGCAGCGCGCGGACATGGGCGGTCTTGTCCACGTAGTAGCAGTCCCGCTCCCGGAGCGTGCGGAACGTCTGAATGCCGATGGGCAGTCTGCGTCTGGTCATCGGGGCGCCGTGTCACGCGGCGTCGAATGCAGGCGATCGTTGGCGGCTGTCGCGTTGAACGCGCACCCGTTGTGCGCGTTGTTCGGTGCTGCCGCGAACAGCCCCAGCCCGAAGTGGCTCCCGTACCCGATGGCCAGCGGACCCGTGAGCGGCTCCGACAGGACGATGTCGAGCAGGGCACCGGCGGCGTCGGGCTGCAGCTCGCGGCCGCGCGACCGGAAGCGGTGGAAGTGGATCGCGCGGCGCGGGGTTCCGCCTACGTCGATGGTCTCCCGCAGGGTGACTTCCACGTCGGCCGCGTCCAGCCGCCGGCGCTGCAGCAGGCGGCGGACCTCGCCCGCATAGCCGGTCGCCTTCAGGTGGCCGGACGCCAGGAAGGGCGACACGCTGCGCCAGCGCCTCGATGTGCCGAAGATGCGGGTGCCGCCGGCGAAGTCGGCCGGGCGGCCGAAGCCTTCGAGCGCCAAGCGCCATTCCTTCACGGCACCCGGTTCGGCGTCGACTTCCTCCGGCCGCTGCTTCGGTACCAGCCAGAGGCGGGTGATGCGGTCCAGTTGTGCCTGGATCTTGCGGTTCATTCCGCTGGCGATGAACACCGAGATGTGGTCGATCCAGCCGTCGCGGTCCGCGTCCTCGGGGAGCCAGAACGCGTGCGGGTGGGAGGGGTCGCTCAGCGGCTTCCCGTTGGCGTCCCGCCCCGAGATCTCCCACGGCGCCAGCGGCACGGAGTGGCCCGCGGCCTCGTCCCGCCGCCAGCCGAACTGTGCAAGGGCGGCGAGACGCATCAGCTCGCCGATTCTGACGGCGTCCTCGATGCGGGGCAGCGGACGCCCGGCGAGCAGGAAGCGGGCGACGGTGGGCAGATCGCGTTCGGTTCGGGCGGTGCGGCGGCCGGCAGCGAGGGCAACCACCCGCGGCGCGCCTTCCGGCGCGCGCGCATAGACGACCTCGCGGGCGGCGGGCGGGCGGCTCCAGCCGCGGTCCTGGTAGTCGGCCGTGTCGAGCGCCAGTGCGTCCATGAGGCGTTCGGGCAGCGTGTGCGCCTTCCGTCCCTTGCTCTTCAGCGCCTTGTCGAGCTGCTTCTCGACGGCGTGCTCGGTAGGGCGGCGTCCGGGCGCCGCGAGCACCTGACGTCTCATGTCATCCATGATGCGCTGCCGCTCGGTCGCGTAGGCGTCGGGCGTGTGCGGGGCCAGCAGCCTGACGCGATCTCCTTCCGGGGCCCCGTCGAGCGGACGGCAGTTCGGATCGTCATCCCACTCCGCGAGCGCCTCGCACTCCGTCCAGCTCTCGGCCCGGCCGAGGTAGCCGACGGCGCCGGCGAGATGGGATGCGAACGCGAAGGCCTCCGCCTCCAGCGTTACCTGCGGCCACGCGGCGACGAGGGTCGCGTGTTCGGGAAGCCGCAGGAACGCGTCGAAGACGAGCGTGGTCTTGGGCCGTCCCTGGGCGAGGCCGCCGGTCGGCATGTAGTGGCGGGTGTGGGCGTGGATGATGCCCGCCGGCAGGCGGTATTCGGGCAGCGTCCCGGCGAGCGTGTCGATCAGCCTCGAGAGGTCGTCCTCGGTCCAGCGCGCCCGGTCGCCCTTGCGCCACCACGCGGCGATGAGCGCGCGCAGCAGGCGCCACGGCTCCGGGGGCCAGGCGACGTCCGCTTCGTTGACGTTGCGGCCCCACGGCGTCGCGTGGTACCGGCCGGCGGGGAAGCGGAAGGCGAGTGCGAACATGCGCTCACTTCTCGTAGCGGACGGTGAGCACGCGGCTCTCGCCGAAGAGACCCTGCGAGCCGACGGTCTCGATCAGTCCCGGCAGCTCGGATTCGATGTCGTCGAGAGCCGGCAGGTCGAACCCGTGCGGGCGGGTGACGGCGACCCCGGCCGCGTCGAGATCGCAGGCGGTGCGCAGCCGCAGTCCCTCCGCGAGGAACTTCCGGATCTTGAAGAGCGCGAGCAGCACGAGCAGCCGCTCGACGTCCACGCCCAGCCCGAAGGCGCGGATCTGGCGCAGGTCGAGGTTGAAGTAGGCGGTGATCTCCTCGGCGACCCATTCGTCGCGCGCGAAGGGCACGTTGCCGAAGCCCTTGGCCGTGTCGCCGGAGGGATTCACGGTGTCGTTCTTGACGCCGCCGCTCGCCGCCACCTTCGCGTTCCCGGCCTCTATGAAGGCGGACAGGGACCGGGGCAGGCGCAACCGGCCGCGGGCCAGCTCCTTCTTGGCGAGGAAGATGCCGTGCAGCATGGCGTTGGTGTCGAACTCCAGCAGCACCTTCGCCAGCTCGCGTAGGTCGACCCGGCCGACCTCCATGGCCGCCAGACGCTTCTTGAGCAGGTCGACGACGGTCTTGTCCTTGCCCTCGAGAATGTACGGCGAGTTGAGCCGGTGCGCTTCGATCAGGGAGTTGGTGAGCGGCTTGCCGTCCCGGTCGGTGACCTTCACGACGGGCAACCCCTGCAGCGACGCCACCCAGTCGTTGGCGATGTCGTCCCAGCAGACCGTCTCGAGGCGGTTCGCCATCGACTGCGCGCTCTCGACGAGTACCGTGCGTCCCCGTCCGTCCGGCGAGTCGTAGACGGCGTGGCCGAGGTTCGGGAATCCCGTTGGCTGGAATCTCGTGCCCTGCACCGGCTTGAGCTTCGCCTCAAGGAGGAGGCGGGGAGCGTTGTCGAGGGCGGCAAGGTCAAGGGGCATGCGTCGTATCCTCCGTCGTCACGTGGTCGCCGTCAGTTGGATCGCCGGGGTAAGCGCGCTCGAGCAATGCGGACAAGTCCCGATCGCCGACGGGGATCAGGAGCGCCGCGGCGAGCCGATCGGCCGGCACGCCGGCCCCCATGCGGCCGCCATCGACAGCCGATGCCCGCGAGCCCGGCCGCGCGGCGGCGAACGGCGCCGGCAGGCCGGATGCCCGAGCGCGCGCCAGGGCCAGCCGCACGGCAGCGTCGCTGGCCCGCCCGTCGCGGCTGTCGCCGCCGGTGCGCAGGTGTGCAACCAGTTCCGGCGGAACCGGGAGGCGTGCGCCCGCGGGCAGCGCCCCGGCGGCGCGCAGCGCGGCATCGGTCGTGAACAAGGGCTTGAGCGCTGCGTATGCGAACGGCATGGGCGCTGTGCCGGACCGCCCGACCGCCGATCGGAGTCGCGCCGGTCGCGCCCACACCAGGCCGGCGAGCAGCGCGGCGCAGCGTGCGTCGTCGAAGTCGGCAGAGAGGAACGCCGCCACGTCGGCGAGGCGGGCGGCCGCCGCGCCGTCCAGCGGCTTGTCCTCCAGGCCGCGGGTCGACGCTTCGACGAGCCGCCGTTCGAGGACGGCGATCAGGTTCGGAACTAGCGGGCCGGCGCCCCAGACCACCGTGGGCGGTGTGTCGCCGGCGGACCATGCGCGCCGCGTGCCGAGGTTCGCGCGGTAGAAGAAGCTCCGCTCGTCGAGCGGCGCGAAGTGGGCGGCCATCGGCGGTGCGGAGCCCAGGCGTGGCCGCCCGGAGCCGGCGGCCGGGTCTTCGTCGGCCGGCGTGTGCGGTGTCGTCGATTCGCCGTCCGCGCCGTTGTCGCCGGGATGCGTCGCTTCCGGTTCCTGCGCGTCCGCCGGTTGCGCGGGGCGGGGCAGGGCCGGCAGGCCGAGCGCGGCGAGTGCTGCTGCCACGCGGAACTCCGGGCTCCCGTCGTCGGCGCGTTTTAGCCAGACGGGTGAGAGCACCGGCGGTGGCGTTGCGATTGCCTTCCGTCCGCTCGGGCTGAGGGCAAGCCAACCTGCAACTTGTCCGAGAGCAACGATTGCCCGCTCCACCTCTCGCGATGCCTCGCTCGCCGCCAGAAGTCCGAACAGGGCGTCTTCGAGACGCTTGATCGCACGCCGGGCCGCGCCCGACTCCGCATCGTTGCGTCCGACGCGGCGGACGCGCTCGAGCCACCCACCGGCATCGAGATCCGAGACGAGCTGTGCTCCGGGCGAAGGGGTTGCCGAGCGGCGCCCGATCGGGGTCGCCAGGTACGTCCTTCCGGCCCGCATGAGGAATCCGAAGCGCTCGAAGGCGTGGAAGCCGCGGCTGACGCCGAGGCTTGCTGCCGCTCGTGCGAAGTCGAGGCCGTCCTTGGCCGTTCGTTCGTTCAGCACGGCGCGGCCCTCGCCTAGAAGGGAGTCGATTTCGAGAGCGCGCGCCGGGCGTGTCCAGATCGGCGCCCAGAACTCCGCCCGCGCGTCGTTCTCGTCCGCCGCCTCGACGCCGCCCCAACCGGCGCCGACCGCGCGCACGGTGAAGGGGAAGCTGGCGCCAGAACGGGTGGTTGTACCCGCCGTGGCGCCGCCGGGCGCGTGCTGGTGGCGTCGGGTGGCGGCACCGGCGAATGCTGCGGCCCCTTCGAGCATCAGCACGAAGTCCCACGAGTTCACTTCGCTCTCCGCGCTGTAGCCGTTAGTGGCGTTCGGGCCGCCGGACGCCCCGGGTGAGAACTGCCCGATCGCCGCCGAGCACAGCCCCAATACCGGCGCGCCAAGCAGGCTGTCTTCGAGAAGCCGTACTGCGTCGTTCGACGGCTCGCCGGAAGGCGCCTTGAACAGGCCGGCCGGCTTGACCGGTGAAACGAGGCGGCGGATGAAGTTGTTCGTGAAGTCGAGCCGCCCGTCATTGCCGCCTGTCCCCAGCAGTTCGGGGTAGGCAAGGCCGCCTCCTGACAGGGCCAGGACGGCGTCGAGCCACAGTAGAGCCGCATCGGCAAGCTCGGCCCTGAGCGCCGCTACGAGCTCCACCTTGGCCGTCCCCCCGGGCCGTTCGGTCAGGCCCAGACGTGCGACGGTTCGATCTGCGTTCCGGACGGCCGACGAGATGTTCGCGAAGCGTTCCGCCACTTGGCCGGTCGCGAGCGGGTCGAACCCGTCCTTGTTGTCCTTCGGGTAGAAGCCGCTGCCGCCATTCCACGGCGCGATGATCGGGCTCGGCGCGTAGTCGTGGAGGAAGAAGTGGAGCAGGGCGTCGCGGCCGAGCGTCGTCCGCAGGTGGAAACACTCGTTCTCCCACCAGCCGCGCGCGTGCGGATCGGCCGCTGCGCCGGAGACGTGGTTGGCGGGCGAGGAGACGAGGCGTAGCACGCCGAGTGCCTTCAGGTAGGACGCCAATGGCGTCGGGGCGCATCCGCGCAGCGCGAGGGGCTCACCCGTCATCCCGGACTCCCGTGCGCTCCTTCGCGGATGCACGCCAGTCGGCCACCCGCAGCAGCGTCTCCAGCCAGGCGAGCTGGAACGGCCCGAAGCGGGCGAGCAGCTCGCGCGTACGTTCCGTCCAGCTCTCGCGGGAGTCGTTGTCCCAGCCCAGCTCCATGATCGACAGCCGCAGGTCGCCCCCCTCCCAGCGCTCGCCGCCGTCCAGCGCGAAGCCAGGCAACTCGTCGCCCTCCCAGACGCCGCGGGCGAAGCGCGCCCCGGTGCGGTCGTCCTTCGGCGCCGCCTCGCGGGGCAGGGCGCGCAGGTTGAGCCGCACCTTACCGTGGTGGGCGGCAATCAGATACGCGACCAGATCGGCGTCGCGCGACCAGCGCTCATGCGCCAGGAACGCGAGGGCCGAGGCGAGCTCGTGGCGGAAATAGGGCCTGCCGTGGCGAGGTCTCCCGGTGGTCTTGGCGAGCAGCACGCCGGGCTCCACTGTTTGCCCGTCGAGGCCCCGCCGCATCGTGTCCTGGAAGACCTCGTGTGCCTTGCCGAGATCGTGCCAGCGCGCCGCGCGCACGACGGCCGCACGCGCGGCCGGTTCCGCATCGAGGGCGGCGCACAACGACTCGGCCTCGGCGGCGACGTGCCGGAGATGAGCGGCCAGCGGCACGATCGCGTCATTCCCGCTGAGCGGGTCTTCGTCGTGGCCCTCGGCCTCGCCAGGCGCCGCGGCGGCGGAACGGACCGCCCCGGCTCTGGACGGCGTTGCTGGACCCGAGATCGGTTTGGGCACGTCCTTCGGATTGCCGGTAAACCCGGACGCCTCGCGGTAGCCGCCGGCGGCCGGATAGGCCAGGAGCACGAGGCCCGGCCAGGGCCGGCCCTGCAGGGGCATCCAGCCGGGCGGGGCCGCCCCCGTTCGTCGGTCCTGGCGCCGCCACTGCGGGTCGCGCTGGAACAGCAGGGTTCGCCCCTTGTTGGGGAGCTTGTCCGTCCACTTGCCTGCCGTGCCGATCGACACCGCGCACAGCTCGTCCCGTCCCGGTCGCGGCGGATCGTCTCCCTCCCCGGAGGGATGCCGCCAGAAGACGCGGATGTCGGTGTCGTCGGCGTCGCGCACGTACGGCGAGACGTCGACGTCGAAGCCGGTGAGATCCGGATCCGTGTCGAAGAGGTCGTCGAGGTCCTTGCGGCGGATCACCCGCCGCGGCGGTTCGACGGCATCCGGCGGAGGCAGATGCACCGGCGCGACGTCGGTCAGTGCCGCCAGCCGGTCCCGCGCGGCCCGCAGTTCCGCTGCCTTGTAGGGCCTGGCCAACTCCTCGGCGTTCTTGTCGGCCGCGGCGCCGTCGGCGTCCGGCGGCAGCAGGTCGATCCAGCGCACCTCGGCGCCGTCGGGAAGCTCCGCGTAGCGGTTGGCGCGACCGAAGCGCTGCACCAGCGAGGACCAGGGCGCCAGCTCGGTGAACAGGACGGCGGCCGAGATGTCCACGCCCGCCTCGACTGCCTGCGTGGCGACGACGATGCGGCCGTGCGGATTCGCCTCGGCCGCGCCGAGAGCCTTTTCCATTTCGCGCGCGCGGTCGGCGGCACGGAAGCGGGAGTGGACGAGCGCCAGCGTCGGTGCTTCCGCTCTCCGCGGGGAGAGCTTCGTCTCGAGGGCATCGCGGAGCGCCTGCGCGCGGTCCACGCGGTTGACGATGGCCAGGGTCATCCGTCCGCGGCGGTGGCTGTTCAGGACTGCGTCGGCCAGCCGCGCGACGTAGTGGGCGAGGTCGGCCTTCTTCGGCGAAGCTGCCGCCACCGCCGAGCGGGTGAGTCTTTTCGTCGCCCGGACGAGCTTCGCGAGCCGGACATCCGCCGCCGCGGCCGGATCGACCCGCACCACCTGCGCAGCGGGCGGAGCGGGGTGATCGACGGTGGCGAGCCAACCCGGATCCAGCGTGGCCGAGATCCAGAGGCTGCGTGACGGTGCGCTGGCCGGGCGGTGGTCACGTCGGGCGTGAGCCGTTTCCGACTGCCGGAACGCGTCGAGCTGGGCGGAGGTCGCGCGGCCCGCGCCCATGAGCTGCACTTCGTCGAACACCCACTGCGCGTCTTCGTGCAGCAGGGCGAACTCCATCGGCCAGAGCGCGCGCGAAGAGGCGTAGCCGCGCATCAGTGCGCGGCTCAGCAGCATGTCCTGTGTGCCGACGAGCACCGCCGGACGCTCCGGCCTGTCCAGCCAGCCTTCGGCGTCCACGCCGCCCATGAGCACGTGCACGTCCTCCGGCCGCGGGAGCCGGTCGGCATTGTTCGCTGCGGCTGCGAGCTTGCCGAACCACTCGCCGACGGCAGCGGAGGTCTGCTCAACCAGGGTGCGCATGGGCAGGCACCAGATCAGCCGCCGGGGCGTGGTGCCGGGGTTGCGCAGCCGATGCGCGGCCCAGCCGAGCGTCACCGCCGCGGTCTTGCCCGACCCCGTCGGCGCGATCAGGACCCGCGGCCACTCGTCGGTGGCCAGCGCGATCTGCCACGCGTCGGGTTGCCGGTCCGCGCCGAGCGCCAGCCGGTAGAGGGTCGCGGCGTTCACATGAAGACTCCTGGCAGAACCATCCGAAACGTCAGATCATATCGAACAGGAATCGCACGCTCGTTTGCGTCTGCGGGCAGACCGCCGCGCCCGCTTGCCGCTGGTGCGCTATCGCCTCGGCTGCCCTGGCAACCCACGGACCCGTGAGCGTAGCCGGGTCCGTTGTCAGATCCCGTCACTCGGCGTAGCCCCTTCAAAAGATCCTGGGGACACGCTCCGGTCCCGCGAGGTGCTCCGTGGCGATGAGACGGTGGGGGCTCGAGGATTACCGCGTGGGGCGCGCCGTGACGCCGATCCTCACCGTGACGCGTCGATGACGCGCACGTGGCCTCCCGCGGCGTACTTGAAGATGGCGCCGTCGGCCGTGAGAAGCTGCGCTCCGCAATAGCGGGCCGTCGCGACGATGAAGCGATCGGCCGGGTCGGCGTGGAAGCTGCCCGGCAGGCGCACGCTGTCTATCGCAATGGCCGGTTCGATGGGTATCAGCAGGGCGTGATGGCCGAGACGGCGATGCCGTCCGTGCGTCCCGCCTCTTCGATGCTGGAACGAGCAACGCGTCCAAGGCGGGCGTCGCCGTCGACCACCCAGATCAGTACGTGCGTATCAACGACAATCACCGTGCCGCGTTCCAATCCAACGGATCGGCTGCTGGCGCGAATGGGCTGTCGTAGCCGAGGACGGAGCCCCGCATCGCCCCGATGATCGATGAACGCTTGCCGGGCGCAGGGGCCGGCGACAACACTGCGACCGGCCGGCCGCGGTTGGTAATCGTCACGGGTTCTCCGTCTCTTCCCATCTGCTTGATGACGCGGAGACACGTCGCCTTGAACTCGGCCGCCCCGATGGTCTTCGCCACGTGCTACCCCGCTGTATGCCAGACGTACACCTGAAGTGTACAGAATTGATGGTGAGGCCTCAAGCATGGCCCCGGGCCGTCTTGTCGCCCTGAAGATCCGACGGGCGTTTCCGGTGTACCTACCGCTCGGCGCCGGATCGGCCGAAACGATCCCATGCCGTCGAACGGGAGGATGCCGCCGTGTCAGCTCCGGAACTTCGCGAGCCGCCGGTCCAGCCCGTGTCCGCCGATACGCCGCCGCTGGTGCCGGCGCGCATGGTCAACGAATACGTCTACTGCCCGCGCCTGGCCTACCTGGAGTGGGTCCAGGGCGAGTGGGCCGACTCGTCCGACACCGTCGAAGGCCGCCATGCGCACCGGCGCGTCAACCGCGACGGCGGGAAGCTGCCGCCGCCGGCGGACGTGGACAAGGCGGAGAAGCTGCACGCGCGTTCGATCACCCTGTCGTCGGATCGCCTGGGCCTGATCGCCAGGATGGATCTGATCGAGGCGGACGGCGGCAAGCTGACGCCGGTCGACTACAAGCGCGGCAAGCGCCCGCACGTCGAGCGCGGGGCCTACGATCCGGAACGGGTGCAGCTCTGCGTGCAGGGTCTTCTCCTGCGCGAGCACGGCTACGCGTGCGACGAGGGCGTGCTCTATTTCGTCGGCAGCCGCGAACGGGTCCGCGTCGCGTTCGACGACGACCTCGTGGCCGCCACGCACCGGGCGGTGGAGGGACTGCGGCGCGTCGCCGCGGAGGGCGTCATCCCGCCGCCGCTCGAGGACAGCCCCAAGTGTCCGCGCTGCTCGCTGGTAGAGATCTGCCTGCCGGACGAGGTCCACCATCTGAAGGGGGCCGCCGTCGCCCCGCGCCCGATCGCCGTGCCCTGCACCGACGCGCTGCCGCTCTACGTGCAGGCGCGCCGCGCGAAGGTCGCCAAGTCGGGCGAGACCCTCGTGGTGACGGTGGACGACGCGGAGCTGGCGACCGCCCGGCTGGCGGAGACCTCGCAGGTCGTCGTCATGGGCAACGTCTACCTGACCACGCCCTGCCTGCACGAGCTGATGTGGCGCGGGATTCCCGTCACCTGGCACAGCTACGGCGGCTGGTTCTTCGGCCACACGACGGGCGACGGGCACAAGAACGTCGAGCTGCGGACGGCCCAGTATCGGGCCAGCTTCGACGAGCGGACATGCCTGCGGTTCGCCCGCGGACTCGTGAGCGCCAAGATCCAGAACTGCCGCACGCTGCTGCGCCGCAACTGGAAGCGGGACGAGAGCAGCAATCCCGTCCTCGTCGATCTGAAGAGCGACAGCCGCCGGGCTCTCCGCGCGGACTCGCTGCCGGAGCTGCTCGGCGTCGAGGGAACTGCCGGAGCGCGCTACTTCCGCTCCTTTGCCGCCATGCTCCACGAGGACGATTCGGGCGCCGAGTTCAAGTTCGACTTCGAGACGCGCAACCGCCGTCCGCCGAAGGACCCCGTCAATGCGCTCCTCTCGTTCGCCTACTCTCTGCTGGTCCGATCCTGGACGGTCACGCTGGCCGCAGTCGGATTCGATGCCTACCGGGGCCTCTACCATCAACCCCGCTACGGCCGCCCGGCCCTCGCGCTCGACCTGATGGAGCCGTTCCGCCCCCTGGTAGCCGATTCCGCGGTGGTCCAGGCGATCAACAACGGTGAGGTCCGACCGAACGACTTCAAGACAGCGGCCGGCAGCGTCAACCTGACGGCGGACGGCAGACGGCGGTTCATTTCCGTCTTCGAGCGCCGTCTCGGGCATGAGGTCATCCACCCACTCTTCGGCTACCGCGTCAGCTACCGCCGCCTGATGGAGATGCAAGCCCGGCTGTTCGGCCGCTTTCTTCTCGGCGAGCTTCCCGAGTATCCGAACTTCACGACGCGGTGAGTCCGTGGAGCACCTCTACATCGTCGTCTACGACATCAGCGACCCCAAGCGCTGGCGGCGCGTGTTCAAGCTGATGCAGGGATACGGCGAGTGGGTCCAGCTCTCGGTCTTCCAGTGCCGCCTGAGCCGTCGCCGGCACGCCAATCTGGTTGCGCGCCTCGACGCGATGATCGATCATGCGAAGGACCATGTCGTCCTGGTGGACATCGGCGCCGCCGACGGCGTCGAGCCGCGCGTCGTGAGTCTCGGGAAGAAGTTCCAGGCCGTGCGCCGCGAGCCGGTCATCGTGTGACGCGTTCCGCCGCACGCGCGCGAGCGCTCCGGTGCCGCAGGGATGCCGGGGGGAGGGCTCGCAAGCCGGTAGGTCCTTGAGAACTGGATAGTTACGATTCTCCCATGGCCACGCGCACGACATCCGTGACGGTTCGTTCGTCGGCATCGCGTGACCGCTCGCGATTCGGTGGCGAATATCGTATGATCGCAACGGGTTGCGAGGGGTCCGTCTTCCGCGGGGAATACCCGCGGCCTCATTGAAGCACCAGATCTTCGACAGTCGCATTGTCCACGCTGGCGCGTCTTCCGCGGGGAATACCCGCGGCCTCATTGAAGCTTGTCTATGATGTCAGCAAACATAACCTTATTCTTCGTCTTCCGCGGGGAATACCCGCGGCCTCATTGAAGCACTACTCCGTGCCTGTCTGTGAGACTGTAGCAAGTGCGTCTTCCGCGGGGAATACCCGCGGCCTCATTGAAGCAGTCCCATCCACCTCCCCGTCGCCTCAGCGGCCGCTCGTCTTCCGCGGGGAATACCCGCGGCCTCATTGAAGCACGGCGTTTCGCCAACAGAGCCTCGCGATCGTCCGCGTCTTCCGCGGGGAATACCCGCGGCCTCATTGAAGCTTGTCGGGGGGGCGCTTCCTCTCTCTGGGCCTTGAGTCTTCCGCGGGGAATACCCGCGGCCTCATTGAAGCCGAGCGCGGCCGTCGCAGACGGACAGCTGTGTGATGGGTCTTCCGCGGGGAATACCCGCGGCCTCATTGAAGCGAGGTCGTTGCCGCAACGCTTGGCGCGGGCGAGTTCGTCTTC
>CAYGCV010000042.1:0-18576 GCA_964348425.1 uncultured Vicinamibacteraceae bacterium | reverse complement strand
CGTGAACTGACGACCCGTTTCGTGCCGCAAATCTCCTACGGCGCAGACTCCTAGGGGCTGTGGGGTCCCCGCCAGCGGACGCCGGGGGTTCGAAGCGCAGCCCCGTCTGATTGTCAGAAGCGCTGGAGCTCGACGAAGTTCGCGTTCTCCATGTCGAGGTCCGAATGCACGCGGGCAATCACCACCGCGTCGCCGGCGCGCACGATGCCCCGGCGGGCAAGCTCCGGCTTGAGCTGGCCCACCGCGAGCCGATCGACCGGCACCACCAGGGGTACCACGCTGCGGTAGAGCGCCAGTTGGCGGGCGACGGCGTCGTCCGCGGTGACGCCGTAGACCGGGAGGGGCGGTCGCAGCGCCGCGATCCGGCGCGCCGTCGTGCCGCTCCCGGTGACCGCCACGATGGCCGTGGCCCCGGCCGCGGCGGCCAGGGTCATCGCCGCATCGCACAGCGCGCGGTCGTGCCGGTCGCCGATGTCGCCCGGGACGACGCGGTCCGGGGGCGCCGATTCGGCGTCCCGCAGCACCGCGTCGAGCGTCTCCACCGCGAGCACCGGATACTCGCCGGCCGCGGTCTCCCCGGCGAGCATGATGGCGTCGACGCCGTCGTCCACGGCGTTGGCCGCGTCGCTCACCTCCGCTCGCGTGGGTCGCGGCGCGTGCCGCATGGTCTCGAGCACCTGGGTCGCCACGATCACCGGCACGCCGGCGTCGCGCGCGCGGCGGGTCAGGTCCTTCTGGACGCGCGGCACGCGCTCGAGCGGAATCTCCAGGCCGAGATCGCCGCGCGCCACCATCACGGCGTCGGCGGCGGCGAGAATGTCGTCGAAGCGCTCCAGCGCCTGCGGCCGCTCGATCTTCGCCACGAGGCCCACCCGGTCCGCCCCGTGCCCGTAGGCCACGGCCCGCGCCTTCCGCAGGTCGTCGCCGTTCTGGACGAAGCTGACGCCGAGGTAGTCGACTCCGAGCGCCGCGGCCGCCTCGATTTCTTCCATGTCGGCGGCGGTCACGGCCGCGAGCGGCAGGTCGACGCCGGGCACGTTGATGCCCTTGCGGGGGGCGAGCAGGCCGCCGTGCTCCACCTCCGCGACGATCTCGCCGCCGGCGCTCCCGGCCACCCGCAGGACGATCCGCCCGTCGTCGAGCAGCAGCGGCTCGCCGCCGCGCACCGCCGCCGCGAGCGGCGCGCAGGTGGTCGACACCCGCTCGGCGTCACCGGGGAAGTCGCCCACGGCGATCCGCAGCCGCGCGCCCGCCGCGAGCTGCACGCCGTCCGGATCGGCCAGCGGACCGATGCGGATCTTGGGACCGGCGAGATCCTGCAGCACCGCCACGATGCGGCCGGCCCGGGCGGCGCGGCGCCGGACCTGCTCCACCATGCGCCGCCGGTCGCCGCGCACGCCGTGCGACGAGTTGACCCGGAACACGTCGACGCCGGCCGCCAGCAGGGCGTCCACCGCGGCGTCGGACGAGCAGGCCGGTCCGAGGGTGGCGACGATCTTGGTATGGCGCAGGGTGCGGCTCCGCAGACGGCTACATCATGGCACGATCACGCGCCCGCTCGCGGCGGCGTCAGTACCGCACGCGCAAGCCCCCGATGGCCCAGGCGCCGGGCGTGAGGAAGCCGTCCTCGTAGTAGGCGTGGTCGAAGAGGTTCTCCACCTTCGCGTAGAGATCCAGCGCGAGCTGCGGGCGGGTCAGCAGGTCGTAGCGGACGACGAGGTCGCCCTTCACCGGACCGCCGAAGACCAGGCGGCGTCCGAGCGCGCCGTAGGGCGACAGCGGGTAGTCGCTGGCGGCGAACAGGTCGAACGTGACGTTGAGGCGCTGCGCGATCCACTGCGTTGCGGTGAGCGCGAACAGATGCTTCGACAGGCCCGGCACCCCGAAGAAGTCGTCGCCGATGATCGGCGTGTCCGACTGCGAGTCGGTGTAGGTGTACGAGAGCCGCAGGCTGGTCGCGACCGACGGGGCGGCCTGCACGCTCACCTCGACGCCGCGCGCCCGGCCTCCGCCCGAGTTGCGGTAGCCGAAGGAGCGGCCGAAGGGGTCGGTCGCCGCCGGGAAGTTCGCGAAGTCGAAGATGATGGTGTTCTGCAGGTCGGTGTAGAAGGCGGTGGCGCCGAGCTGCAGCCGGGAGTCGAAGAGCCACTGGTCGACGCCGCCGTCGAGCGCCACGGCGCGCTCCGGCTCCAGCCGCGGGTCGCCGTAGAAGCTGAAGGAGCGGAAGAACGACGAGAACGTCCCGCCGAAGCGCTCGAACGGCGAGGGCGCCCGGTAGCTGTTGCCGAGGTGCAGGCGGAGCTTGGTCTCGCTGCCGGGCACGAACCAGGCCACCGCCGCGTCGCCGGTGTAGGCGGTAGGGACGCCGCCCTCGGCACCGCCGTACGGATGGTTGCCGCCGACGAACGTCGGGTCGGGCAGGTCGAAGGTCTGCACGCGGCCGCCGAAGCTCACCTGCAGCCGGCCGCCGAGCAGCTCGATGCGGTCCTGCGCGTACAGCGCGTGGCTGTACGAATCGATGGTGATGGTCGCGGTGTTGCCCGACGCCTCCGTAAAGAGCTGCTCGCGCTCGAACTCGTACCCGGCGCTGAAGAAGTTGGACGTTCCCAGCGCCGCGTCGAGCCGCGCCTGCACCAGATCGGTCCGCCCGTCATAGAAGCTGGCGTTCTCGTCGAACGGCTGGAAGCCGACGCCGCGCGGGCCGTTGACGTGCTCCCGCTCGGTGGCCACGGCCTGGTAGCCGACGCGGTAGGTGGTCCCGGGCGACACGCTGTGCCGCAGCACGGCGCTGGCGTTGAGGAACGAGGATCGCCGCACGGCGTCCGGGTCGTTGGCGCTGGGGACGAACGTGGCCGCGCCGCCGTCGAACGGCAGGCCCTGCTCGAAGCGCTCGAGCTGGTCCGTCGGAAGCGCGACCGCCCGCACGCCGCCCGCGGCCGGGAAGTTGGCCAGCACCGCGGCAGGGAAGTCCGGGCTGTTGCGGGTCTGCGCCTCGTCGCCGGCGTACCAGACGCGTCCCGTCGCCGACAGCGCGGGGCTGAGCTGGTAGCGCAGCATCCCCTGCGGCGAGACGCTGCGGTAGGGGTTGGCGCCGCGAATGCCCTTCGTCACGTCGATGTAGGAGACGGCGCCGCTGTAGGTCAGGCGGTCGCCGGCCAGCCCGCCGCGCAGGCTCGGCACGGTGCGGATGAGGCCGAGTCCGCCGCCTTCGAGCAGCACGTCGCCCTGGGCCGGGCCGCCCCCCGTGCGCGACGTGACGTTGATGACGCCGGCCATGGCGTTCGAGCCGTAGAGCGACGACCCCGAGCCGCGCATCACCTCGACGCGCTCGGTGTCGACGGTGGCCAGGTTGGAGAGGAAGCCGGTGGCGTCGTTCTGCGGACTTGCCGCGTCCCGGAAGCGCAGGCCGTCGATGAGCACGGCCGTGTCGTAGCTCCGCATGCCGCGCGTCTTGACGGTCGTGAAGCTGCCGGGTCCCCCCAGCGACTGCACGCGGATGCCCGGCAATGTCCGGAGCGCTTCGGCCACCGACAGCTCGTTGCGCAGGGCGAGCTCCTGCGCGTCGATGACGTCGAGCGCCTTGGCCACCTCCCGGGCCAGCAGCGGCGTGCTCGAGGCGGTGACCACCACCTCGGCGGTGACGCCCGAGACGCCCAGCGCCAGGTCGCGGCGACTGCCGCCGTCGACGCGCACCGCGGCGGCGCCGGACAGCGATCCCGCGGCCGCCTGCCCCTCGAGCAGGTAGTCGCCGGGCGGGATGTCGCCGAACCGGTAGCTGCCATCGGGCGCGCTGACCGTCTCGCGCACCTGGCCGCTCGTGCGATCGAAGAGCCGGACCTGCGCTTGCGGGACGACGCGGTCCTGCGGGTCGAGGACGCGCCCGGCCAGGCTGTCCGCCGCGGCGGTGTGCGGCGCTGCGGCCGCCAGGGCCGCCGCGATGACGATTGTTGCTCGCATGCTTCTCCTTGCGCCGTGCGGTCGGGAGGGCGCGCGGATCGGCCGTGGCGGCCGGGCGGGTGGCGGTCCGGTTGCCGGAATCGAATGCGCGCCGCTCATGGTCCCTCGACCACGACCCGGGGCTCGCCGAGAAGGGACAGGGGCAGAGAGGCCGGCCGGCCATGCGCCTGCGCCTCCCCTCGGAGGTCCAGGTCGGTAGATGCGACGCCGGCAGGTCTTCGGGCTTGCGGGCGTTCAGCTCGCGCTGAGCCTACTGGCCGTCGCTTCCCAGCTCCTCGGAGCCAGTGCTATGACGGCGGTCGTTCCCGTTTACCGCTGCGGGGCAGCCCCGGATTCGCACCGGGTTCCCTCTTGCCGCTCCAGCCATCCGGAGCACCGACGCGGGTGTGAGCGTAGCCGATGGGGCACGGGGGGTCAAGGCGCGGCGCCGCCCGGCGGACCGGGCTGCTAGACTGACGACGCTGGACTGACGACGAAGGAAGACCGAGAGGTTCCGCTCGAAGGGAGACGTCATGAGGATGCTGTGCCGGCTGCTGATTGTCGCTATCGTTCTCGCGCCCGCCGCGGCGCTCGCCAACGTGACCGTCACGGACTGGCGGGGGACTGCCGTCACCGTCACGGAGGGGCGCGTCGACTCGGACGGCGTCGAGATCGTCTTCCACACGGCCGGCGAGGGACCGCTCGTCGTCTTCGTCCACAGCATCAGCGGTCCGTGGTTCGACTGGCGCCACCAGCTCGTCGCCCTGTCGGAGCACTACCGGGTGGCGGTCATGTCGACGCGGGGCACCAACGAGAGCGGCAAGCCGCAGGGCGTCGAGCACTACACGATGGCGAAGATCTCCGGCGACATAGCGGCGATCATCCGCCATTTCGGCGAGGAGAAGGCGATCGTCGTCGGGCAGGACAGCGGCGGCTTCTACGCCTGGCACTTCGCCATGACCCATCCCGAGCAGACCGAGCGCCTAGTCTCCATCGGCACGATCCACCCCGCCGGCCTGATCCGCGAGCTGGCCTCGAGTCCCGAGCAGCAGCAGGCGAGCATGTTCCAGCGCGGGATGCAGGAGAACCCGGGCGCGCCCGCCGCGTACGGCGAGCGGATCCGCAGCACGCTGCCCCGGCCGGAAGACACGCCCGAGCTGGCCGAGCTGCGCGCGGCGGCGTACGAGCGTCTGGACGTCGAGTCGGTCGGCAACTTCTACAAGGCCAACTGGCCGCGGCCGCCGTTCACGCTCGAGACCGAGGGCTTCGGCTTCCGCATCGGCGAGTTCCCGCCGGTGCAGGCGCCGACGCTGCTCATCTACGGCAAGGACAGCCGGGCGTTCCTGTCCGGGACCGTCAACGACACCTGGCGCTGGGTGGACGCGCCGCTGACGCTCATGGTGCTGCCCGGCATCGGCCACGGCCCGCACACGCAGGCCCCCGAGATCGTCACGCCGGCGATTCTCGAGTGGCTCGGGGCGGAGTAGCACGCGGAGGGGAGCGGTTCCGCCGGGGGGGGGGGGGGGGTTGGCGGGGGGGGGGGGGGGGTGGCGGGGGGGGGGGGGGGGGTCCTGGCGCGGCGGGCCCACCCGCCCGCCACCGCGGCCGTCCAGCGGCTGTCGAACCGCACCCAGTGGCGCTCCTCCGGGTTGTCGGTATGGCTCACCGGCAGCTCCATGACCTCCGGCGGCGGCACCATGTGGTTGGCGATGGCGTAGACCGTGGCGGGCGGCACCACCTCGTCGTACAGGCCGATGCCGACCAGGGCGCGGCAGCCGACGCGGTCGGCGAAGTTGACGGTGTCGAAGTAGGCGAGGGTGCGCATGACCGCGGCCTCGTCCGCGGGATGCCGGGCGAGGTGGTCGTTGATCTCCTGCCCTGATCCGGCCCGGGCCAGCCGCCGCCGGCCGGCGGTCCAGCCGAACGTGGGCACGGCCACCGCGAGATAGTCGGCCGCGCCCGACACGACCTGCGCCATGAGCGCCAGCGAGCCGCCGAAGCTGCGCCCGTGGAAGGCGGTTGCCCCGCCGCCCGCCCGCAGCAGCCGGGCGACCTCCGCGGCGCGCACGAAGTCGCACACCGCGCCCCGCAGGATCGACGTGCGCGGGTCGGCGAGGCCGGTGAGCACGTACCCGCGGGAATCAACCGCGCAGCCGCCGCGCGACAGGCCGAACCCGCGGACGTCGAAGCACAGCAGGTCGGCCCCGCAGGCCGCCGCGTGGCGCGCCTCGAGCACCGGATTGCACTGCGAGTTGTAACCGTGTGTGGTGACGACGAGCGCCCGGCGCCCGGCCCGTGCCCCGTCGCGGGCGGCAGCGTCGGGCGTGACGAGGAAGCCCTGGATGTCGCAGCCGCCCAGCGACGCGAAGCGTACCGGCAGCACGCGGGCGCCCTCGGGTGACGTCACCGGGATGCCGAAGCGCGGGTTGGCGGGCGTCCGCGCCAGCGCGTCCTGCGTCTCGGACCAGAACGCGAAGAAGTCGTCGGGCCGCGTGAGAGGTGGGCGGGTGGCGCGGACCGTTGTAGAGTCGGGCTGACCGATGGACGTCACGAGGGAAGAGTTTATCGCTCACGCCTCCGCCGCCACCGCGCGGGCCGGAGGGGGCGGGGCGCTGGCGTGGGAGCGGCTGGCGGAGCTGGCCGAGGAGCAACGGTTCGAGGCCGGGCACGTCCTGGCGCGCCAGTTCGCCCCGGCATCCCACATGTTTCTCGTGGCCGAGGGCACGGTGCACTTCCGGAACCGCATCGAGGAGGGCAACGAGGACATCGACGTCGGCCAGAGCAGGGCGGCCTGGACGCCGGTGGGCTGGTCGGGGTTTCTCGAACCGCGGCGGTACTCGACGACCGTGCTCTGCAAGACCGACTGCCGCACGTTGCGGCTCAGCCACCGGGCGCTGGCGACGCTCTTCGCCGCCGACCCGGCGCTAGGTGCGGGCTTTCTCGAGCTGGTCCTCCGCCGCTGTCTCGACGTGCTCGCCGAGCGGCGCGCGCGCATCGTGCGCCACTCGCAGACGCCCGTGAACTTCGGGCAGTCGCTCGACGCCAAGGGGGAGGAGGAGACCTACAACCGCGCGCCGCCGCCCGTCATGGAGCTGTTCCGCAGCTCGCCGTTCTTCGAGGTGTTCGAGGAGTCGCAGTTGCGCCTGTTCGCCGAGGCGGTCGAGAGCCGCTACTTCTGCCGGGGCGAGCCGATCGTCGAGCAGGGAAGCCGCGACGCCGGGCTGTGGGTGCTGGCGACGGGCCGCGTGGCGCTCAACTACCGCCCTGCCGGCATGAAGGAGGCGTTCGCGCTCATCGAGTCGAGCCAGACGTCGGTGCAGGCGATGCGCGACTGCACGCTGTACCGCATCGACCCGGCGCGGATCCAGGCGGCGCTGGAACGTTCCCCCCGGCTGGCGCTGGCCCTGGTCCGCCGCCTGCTGTGGCTGGTGGCCGGCCACCTGCGGGCCGCGCGCGCGGTCTTCATCTCGCGGCGCTTCGCCCAGGAGCGGCTGGCGATTCGCAACCTGCTCGAGCAGAGCTGCACGCAGCTCAGCGTCAACTCCCTCATCCACCGGCTGCCGCACCTGCTCGACAGCCATCTGACGCTCGGCGACGCGTTCGCGCTGCTCGACCGCATGGTGGACAGCCCCGACGCGCTCGAGCGCTCGCTGGCGCAGCTCTGCCAGGACCTGCTCGGGGAGGTGAAGCGCGAGCACGAGTTCTTCGAGGCCCTCCGGCGGGTCTATCACGCCGTGGTCACGGCGCCGCCGGAGATGCCCCCGCGCGACGTGCGCAAGCTCTGCGCGCGCGGGTTCCGCGAGGCGTTCGGCCGGGTGCGCTACGTCATCGAGGGCGAGCGCCATCTGCCCGCCACGCCGGGCCACATCTTCATCTTCAACCACCTCAAGAACCACGAGTACAACACGCTGCCCAACAACTTCCAGCTCACGCTCGACTCCCACTTCGTCAGCGCCATGATCCTGGACCGGCGCTACGGCGACAGCGGCATCCGCGTGGTGCGGCACAGCCGCGGCACCGAGTACGGGCACCAGGCGTACTACGATCGGCTGGGCCACATCGCGGTCTACACGCACGAGTCCGATCGGATGGAGGAGACGGAGCAGCAGCGTCAGAGCCGGCGCAGCGAGTTCTTCGAGACCGCGGGCCGGTACCTGCGGGACGGCACGAACCTCATTCTCAGCCCCGAAGGGACCAGCTACTGGACCGAGGACTCGCCCGGACCGTTCAAGCCGGGCGCGTTCCGCCTGGCCGCGAGCATGCAGCCCGAGCCGTGGATCGTGCCGATTGCCGTCGCCAACTTCGACCGGCGCGTGCACTCGACCGTCTGCGCCGCGCTCATCAAGCCGCCCTTCAAGATCTCCCAGGTGCTGCCGGACCCGAACGATCGCGAGAAGCTGAAGCGCTTCCTGTCGCGGGTGCGCGAGACCTTCGCGTACTACGTCGAGGACGCGCGCCGGCTGGCCCGCACCGGGCGGCCGGCGTGATCGGGCGGCCAGGAACTTCTACGACTGGCGCCGGATGGTTGCTACAATCCATGCCCTTATGAGACTGCTGACTGTCACGGCGTTCGTCGCGTGGCTCCTGCTCGGCTCCACGCCGCTGTCGGCGCAACCGTCGGACCGGATTGCGGCCGAGGGCGGCGACATCATCATCACGCCGATCCTGCATTCGAGCGTGCAGATCGAGCATGCCGGCACGGTCGTGCACATCGATCCGTGGAGCGCCGGCGACCTCGCCGACGCCAAGCCGGCCGACCTCATCCTGGTGACCGACGATCCGGGGCATCACCTCGATCCGGAGGCGATCGCGCACCTGCGCAAGCCGGGCGCGCCGGTCGTGCTGACCGCGGCCGCCCACGCGCAGTACGGCAACGGCGAGGTGCTGGCGAACGGCGAGCAGGGCGTTTTCGCGGGCGTTCCGGTCGAAGCCGTGCCCGCCTACGACATGACGCCCGGGCAGCCGTGGCACCCGCCCGGCGAGGCGAACGGCTACGTCATCACGCTGGGCGGGCGGCGGCTGTTCTTCTCGGGGGTGGGCGAGTGCGTCCCCGAGATCCAGGCGCTCGAGGACATCACCGTGGCGTTCATGCCGATGAACCTGCCGCTCGACCGCATGCGTCCCCGGCCGGTGGCCGAGTGCGTCAAGACGTTCGGGCCGGAGGTCGTCTACCTCATCCACTACGACAACGCCACGGCGCGCTGGTTCGGCGATCGGGACCAGCCCCGGCCCGACAATGTCGCGGAGATCGCCGGCACGATCGCGGCGCTGCGGGAGGCGCTCGAAGGCGAATCGATCGAGGTCCGCGACGGCGACTGGTATCCGCGGTAGCCAGGGGCGGCGCCGTCCGGCCGGAGCGAGACCCGGGCGAGCAACAATGGGCTGCGGGGCGGGTGCTCCGCGCAGACGCTCGTCGGGTAGCATGGACGCCATGCGCGTGTATCGTGCGGCGGCCGAGGAGCGCGAGCGCGTCTCGAGAGCGCTCGCGGCAGCGCTGGAGACCGAGCCGGACGTCGAGTTCGCCTGGCTCCACGGCTCGTTTCTCACCGGTGGCGCCTTCCGCGACGTCGACGTCGGCGTTCATCTGACCCCCGGAGCCGGTCGTCGCCCGCGGCCAGGGGTCGAGCTGGCTCTGCGGCTCGGTCGCACGGTCCGCTTCCCGTTGGACGTGCGCGTGCTGAACGGCGCGCCGCTCGCCTACCTGTTTCACGTCTTCCGCGCGGGCCGTCCGCTGATCTGCCGCGCCGAGGAGCGGATGGCCGACCACATGGAACGGACGGTACGGGAGTACCTGGACCGCGAGCCGCTGCTGCGCCGCGCCACCGTCGAGGCATTCGGCGGGTGACGCTGAACCCCGACCTCGTCCGTTCACGGTGCGCCGAGATCGAGGAATCGGTGCAGCGTCTCGAGGCGCTCGCCGCGCGACCGGCAGCCGACTTCCTCGCGGACCAGGACGCGCTGGACATCGCCTGCTATCGCCTGCTGGTGGCAATCGAGGCGGCCCTCGCACTCTGTTACCACGTCACCGCGCGCCGCTTGCGCCGGACGCCGGAGGACTACGCCGACTGCTTTGCCGCGCTGGGCGAGGCAGGCATCATCCCGGCCGACCTGACGGAGCGGCTGCAGCGCATGGCGCGGTTCCGCAACCTGCTCGTGCACGTCTACTGGAAGATCGACTACCGGCAGGTACATGCCGCGCTCCGGGAAGACCTCGGCGACCTCCGGGCCTTCGCCGCCGCCATCGTCGCCTTGCTGTGACGCGGCCGGTGCGTCGCCCGGGTCTGCGTGCGTCGGCTCCTCAGTGCCAGCCCTCGCGCTCGATCAGCCGCTGGATGTGCGCGAGGTGGTGCCGGCCGTGCCAGGCGTAGTCGCCCACGCTGATCGCCAGCTTGACGGCGCCTGCTTCCGGGTGCACGAACTCGCGCTGCAACTGCGTCCAGCCCAGGCTGCGCAGCAGGTCCACCCAGCGCGCGTGCAGGGCGGCGAGCAGATCGAGCGAATGGCCGATCGGGCCGCGGCCGTCCGGCAGCGCCGCCCAGCCGTTCTCGTCGTAGGCCTTGATCAGCGGCCTGTCCTCGGTGAGCGCCCACTTGAACCGGACGAGGCTGTTCATGTGGCTGTCGGGCAGGTGATGGACGACTTGGCGGACCGTCCAGCCACCGGGACGATAGGGCGTGTCGAGTTGCCCGTCATTCAGCGCCTCGACGGTCCGCCGCAGGTCGGCCGGCAGGGCCGCGATGTCGTCGATCCAGGCCTGCACCTGGGCCGGCGTGACGTTCTCCACGGCCGCGAATCGCCCGATGGGATAACGAAGAGTCTGTTCCTCCGGCATGGCTATCGATCCTCGACGTGTTCCGCGATCCGCTCACGCAAGCGCTCGATCTCCGGGCACAGTCGGAACAGCAGCGGCAGATTCTGGAGCGACGCTGCGATCATCAGATCCCTGCCCTTGCCCGGCCGGCGTGCGTCTCCGTGTTGCGCCAAGAGTGGTTGGAAGATCTCCTCCTTCATTCGGGCGTTGGCGCGGGCATCCTCCCAGGTTCCCGGCAGATCGCTGCGGAATGCGGCACAGGCGTAGACTTCGACCTCCGGCTGCGCGGGACAGCAGAGCAACCGGACCCGCCGCTCCGCGAGGTCCGCTTCCAACCGCTGCATGGCGTCTGGGCCGGCGCGGTCGGCGTCGGGGAAGAACAGCCAGAGATCAAAGAATCCGTAGCGGTCTGGCATTTCCTCCCGAATGGCGCTGAGCGCCTGATCGTAGCCCCGGACCCGCGGATTCTCCAGGAGCTTCACCTTGGCATTGGGTTTCCCTGCGTCGGCCAGCAGGGCCTTTGCCAGAGGCGTCAGGATGTAGCCGTTCCACGTCGGATCTTCCGGGATGACGAGCACTCTGAGGCTCACAGCGCCGCTTCCAGCCAGCCTTCCGAGAACAACTCGGACACGGGGCGCTTCCTCACCACGTCCATGAAATGCGGCAGGTCGGCCAGCGCGCAGATCTTCGACTCGCCAGTCGACTCGTCCCGCTTGCAGAAGAAGGTCGTCTTGTACTCGTCCTCCCGAAGCCAGTCCAGGACCGTCGCCGAATGGGTGGTCGCCACGATCTGGGTCTTCGCGGCCTCGGCCTGGCTACGCAACAGCTCCAGCAGCAGCCGCAAGCGGCTTGAGTGAATGCCGTTCTCGATCTCCTCGATCGTCATGAGATCGGGCATGTCCGGCTGGAAGAATGCGGCGGCAAGCGCAGCGAACCGCAGCGTGCCGTCGCTCAGGACCGGCGCCGGACAGTCTCTACCGTTCTCTCGCAGCATGAACATCGGCTCCCCGACGGCGCCCGAGAGCGTGCCGACGTCGTTCACCTCCTCGGGACGAAGCTCCTGAAGCCAGGAAAGGTAGGCGGCCTTGGTCGTCTGATCCTGACAAATGGTACGGATGAGAGCCGCAAAATTCTCGCCTCGATCGCCCATGCGTTGCGCGTGAGAAACCTCCGAATAGGTTCTGAGAAGCGAGGGTACGGGATCTATCCGTTGCATGTTTGCCAGCAGTGTCGTAACTTCCTGTGCTAGATCGGCGTGAAATCCAGAAATAGCGTGCCCTATGGAAACAAACTTCTTCGTATTTCCTGCCGGCCTTCCTGCAATCTGACCGAGAGCTGTTCTTGTCGGCATCAATGTCAAATCAGGCGGCCGTCCTGGACTTCCTGAATAGTAACGTACCGACCCGGGTCGGGCAGCCGAAACCGCATCAGAACTGTAGATGATACTCAGGACGTTCTCGAATTGCTCATGGGTTATGAGTCCAGAAGAAGGCCGAAAGGCGATCCGGAATTTCCATTTCTGCCAATTCTCCAGATCGCCATGTACTTCGGTAACCACCTCGCTGTTCCCGTCCGGTCCGGCAAAGCATGCCCTCGCGCTTCCACCGCGAATGCCTTCCCACAACTCGCTTGTCGCACTCTTCTGTTTGCCATCCAGAATCTCTCCGATGCTGAAGCCGTTGCCCATACCCTGAAGCACGCGGAGAGCATCGAGAAAGTTCGACTTCCCGCTGGCGTTCGCGCCGATGAACAGGTTCATCCGTCCCAGCGCCAGATCGACCTTGCGCAGACTCTTGAAGTTCTCGACGACGATGCGGTCGATCATGCTTTGATGGCCTCTGAAAGTCACGGCCGTGGCGTCGGTGATCCATCGGAGAAAACCACCAGGACGTCTACTCGGCGGCTCGACGGCATCTGGCAGCTCATCCTCGTGCGAGAATGGACCACTTGCGGCTGTTCTTCTTCTTTGCGGAGACATCTGCAAATCAAGAATGAACCAACGTCGTGGTTCTTGATCGCTAGGGCATACACGTCTGCGTCGGAGTTGAAAACAAAGCCTACCGGTTCGTCATGAATGAGTACGACCTCGCCGTGATGCTCCCGTGCGAGCGGCGGCTGATGCGTTCTGAAGTACACTAGTTGCCGGTCCAGCGTAGCCAACCGAGTGTTCGCAGCATGCGCCATTGCCGATCTCCATGATGTTCTGGAAGTCGTCATGATGCCTGAACTTTCGTGAATCGCCCCGAGCTTTCGTCGATCATATAGCAGGACGACTCCTGACCAACGTAGACCCGCGAGAACGGTGCGATGTCGAAACGACAATCCCGGTCGGGATGTTCGTCGCCGACGTGAAGGATTCCGAAGCTGCCTGATTGACTGCTTCCAGCCGGAAAGTATTCACCTGCGAGAAACAGTACAAGTGATGAGAACGGATGCTTCCTGGGAAAGCACCTTTCGATCTTCCGAGTCTTGTGGGAGATAAGCTTCTGGAGCCGCGGCGCGTCCAGAGTCACGTCTTCGCCAAGAGTATTAAAAAAACGCCCCTTAGACCACTGTATCCCCGATACAGGATGGTAGTAGTGTATTTCGCACGCGGGAGAACTCGATGCCGATACGGTAACGTCTATGACTTTCGTAGCCCGATCTTTTCGTTTTTTCGGATTCCAGGCGTGTGAAATTAAACGGGATTCGACCGGTCCCGTTGCTCCATGGCGCAGAAATTCATGAACGCAGCGTTCAATTATGTGTACGGCCTCGTCTATTATTCTCTTCTTGTCCTTCGGTCCCGATCCAACCTTGAGCCTGGCAATCAGGTCGTCGGTAATCCGATAATCAAGCCGGAGGTACTGGCCGGTGGCAGGTCGCGTCAGTTTCTTCCATAGTTGTGCGGCCGCGCATACGGTGGCCTTGGCATGCAGAAAGGCTTCATGCTGGCCTTGGTCGACAAGTTCCGACAATTCGACGCCGATGCAGCCGTCGGTTTTCTCGCTGGTAGGGTCGTTGGACGCATGATGGGCGGTCGGTTCAATAAGGATGTCCGGGGGGTCGGGCGTGTACGAACGAACTGCGCCCTGCGGGAATCCGGCAATACTCGCTTGAGCCCGGCATGCTACTTGTATTTCGCGGCGGCGCCGGTTGTAGTCTCGCGTCTCTCGCGTGGTAGCATCCAGGCGATATTCTTTCTCGAGTGCGTCGAGTGCACCGAAGAGATTGTCGGCGCGAAATGGTATCGCGTAGGTACGGATGGAAGTGAGATCGAAACTGACACAGTCTATGACGACGCGGTCATGGTGTGCACGGCGGCGCAATTCGGTTGGAAGTTGGCCGCCGAAGGAGTTCTTCGGCACTATCCGACACGCCATGTGTCCGTTGGCGCCCGAAGGTTCCTCTACGACGACAACTTCCGGACCGTGATTCGTTATGGTGACGGAACACGGGCCGTCGACGAATAGCATCTGCCAGGGCACGTTGACGACATCGTCGAAGATCGAACGCGTACGGTCCATTGCGGTACATTCGACGGCGACGTGAGAGTGGTTTCCACAGGGCTCGATGGTCATGCTCGGGGACCCGATGATGATTGGTGGTGGCGTCACGTGCGCCGCCGTCCTTCGGTCAGTGCCCGTAACCCCTCGTTTCTGCGCGGATCGATCGCCTTGACGGCGACCTTCCACGCCTCGCCGTCGCGGAGCCGGGACGGCCGCGGGAAGGGGAGGCTGTTGGGGAGTGCGTCCGTCGCGGCGGGTTCAGATCAAGATCGCGGCACCGGCGGTAGGTGCGGATTGAACGCGTACCGCAGCGCGGGCTCGCGCACCACGCCGTGCGCTTCGAGGCCCGCGGGCGGGATGTTCTTGCGCTTCGCGGGCCGGGTGAGCGACTTGACGGTGCCGTCGGGGTCGTTCCCGGCGTTCTTGCGTAGCATCTGTCTATCCGTGGCGTCAATTGCGCGCCGCCCCGAAAGGTGGGCGCTACCGGTCCGTTGTGGGCTGTAGCTCGCGCGTTCATCCAACGGCACCACTCATGGCTCCAACATAGCACGTCGGTTGGCCTCGTCGCCAAGTGCCGTCAATCGACCCTCCTGCACAGGTAGCGGTCCGATTGCTGGAGATTTTCGTCCAGGAGCATCAGCATTTGCAGTTAGTCGACGGTGTCCCCTGCTCCACTCGCACTTCGCCGCTGCGGATCGCCGGGGCGAAGTCGCGTTGGACAACGTCCTAGAACTCGCCGTGTTGCGTCGGGATCTCCAGTTCCAGAAGCAGGAGCAGGGAAATGTGCGGCCCGCTTGACGCCGGCTTGCGTGATCTATACCGTGTGTGTATGAAACGCACAAATCTTGTGCTCAATGAGCAACTGCTCGAAGAGGCTCTCCGGATCAGCGGCGAGCGGACGTACTCGAAGGCGGTCGATCGCGCGCTCGCGGAGTTCGTCCGGCGGGCGCGCGCCGGCCGTATCCTCGAGCTCGCAGGATCGGGGCTGTGGGAGGGCGATCTGACCGCGATGCGCGGCGACCGTCCGCATCCGCCGCGTCCGGCAGGGAATCGACGGGCTCGCCGTGTATCTGATTGACACATCGGTTTGGATCGATGTGTTCCGGCGGCCGGCGCGAGTCGATCTCGAGGTGTTGATCGACGTGGAGGAGGTTGTCACGTGCCTGCCCGTCATGCAGGAGGTGCTGCAAGGGTTTCGCGACAACCGCGCGTTCCGGCTGGCGCGGGATGCGATGCGGGCGTTGCCGATCGTCGAGGCGCCGCTGGGGGCAGCGGCATTCGACGATGCGGTCGATCTCTACCGGCTCGCCCGCCGCGGCGGCGTGACCGTGCGGTCGAGCGTCGACTGCCTCATAGCGGTCTGTGCGGTGAGAAACGATCTCACTGTGCTGCATCGCGACCGCGACTTCGACCGGCTCGCTCGCATCGCGCCGCTGCGAACACGGGACATCGGAATATCATGACGCTTTTATCGGGGAGTCGATTGTGGCAGACGGAGCACCCAGGAGCGCCTTCGAGCTGGCGATGGAGAAGCTCAAACGCCAGGACGAGGTGGCCGGCGTCGAGGTGGTCGCGCTGACCGAGGCGCAGCGCGAGGCGATTGCCGACGTGCGCCGCACCTACGAGGCGCTGGTCGCCGAATGCAGGATCCTGCACCAGTCCGCGCTGGCCGCCGCCGTGGAGCCGGCCGCGCGCGAGGAGCTCGAGGCGAACCATCGCCGCGACCTCGGCCGCTTCGCCGCGGACCGCGACCGGAAGATAGCGCGGATCCGCGAGGGCGGCGGCTGACGCCGCCGCAAGGCGCGCACGGCGCGCCTCGGCGCGAGCGGCGCGGGGCGAAGGGGTCCCCGCAAGCGGACGCCGGGGGTTCGGGGCGCAGCCCCGTCTGATTGAAGCTCCGCTACTCACCGCCGGGCGTCCAGATCCGCGACTTCGGCGTCCCCGCCAGCGCCAGCATCAACTCGTTGAGTCGCTTGACGAAGCCGGCCGGATCGCCGAGCTGGCCGCCCTCGGCCAGCATGGCCTGATCGAACAGGATGTGGCTCCAGTCCCTGAAGCGCGCCTCGTCCGTCTCGTCCCTCAGGCGGGTGACGATCGGGTGGGTCGGGTTGAGCTCGAGCACGAGCGGCACGTCCGGCACCGCCTGGCCGGTGGCCCGCAGCACGCGCTGCAGGTTGGCGCTCATGCCGTCCGCGGCGGATACGAGGCAGGCGGGCGATTCGGTGAGCCGGTGCGTGACCCGCACGTCGGACGCCTTCGATCCGAGCGCCTTGCGCACCCGCTCGACGACCGGCTTCAACTCGTCCTCGGTTGCCTTTTGCTGATTGGCATCGGCTTCGCTGCCGGCGAGCCTGCCGAGGTCGAGGTCGCCTTGCGCCACGGACTGCAGCGACTTGCCGTCGAAGGCGTCGAGGTGCGCGACCACCCATTCGTCGACCCGGTCGTGGAGCAGCAGGACCTCGATGCCCTTCTCGCGGAAGACCTCCAGGTGGGGGCTGTGCCGCGCGGCCGCGAAGCTGTCGGCGGTGACGTAGTAGATCTTCTCCTGCCCGTCCTTCATGCGCGCGGCGTAGTCGGCGAGCGAGACGGTCTGGTCGCCCGTGTTGCGATGCGTCGACGCGAAGCGGAGCAGTCCCGCAATGCGGTCCCGGTTGGCAGGGTCCTCGCCGACGCCTTCCTTGATGACGCGGCCGAACTCGCGCCAGAAGTCCGCGTACCTGTCCGGCTGCTTCTCCGCCAATTCGTCGAGCAGTCCCAGGACGCGCTTGACGGCCGCGTTGCGGATGGCCTCGACGTCGCGCGACTCCTGGAGGATCTCGCGCGAGATGTTGAGCGGCAGGTCGTTCGAGTCGATCAGGCCCCGGACGAAGCGCAGGTAGCCCGGCATCAGCTCCTTCGCGCCGTCCATGATGAACACGCGCCGGACGTAGAGCTTGACGCCGTGGCGCCGCTCGCGGTCCCAGATGTCGAACGGCGCCCGGCGCGGCACGTAGAGGAGCACGGTGTACTCCTGGCGGCCCTCGACCCGGGCGTGCAGGTGCGCGAGCGGCGGCTCGAAGTCGTGCGCGACGTGCTTGTAGAACTCGTCGTACTGCTCGCTGGTGATCTCCGACCTGGGCCGGGACCAGAGGGCCGACGCCTGGTTCACCTGCTCGGTGGTCTCGACGTCCCGGGTGTCCATCTGCTTGCCGGGCACCTCCTCCTTCCGCATCAGGATGGGGAGCGTGATGTGGTCCGAGTACTTGCGCAGGATGGCGCGCAGGCGCGTCCCCGACAGCAGCTCGTCCTCGCCGCCGCGGAGATGCAGCGTGACCTCGGTGCCGCGCGCCGGCTTCGAGGCCGGCTCGATGGAGTACTCGCCCTCGCCCCCGCTCTCCCAGCGGACGGCGTCGTCCGCCGCCAGCCCGGCCCGCCGCGTGGTCAGGGTGACGCGGTCGGCCACGATGAACGACGAGTAGAAGCCCACGCCGAACTGGCCGATGAGCCGGGCGTCCTGCGCCTGGTCGCCGGTGAGCTGCTCGACGAACTCGCGCGTGCCCGACTTGGCGATGGTCCCGATGTTGGCGATCACCTCCGCGTGCGACATCCCGACGCCGTTGTCGGCGACCGTGATGGTGCGGGCCTTGGCGTCGAAGTCGATGCGGAGCGCCAGCTCCGGGTCGTCGTCGAGCAGGGCGGAGTCGGTGAGGGCCTCGAAGCGCAGCTTGTCGCAGGCATCCGAGGCGTTCGAGATCAGCTCGCGCAGGAAGATCTCCTTGTTCGAGTACAAGGAGTGGATCATGAGGTCGAGCAGTTGCCGGGCCTCGGTCTGGAACTGATGGGTGGTTCTGGTCGGCGTCTCTGACACGGTGGTGCTCCCGAATGTGAAACGATCAACCAGACAAGATAGCATGGCGCCCAGGCGGCCAGGAATGCCTCGCCGCCGCCGGGCCGTCGGGCGCTGGTTGCGTTGGCTGCGTTGGTCGCGAAGGAGCCTGAACGAATGGACGAACTGCGTTTTCTCGTCACCGGCGGCAGCCAGGGGATCGGCGCCGCGCTCGTCGACCTGGCGCGCGACCGGGGGCACGAGGTCGTCTTCACCGGCCGCGACGCGGAGCGCATCGAGCAGGTGGCCGCCCGCAGCGGGGCGCACGGCCTGCGCGCCGACGTGTCGCTGCCCGCGGACAACCAGCGCACCGTCGACGCCTGCGTCGAGCGGATGGGGGGCATCGACGTGCTCGTCAACAACGCCGCGTTCGGCTATCTGGCGGAGATCGGCGAGATCGACATGGCCAGGATGCGGGCGCTGTTCGACACGAACGTCTTCGGGCTGGTCGACCTGACGAACCGCGTCGCGCCGCT
>CAYGCV010000041.1:0-18643 GCA_964348425.1 uncultured Vicinamibacteraceae bacterium | reverse complement strand
TCCCTTGCTTGAAGACTGCCCATTATAATGGCTATTTGCGGGTCAGGACACTAGGATTCCCCATGGTTTCCCAGCCAGCGATGAGGTCTGCGTCACGTGCCCGTTCCGTGGCCGCGGCCGCGCTCGCCGGCGTCTTCGCAATCGCGGCGCCCTGGACGAGCGGCGCCGCTGCCGCGCAGGCGTCGCCCGCATCTCCCGCGTCGGACCGCGGACTGGCCGACGCCGTGCAGCAGCGGGACTTCGAGACCGCCCGCGGGCTGCTGGCGGCCGGCAGCGACGTGAACGTGCCGCAGGGCGACGGCGCCACCGCCGTGGCCTGGGCGGCGCACTGGGACGAGGTGGACCTGACGTCGGAGCTGATTGGCGCCGGCGCCGACGTCGGCGCGGCGAACGATCTGGGCGTGACGCCGCTGATGCTGGCGGCCGCCAACGGCAGCCTGCCGATGGTCGAGCTGCTCCTCGCGGCGGGCGCCGATCCGGATGCCGCCCGTCCCACGGGCGATACCGCCCTCATGTTCGCCGCGCGGGCCGGCAGCGTCGAGGTCGTGCGGCGGCTGGCGGCGGCGGGCGTGAATCCGAACGCCAGGACGGCCGGCGGGCACACCGCGCTGATGTGGGCCGCCGCCGAAGCGCATGCCGACGTGGCACAGGCGTTGATCGACCACGGCGCGGCGCTCGTCGACGCCCGTACGGCGGCCACGGCGTTCGTGCCGCGCCGGCGGCGGCCGCGGCGCGGGCCCATTCTGCTGCGGGAGGGCGAGGCAGCCAACCCGGCGGAGTTTCCGCGCGACGGGGAAACCGATCCGCCGCGGACGGCGGGCGGCTTCACCCCGCTGCTGTACGCCGTGCTGGCCGGCGATGGCGAAACGGTCCAGGTGCTGCTCGACAACGGCGCGGACGCCAACGACGCGTCGCCGGACGGCGTCTCGGCGCTCATGCTGGCCCTCACGAAGCGGCACGAGGCGCTGGCGCTGCTGCTGCTCGACCGTGGCGCCGACCCGAACTACGACCGGCGGGACGCGGCGCGGGGCCGCCATGCACGCGCGGCCGGCACGCGGGGCCTCGCACCGGCGGAGACGGCCGCGGAAGCGGTCGACTTCGCGGGCTACACGGCGCTGCACGTGGCCGCCGCAACCGGCCAGCACCGCGCGCTGCGGGCTCTGCTGGCGGCGGGCGCCGATCCGGACGCCCGGATGGACCGCCCCAAGCGCTTCACCGACGCGTTCGAGGTGGGCGTGTTCGCCTCCCCGGGCGCCGGCCGGCTGACCCAGCGCGGCAGCACACCCTTCATGGTGGCGGCCAGGACGGTCGACGTCGAGGCGATGCGGACCCTCGCCGAGGCCGGCGCCGACCCGTTGGCGACGACCGACGACGGCACCACGGCGCTGATCCTGGCGGCGGGACTGGGCAAGCGGGCCGCACAGGACATCACGTACTACGAGTGGGACCAGCACAAGGCAATCGACGCGGCGCGCTATGTCCTCGAGCTGGGGCTCGACATCAACGCTGCCAACGAGTGGGGCGCGACGGCCCTGCACGGGGCCGTCTATCACGCGGCCGGCGACCTCATCCGCTTCCTGGTCGCGAACGGCGCCGACGTCGACGCCACCGACTGGGAGGACCAGACCCCCCTGCGGCTGGCGCGCGGCCACATGATCTGCTGCACCACGTACGTGGAGCATCCCGCGATTGCAGACCTCCTGCGCGAGCTCGGCGCCGACCCGGCGGCCGGCACGCGCGTCACCTTCGGCCTGCTGGGCTACCACGCCGACGAGCGGGAGGGCAACGGTGGCGGGACCACGAGCACGGAACCCCGCTAGGCGATAGGGTCCTCACAACATGACGATGCGCGCAACGTCCGTGACGCTGGCGCTGGCTGCCGGGATCCTGGGCCACGCCGCCGCGGCGGCAGCCCAGCCGCCGACGGGCGGCCCGGCCGAGCCGCACGGAGCGGTGCTGAAACGCTACTGCCTCGGCTGCCACAACGAGCGGCTGCTCACCGCCGGCCTGGCGCTCGACACGGTCGACATGACCGACGTCGGCGCGCACCCCGACGTCTGGGAGAAGGTGGCCGGGAAGCTGCGCTCGCGCACCATGCCGCCGCGCGGGCGCCCGCGGCCCGACGCCGCGACCTACGACGCCGTGGCCGGCCATCTCGAGGCGTCGCTCGACCGCACGTGGGCCGCCAATCCGAATCCCGGCCGGCCCGCCGTGCAGCGCCTGAACCGCGCCGAGTACGTCAACGCCATCCGCGACCTGCTCGTCCTGGAGGTCGACGGCCGCGCGCTGCTGCCGGCCGACGAGTCCGGCTACGGGTTCGACAACATCGGCGATGTGCTGTCGGTGTCGCCGGGGCTGCTGGAGCGCTACATCCTGGCCGCCGCGAAGATCAGCCGCTGGGCGCTCGGCGACCCGACGCTGCCGGCCGCAACCACGCTCTACAAGGCGTCGCCCCTGATGCTGCAGGACGGCCGCGTGAGCGACGACCTGCCGTTCGGGTCGCGCGGCGGCCACGCCGCGGCGCACCACTTCCCGCTCGATGCCGAGTACATCCTGCGCGCGCGCCTGGGGCGCGGCCGGCAGGGCTCGCACACGCTCGAGATCCGCCTGGACCGCGAGCGCGTCGCGAGGTTCACCGCCGGACGCGGCAACAGCGGCCCCTTCGAGGTGCGCCTGCCGGTCCAGGCTGGAACCCGGCTCGTCGGGGCCTCGTTCGTGGGCGACCTGAGCCAGTCGCTGGCTGTCGACGGCCGTCCGCCCCGCCCCTCCGTCACCAGCTTCGCGTACGCCCTCTACCCCAAGCCGCCGCTCGTGGCCGCCCTCGAAGTGGTCGGCCCGTTCGACGGCGACGTGCCGGCCGCGACCCCGACGCGGCAGCGCATCTTCGCGTGCTACCCGCGGGTCGCGGCCGAGGAGCGGCCCTGTGCGGAGCGGATCCTGCGCTCGCTGGCGCGGCAGGCGTACCGCCGGCCGGTCCGCGACGACGACATCCGTCCGCTGCTGGCGTCGTTCGACGCCGGCTACCGCGAGGGCGGCGGGTTCGAGGACGGCGTCCGCTGGGCGCTGGAGGCCATCCTGGTCTCGCCCAGGTTCCTGTTCCGGATCGAGCGCGACCCGGCCGGCGCCGCGCCGGGCCGACCGTACCGGATCAGTGACCTCGATCTGGCGTCGCGCCTCTCGTTCTTCCTCTGGAGCAGCCTGCCGGACGAGGAGCTGATCGCGCTGGCGGCCGCCGGGCGGCTCGGCGCTCCGGAGGTGCTCGACCGCCAGGTGACCCGCCTGCTGGACGACCCGCGCTCGCGGGCCTTCGTGGAGAACTTCGGCGGCCAGTGGCTCTACCTGCGCAACCTGCGCACGGCGGCGCCCGACCCCGGCCTGTTCCCCGACTTCGACGACAACCTGCGGCAGGCGTTCCGCCGCGAGACGGAGCTGTTCTTCGACGATCAGCTCCGCAGCGACCGCAGCGTGCTGGACCTGCTGCGGGCCGATTACACGTTCGTCAACGAGCGGCTCGCCAGCCACTACGGCATGCCGAACGTCTACGGGAACCATTTCCGGCGCGTGCCCTACGCCGACGCGCGCCGGGGCGGCCTGCTGGGACACGGCAGCCTGCTGACCGTCACGTCGTATCCGCATCGGACGTCGCCCGTCGTGCGCGGCAAGTGGCTGCTGGAGAACCTGCTCGGCGCACCGCCGCCGCCGCCGCCGCCGGACGTGCCCGGGTTCCCCGAACGCGGGGAGGGCGGCCGGCCGGCGACGGTGCGCGAGCGGCTGGAGACGCACCGCGCCAACCCGGTCTGCGCCAGTTGCCATGCCCCGATGGACCCGCTCGGCTTCGCCCTCGAGAACTTCGATGCGGTCGGCCGCTGGCGCACGGTGGACAGCCAGGTCGGCGCTCCCATCGAGAGCTCCGGCACGCTGCCGAACGGAACGGCGTTCGCCGGCGTGGCGGAGTTCCGGACCGCCCTGCTGCAGGAGCCGTGGGCGGGCCGGTACCTGGCGAATCTCACGTCGAAGCTGTTGACCTACGCCATCGGTCGAGGGGTAGAGTATTACGACCGGCCGGCGGTCCGGCGGATCGTGCGCGAAGCGCAGGGGTCCGGCTACCGCTGGTCGTCGCTCATCCGCGGGGTCATTCGGAGCGCACCGTTCCGGATGCGCATGCCGCGCGTCGCGGACGACGCGAACGCGCAGCAGGAGAGGTCATGATCATCACGAAGAAGCACCTGCCCCGCCGGACGATGCTGCGCGGCCTCGGCGCCGCGCTGGCCCTGCCCCTGCTCGACGGGATGGTGCCGGCGCTCTCCGCGCTCGGCAGGACCGCGGCCAGCCCCATCCGCCGCTTCGGCGCGGTCTACGTGCCCAACGGCATGGAGATGCGGCAGTGGACCCCCGCGGGGGACGGCGCGGGCTTCGAGTTCTCGCGGATCCTGAAGCCGGTCGAGCCGTTCCGCCGCCACCTGAACGTCCTCAGCGGCCTGGCCGACAAGCCCGCCATCCCCCGCGAGGGCGAGGGCGTCGGCGACCACGCCCGGGCGGCGGCGACCTGGCTGACGGGCGTGCACGTGAAGAAGACCGAGGGGCCGGACATCCGGGGCGGCCAGTCGCTCGACCAGCTCATCGCGGCACGGGTCGGCGGCGAGACCCAGCTCTCCTCGCTGGAGCTCGCGCTCGACTCGGTGGAGGTGCTCGGCGCCTGCGATCAGGGCTACAGTTGCGCCTACGTCAACACCATCTCGTGGCGCACGCCGACCACGCCGCTGCCGATGGAGAACGACCCGCGCGCCGTGTTCGAGCGCCTGTTCGGCGCCGCCGACAGCACCGACAGCGCCGCGCGGCTGGCCCGGCTCCGCGCGGACCGGAGCGTGCTCGACTTCGTCGACGCGGAGGCGAAGGCCCTCCGGCAGTCGCTCGGAGCGGCCGACGGCGCCAAGCTCGCGCAGTATCTCGATGCGGTGCGCGACGTGGAGCGCCGGGTCCGGACGGCCGAGCGCCAGGCCGACCGGGAGATGCCGGTCTTCGAGCAGCCGGTCGGCATCCCCGACACGTTCGAGGAGCATGCCAGGCTGATGTACGACCTGTGGGTGCTCGCCTTCCAGACCGATCTGACGCGCGTCGGCACGTTCATGATCGGCAAGGAGGTCAGCGGCCGCTCATACCCGGAGATCGGCGTGCCCAACGGGCACCACGGCGTGTCGCACCACCAGAACGACCCGCAGCGGCTCGAGGCGCTGGCGAAGATCAACACGTACCACATGCAGATGTTCGCCTACTTCCTCGAGCGGATGCAGGGCACGCCGGACGGCGACGGCTCGCTGCTGGACCACACGCTGCTGCTCTACGGCACGGGCATCAGCGACGGCAACCTCCACTTCCACCTCGACCTGCCGATGCTGGTGGCAGGCGGCGCCGCGGGCCGGCTCAAGGGCGGGCGGCACCTGCAGTACCACGACGACACGCCGCTGACGAACCTGTACCTCGCGGTGCTCGACAAGCTGGGCATGCCGGTGGAACGCTTCGGGGACAGCACCGGCCGGATCGACTACCTGACCGACGTGTAGCAGTCCGCCCCATGGAACGGCGTGGAACTCATGGCGCCCCAAGGCGCGCACAGCGCGCCTCGGCGGGAGCGGCGCGGGGCGAAGGGGTCCCCGCAAGCGGACGCCGGGGGCTTGGGGCGCAGCCCCATCTGATTGAAGCTCTCAGCGGACGAGCCGGCCGTCGCGCACCCACACGTCGCCGCCGACCGTGACCGTCGTGTCGGTGAAGAAGTTCCAGCGGACGTAGCCGCCCGTCACCGCCCCGCCCAACTCGGAGTTGTCGCCCAGCGACAGCCGCACGATCCCCGCGCCATAGCCGTAGTAGGGGATCCACGGGTCGCGCTCCGGCACGGCCAGCAGCGGGTTGAAGCCGAGCGCGAACTCGCGAAACGCCCGGGCCTCGGCCGGGACCCCGGCCAGCTCGGCCTCCACGGCCTCCTGGCCGGACTCGGCGCTCACGCCGGCGACGCGCCCGTCCTCGATGCGGAGCGTCAGCCCGGTCACCGGCCGGCCATCCCATTGCGACGGCGGAAAGGCGATCACGCCGTTCACGCTCGTCTCGAGCGGCGCCACGCGGATGGCGCCCGCCGGCAGCTCGATCTCGCGATCGATCAGGATCACGCCGCGGTCGGTCCGGGCCTGCGAGGCGTCGCCGTCCCCCCGGTTCACCGGCCGGTCGCCGATGCGGAAGCGGATGTCGGTGCCGAGCGGCGACGTCACGCGCACCTCGGCGCCGCGCAGCGCGTCGACGAAGCGGTTCTGCACGGCGGTCAGAGCGGCGTAGTCGGTCTCGAGCACCGCCCGCTGGTAGACCGCGTCGATGGCGGCCTGGCCCGGCAGCGGCTGGCCCGGCAGCGGGAACGCGCTGCCGTTGTGCGTCCAGTGGAAGTGGATCGTCCGCCCGCTGCCGGCGCGGAGCAGATCCTGCAGTGCGGCGTAGACGGCATGATCGGGCCGCGCGCCGGGCAGCATGATCGCGCCGTCGACGCCGCGGAGCATGTCCCGGTACACGGCGCGCGCCGCGTCCCGGCCGCGCGCCAGCAGGGCGCGCTCCCAGTCGACGGGATACGGCTCGGCGACAACGTCGACCACCCCGAGGTCGATCGCGCCGGCCCGCAGCAGCGCGTAGCGCAGCGGCGGTATCAGATCCTCGAACTGCCCGGGCCGCGCGACCAGCAGGATCTTCTCGCCCGGCGCCGGCGCGAGCTGCGTCACGAGACGCTCGGCCAGCGCCTCCCAGTCCATGGTCAGGCGCGGCTGGGCGAGCAGAGGGGCGACACTCAGCAGCGCCGCGACCAGGGTTGCGGCGCCGACGCACCTCGCGCTGGGGATCATGCGACTCGCTCCACCCGGGTCAGCGCGCCGCCGGTCCCGCCTGCCCGCGCGCGACGTCCATCACCATCCGCGCCAACAGGTACAGCCGCGGCACCACCGAGTCGAGCTCGACGTACTCCCGATCGTCCGAATGGGCGCCGTAGCCGACCAGGCCGAACCCTTCGATGACCGGCGCATCCGTCTCGAGCGCCGCGAACGCCGCATCGGTGCCGCCGCCCGCCGCCTGCTCGGTCACGCCCAGGGCGCGCCCCAGCTCGCGGTAGACGGCCTGCGCGTGCGCGGCCAGCGCCCGGGAGGCGTCGTTCGTCTCGAGCGGCGGGCGCCGGCGCTCGAACGACACCACCACGGTGGTCTCGGGAACGAGCTGATTGCCGATGTGCTCGCGCACCCGCCGCTCCACCTCGTCGTACGCCGCGACCTGCAGCACGCGGAAGTCGGCGGTGGCGCGCGCCAGCGCGGGGATCACGTTGCGGGCCGAGCCCGCCGACGCCAGCGTCCAGTTCAGCTTGATGCCCGCGCCGGCGTCGCTCAGGCCGCGCATCTGCAGCACCTGGTGCGCCAGCTCGTACAGCGCGTTACGGCCCTGCTCCGGCGCGCCGCCGGCGTGCGACGCCCGGCCCCGCACCTCCAGCAGCACGGCGCCGATCCCGGCCGTCGTCAGCGCCAGGCGGTCGGACGCGCCGCCGCCCTCGCACGAGAACACGGCGTCGTGCTCGGCGCCCAGCCTGGTGATCAGGTGCCGCGACCCGGCCGAGCTGACCTCCTCGTCGCCGTTGATCAGCACGGTGATCTGCTCGTAGTCGTCGAAGCCGATGGCGCGCAGCACGGCCAGCGCATGCAGGATCAGCGCCACGCCGCTCTTGTCGTCCGCAATGCCGAGCCCGTACGCCCGCCCGTCGCTCACGCGGAACGGCTGCTCCGCGAGTTGCCCGCGCCGATAGACCGTGTCCATGTGGGCCAGCAGCAGGATGCGTCCCCGGCCCCGCCCGCGGAAGCGGCCGACGACGCTGCGGCCGATCTCGGCGGGCGTGTCGACCATCACGTACGGGTCGTCGTGGGCGACCAGCTCCACGTCGGCCCCGAGCACACGCAGCCGGCCGGCAATCACGCCGGCAATCCGCCGCAGGCCCTCCGCGTCGCGGCTGCCGGACTCGATCGACACCAGCTCCTGCAGCGTCTCGACGAGCTGCCCCCGCTCGGCCTCGGCGGCGGCCAGGACGTCCGCCTCGACCCGCACCGCGGTCTGCCCGGCAACGCCCCCCGCGCTCCATAGCGCGAGGCTTCCGGCGACGAACGCTGCTGCCTGGCGCATGACGCCGGCAATCATACCCTGGGCGGGCCCCGCCCGGGACCGGGCCGGCGCCGCGCGCGGCCGGCCCCGCCCATGACCGGCTGCCGGATGGTGTAGCATACGGGGTTCGTCGTAGCCGCGAAGACGCTCGTACACGGTCGGATCGCCGACACTCGCCGGCCGGCGCGGGCGGTGAACTTGGGAGGACGCATTCGGGGGCACCATGTCAACTGCGAGAATCACGTGGACGAAGATCGACGAGGCACCGGCGCTGGCGACCTATGCGCTGCTGCCCATTGTGCGCGCGTTCGCGAAGGGCACCGGGGTGGACATCGACCTGCGCGACATATCGCTCGCCGGGCGCATCCTGGCCGCGTTTCCCGAGCGGCTGCGCGCGGACCAGCGCATTCCGGACGAGCTGAGCGCCCTGGGCGATCTGGCCCGGACGCCCGCCGCCAACATCGTCAAGCTCCCCAACATCAGCGCGTCGGTCCCGCAGTTGCGGGCCGCCATCGCCGAGCTGCAGAACCACGGCTGCGACGTGCCCGACTACCCCGCCGAGCCGGCCGACGACGCCGAGCGGGCGATCAAGGCCCGCTACGCCGGCGTGCTCGGGTCGGCCGTGAATCCGGTGCTCCGCGAGGGGAACTCCGACCGCCGGCCGGCCGCCTCCGTGAAGCGGTTTGCCCAGAAGCACCCGCACCGCATGATGAAGGCCTGGCCGGAATCCGGATCGAAGGCGCGCGTCGCGCACATGGACGGAGGCGACTTCTTCGGCAGCGAGCGCTCCGTCACCGTCGGCGCGGCCTGCGACGTGCGGATCGAGTTCGCCGCCGGAGACGGGACGGTCACCGTGCTGAAGCCGTCGGTGCCCCTCGAGGCCGGCGAGGTGATCGATACGGCGGTGATGAACGTGGCCGCCCTGCGGGCGTTCTTCGCCCGCACCATCGACGAGGCGCAGGCGGACGGCACGCTGCTGTCGCTGCATCTCAAGGCCACCATGATGAAGGTGTCCGACCCCATCATGTTCGGCCACTGCGTGTCCGTCTACTACGAGCAGGCGCTGAGCCGGCACGCCGACACGCTGCGCGAGATCGGCGCGAACGTCAACGAGGGCCTGGTCGGCGTGCTCGACAAGCTCGACGCCCTGCCGGCGGACGCGAAGGCCCGGATCGAGGCGGACATCGCGGCGGTGTACGCGAGCCGGCCGCCGCTGGCCATGGTCGACTCGCGCAAGGGCATCACCAACCTGCACGTGCCGAACAACATCATCATCGACGCCTCGATGCCGAACGTCGTGCGTGACGGCGGCCGCATGTGGAACAACGACGACGAGCTGCAGGACACCGTGGCGATGGTGCCCGACCGCTCGTACGCCACCATGTACCAGGCGATCCTCGACGACTGCCAGCGGCACGGGCAGTTCGACCCGTCCACGATGGGCAGCGTCACCAACGTCGGCCTGATGGCGCGCAAGGCGGAGGAATACGGATCGCACGACAAGACCTTCACCGCGCCGGCCGCCGGCGCCATCCGCGTCGTCGACACCGCCGGCACGGTGCTCCTCGAGCAGGCGGTGGAGACGGGCGACATCTTCCGCATGTGCCAGACGAAGGACGAGCCGATCCGCGACTGGGTGAAGCTGGCCGTCAAGCGGGCCCGCTCGTCCGGGGCGCCCGCGGTGTTCTGGCTGAACGAGCAGCGGGGCCACGACGCCGAGATCATCGCCAAGGTGAAGGCGTATCTGCCCGCGCACGACACGGAAGGACTCGACATCCGCATCCTCAAGCCGGTGGACGCGATGCGCCTCTCGCTGGAGCGGATCCGGCGGGGCGAGAGCACGATCGCCGTCACCGGCAACGTGCTCCGGGACTATCTCACGGACCTGTTCCCCATCCTCGAGCTGGGCACCAGCGCGCGCATGCTGTCGATCGTGCCGCTGCTCAAGGGCGGCGGCCTGTTCGAGACCGGCGCCGGCGGGTCGGCGCCGAAGCACGTGCAGCAGATGCTCAAGGAAGGCCACCTGCGCTGGGACTCGCTGGGCGAGTACTGCGCGCTGGTGCCGTCGCTGGAGCTGGCCGCGGCCCGGACCGGCAACCCCCGGGCCGCGCTGCTGGCCCGCACGCTGGACCAGGCCGTGGAGACCTACCTGGAGAACGCCCGCTATCCGTCCCGCAAGGTCAACGAGATTGACAATCGCGGCAGCACCTTCTATCTCGCGCTGTACTGGGCGCAGGCGCTCGCGGCGCAGGACGCCGACGCCGAGCTGAAGGCGCGTTTCGCCGGCCCCGCGGCCCAACTGGCGGCGAACGAGGCGAAGATCACCGCCGAGCTGCTGGCCGCGCAGGGCGCGCCTGTCGACGTCGGCGGCTACTATCGCCCCGACGACGAGGCAGCCGAGCGCGCGATGCGGCCGAGCCCGACGCTCAACGCCATCATCGACGCGCTGTGAGGTGCAATCCTATCGACGCTCGAACTCCAATCGGCGGACGGCCATTGTAGCCGGTGCATACATCAAGGCCGCTCACGAAGCCGACCGAATTGACGTGCCCGGCTCGGTATACCCCATCGCCTACACAGCGGGCTATCGCGTAGCCGTGACGCCCGCTGCGCAACCGTAGCAGAGACTGCTCGCGCCGCCCGTGCCCGAGAATCCACGACGCCCACCGGCAGGCGTTCCAACGTGCAAGCGACCGACGTCTCTGCATATCGTTGGCGCCACAGAGCCTCCACCTGCAACGCCGCCTCCCTGTACCTACGGACTGGCGGGGTGTGCGGTTCCGGTCTTCAGTCTGAACTCCACGATCTCCCTTGATCGATACGGATGAACTCAAACCACACCCCCGCCAAATGCTCAAAGTCGGTATCAGTGGACAGCAGACAAGCATCACTTGCATGCGCGGTCGCGGCAATCCACATATCGTTCTGTCCCATCGACACCGCAGGCCGCGGCGGTGCGACGCCTCCCGGTGATTGTACCAGCGTTCCGTGTGTCCACGCGCTAATCCGAGCATACGAATCCACAATGGCAGGCTGATTGATGTCGACCGTGGGAATTGCCTTGAGGACATCATCAAGGCGCGTCCGTTTGTGCTTTCCCCAACCATTTTTTTCTGCGAGAGCAAGGATTTCTCCGCAACAGACTACCGAAGTAAATGTTATCGTCTTGCTATTGCTGAGACCATGCTTATCGCGTGCCTCGATGGCCCAATGTGCCTCTCGGATAAATCCGAGCAGCATGTTGGTATCCAACAGGAACCGTGACATGGCTAATCGGTTAGTCGAGCTGCTTCAGCAGATCTTCAATGGATTCGTCGCCGGGCCATGCCCCGGCCAGGCTAATTGGGTCGAACGCTCCGGCCTGACGCCGAAGTCCAGGAAATAGATCCTGTGTAGCGGTACTCGCCACACCCGGTAGTTTCGCGAATACGACATCGCCCTCCCGGCACTCGCTGATCCTGCGGGCCTCCACCAGTCGTGGCTGACCGTTGACCTTGAAGTACACGATACCCTCTATCGTAGTCCGCTTCCCCCAAAGAGGACGCAGGGCCTCTACGTTCAGGGACGACGACTCCAGCCGACCCAACAACACATCTCTCTCGCTCACGAGGAGACGAAAGCGGCCGTTGCCATGTTTGATCTCGTCTAGTCGGCCAGAAATCACGAATGACTGCGGCTCCGGTACACGTGCCAACCACTCCTTGACCTGTGCACAAGTGTCTTGGTCTAGCGTGAAACCTTGGTGCGTCGCGTCCGGAGGGATCAATTCATAACTCACGCCACGACGCCTAGCAGCACCGTCGAACTGCAAGATCGCCTCAAGTACCGACGTGTCGAAATAATCGCCGGCGGGGTTCTCCGTCTGGATTTCCCGAACTGCCCTCGCAGCTAGATCGAGCACTGTGTCCTCATCACGGGGATTCACAGTCCAGAAGTCGAGCTGAGCGAAAACGTGGCGTGCTGTTTCGCATAGCTGAGGTGCCGCGATCTCGAGAGTGGTAGATCCGGCCTTAAGGCCAGTTAGCGTGATACTCGTGGTTTCCTCAAGCCACCGTGGCTTGGCACCCTTCTCGGTGCCTGCACCCGTTGCGAGCAGACGGGCGGTGCGTTCTGCCGTCTTCAGAAGGGCCTCCAGAACACGCTGAAACGTCGCGGCCTTGACTTGGCCCGGTGCTTCCCTGAGACCGCGGATGCGAAACTCATATTGGGCAGACATGGTTGGAACAGCCCTCCCGGCTCTTCACGTCCGGTAGCGTCGCGCAAGAACGCGGTTCCCCGACCCGTTGGAACACTGGAGCGAACCGGCCGTACGTGGGCGGCGCAGGCCGGCGCCTCAGTTCCCGCCGCCGCGTCGCGTGGCCTGCAGCGCCTCCCAGAGCGCCGCGCCCGCGGTGTCGACTCCCGTGCCGGGGGCGATCGCCGAGCTCAGCTCCAGGTGCCGGTCGGTCTCCGCATCGAACGCCGGCCACGGGGGAAGCCCCTCGCGGTTGGGGTCGCCCGTGGCGGCGAACTGCACCCAGTAGGCGCGCATCGTCGCGGAGAGCGCCGTGTCGGTGTCCGTGTAGTCGCCGACCGGGGTGAGGCCGAGCGGCCGCTCGCCCCCTTCGTCGCGCCGGGTCAGGGTGCCGAAGACGTAGACGAGCTCGGCCGCGTGGTGCGACCCGAGCGCCGCGCCCCAGGCGGTCGGCGGCACGTGGGTGAAGTGGTACAGCCAGGTCGGCGCGCCGGCCGCGGCCTGCGCCTCCGCGTGCGCCCGCACCGGTCCGGCGAAGAACAGGTCGTGGACCACCTTGTCGACAGCGGCCTGCGCCGCGGCGGGCGACGCGGCGTCGTAGTGCGCGAGCATGTCGTCCGCCAGCGCCGGGTAGACCGACCGGACGTAGGCCTCGAACGCCGCGGCGTCGGGGATGTCCATGCCGCGGGTCATCAGGGAGCCCTCGTTGCCGTTCAGGCCGGTGATGAGCGGCACGGCGTGCTGCCGGCCGGCGCGGTACATCGCGAGCGGATCGTCCGGAACGACCCAACCGTCCACGTTGGGCGCCCAGACGTTCCCGGTCTGCATGAACGGGCTTCCCGCGTCGGCGTTCGATGCCGCCAGGACGTCGGCGGCGCCCGCCGCACGCATCGCGGCCAGGGGATCCCCGGTGTCCCCGGCGATGCCCAGCGCCGCGGCAACCCGCACGCCCTGCGCCTCGGCCGCCTCCAACTGGCGGTCCCACCCGTTGATCCAGTTGCTCTGGGCGATGGCCCCGTGGAACAGGCCGCCCGCGTGCGGAACCAGCATCACCGACATCACGGCGCCGCCCCCGGCCGACTCCCCGAAGATCGTCACCCGGCCTGGATCGCCGCCGAACGCCGCGATGTTGTCGCGGACCCACTCGAGCGCCGCGACCATGTCCAGCAGGCCGTAGTTGCCCGACGCGCCGTGCGGCGACTCGGCGGACAACGCCGGATGGGCGAAGAAGCCGAAGACGTTCAGCCGGTAGTTGATGGTGACCACGACCGCCCCGTCGGCCGCGAGCTGCGTCCCGTCGTAGATGGCGGTCGACCCCGAGCCGCCGGTGTAGCCGCCGCCGTGAATCCAGAACAGCACCGGCCGCGGCTCGCCGGTCTCGCGCGGCGCCCACACGTTGAGCAGCAGACAGTCCTCGTCCTGCGGCACGTCCTGCCCCCCGTTCTGGATGCAGATCGGGCCGCTCGCGGACGCGTCGCGTACGCCCTGCCAACCGCGGGCGGGTGCCGGCGGACGCCAGCGCAGGTCGCCGACCGGTGGCGCCGCGTAGGGGATTCCCTTGAACGCCACGACATCCGCGTTGCGCGCCGCCGCGGCGCCGCGGATGGCGCCGCCGGTGACCATGACCGGCGTCTCCGGGTCGAGCAGGGTCTGGGCCGCGACCGGTGCAGGAACCCCGGCCGCCAGAAGTAGTCCGACAGCGGCTGCTGCGAAGCGCGTGACGACCGCAGCCCGGGTCTGGGTCTCGTTCATGGACATCCGTAGCCTCCCGGCTCTCACGGCGGGCCGCACCGGCCACGGCCCGCCTCGACAACGCCGCGCGCTCCACCGGCACGCTGCTCCGTATCCTATCTCACCATCCCCGGCGGCGGCGGGCTGCGACGGGGAGCACGGGCCCGATGTCAGGTTGCGGCCGCGATTGGGCGTCAGGTCAGGTCCCAGCCGGGCAGGTCGGCCGCCTGCCGAACCCACGCCGCCATCTGCGCCTCGTCGAGATCGTCCTCGTGGATGTCGACCCAGCGCGAGTTCCTGTCCCTGCCCGAGCCGGGGGGAACGGGTCGCAGCGATGCGCCACGGAAGAAGGTCACCTTGACGTAACGGGTGAAGACGTGGACGTTGAGGAACCAGCCCCTGCCCTCGACCCCATACAAGGGCGAGTTCCATCGCACGCACTTGCGCACGTCGGGCACGGTGCGCACGATGAGCTCGTCGAGGCGGCGCCCGAGATCGCTCTTCCAGCCCGGCATGGCGGCGATGTAGGCCTGCACGGGGGCGTCGCCGTCGGCCTTCGCGATCTGCGGGTTGCCGCCCGAAAGGAGGACCGGCTTGCCGCCGGCCTGCCTGCCGGCGGCCTTCGCTGCGACCCTCGCCGACGTCCGGCGTGTCTTGCCGGGCATTGCGTCTGCAAGGCGCGACGCGCCTAGAGCGCGAGGAGCCCGGGTTCCTCGACGAAGGCCCTGAACGCGGCGAGCAGGGCGGCGCCGGTCGCGCCGTCGATCGTGCGGTGGTCGGCCGACAATGTGCAGGTGGCGATGGTGCCAACTGTCACGGCGTCGCCGGCCACGACGGGACGGGGCCGCGCCGCGCCGACGCCGAGGATGCAGCTCTGCGGCGGATTGACGATGGCGTACAGGCTGTCGACGCCGTGCATGCCGAGGTTGGAAACGGTGAACGTGCCGCCCGTGTACTCCTCCGGCGTCAGCTCCCCCGCCCGGGCGCGCGCGCCGAGCGTCTTCAGCTCCTTCGAGATCGCGCGCAGCCCCTTGCGGTCGGCCTGGCGAATGATCGGCGTGAACAACCCGGTCGGCGTGTCGACGGCGACCGCGATGTCCGCCGTATCGTAGAGGCGCACGCCGCCGTCGGCCCACGACGAGTTGGCCGCCGGGACCTGGCGCAGCGCCAGGGCGGCGGCCCGGACGATGATGTCGGTCAACGTGAGCTCGAGGGCCGGGTCCTGCGCGGCGACCCGTGCCCGCAGCCGCAGCGCGGCATCCATGGCGCAGTCGGCGCCGAGATAGAAGTGCGGGATGCTCTGCTTCGCCGCCTGCAGCCGCTCCGCGGTCACGCGCCGGGGCGCGGAGAGCGGCTCCTCTCGCGAGCCCGCCGGCGGCGTGGAGGCTGGCGGGCCGGGAACGGACCCGGCGGCCGCGACGGCCGGAGGCGCTGCCGCGGGCCTCTGCGCGGCCAGCGCGCGTTCGACGTCGGCCTTGCCGATGCGCCCGCCCCGCCCGGTCCCCTGCACTCGGCCGAGGTCCAGGCCGGCCGCGGCCGCCATCCGCCGGGCGAGGGGCGTCGCCGGGGGCGCCGGCCCGGGGGCGGGAGCCGACGCCGGTCGGGAACCGGGAGCGTCCGGCCCGGCCGCGGCCGGCACCCGGGCGGGAGTCGGATCGGACCGGGCCGCAGGCTCGGCCGGCACGACCCCGTCGCCGGCCGGCAGCGCCCCGTCGCCGTCGGTCGCGATGACGGCGAGCAGCGCCCCCTTCTCCAGCCCCTCCGTCCCGGCCGCGACGTGGATCTTGCTGAGGACGCCGCTGGCCGGCGCCTCGATCTCGACGTTGGTCTTGTCGGTCTCGACCTCGACGACCGGCTCGCCGGCCGCGACCGTCTCGCCCTCCCGCTTGAGCCAGACGGCCAGCTTCGCCGCCGCGACGGTGTCCCCGAGCTGGGGCAGCCGGAGCTCTGTAGACACGGGCCGTGACCTCACATCAGGCGGCGCACGGCAATCCGCGCCGCCGCGTCCAGGATGGCGTCGGCGTCGAGACCGTACGCGCGATACAGGTCGGGAATGTCGCCGGACTGTCCGAACCGCTCGACGCCGAGGGGCAGCACCCGGTGCCGCGCTACCGAGCCCAGCCACGCGAGCGTCGCAGGATGGCCGTCCAGCACCGTCACCAGCCCGGCGTCCGGCGACAGGGGCCGGAGCAGCGCCTCGACGTGGGACGGCGCGCCCTCCGCGCCGCCGCGCAGGCGCCGTCTCCAGGCCTGCTGGAGCCGCGCCGCCGAGGTGACGACCAGCAGGCCCGCCCCGGGCACGTCCTCGGCGAGCCGGCCGTGCGCCTCGAGCGCCTCGGGCACGACGGCCCCGGACGCCGCGATGGCCAGCTCGGCCCCCGCGGCCGGCGGGATCAGCCAGTAGCCCCCCTCGATGATGCCGGACCGCAGCGCCGGCGAGAGCTCGCGTTCCGGCTGCTCGAGCGGCCGGGTGGACAGCCGCACGTAGACCGCCCCGCCGTCGTCCGCCTGCATGTAGTCGAAGCTCCAGCGCAAAATCTCCGCCAGCTCGTCCACGTAGGTCGGCTCGAACATCGTCAGCCCGGGCTGGCCGATCCCGATCAGGGGCGTCAGTACCGACTGGTGCGCGCCGCCTTCCGGCGCCAGGCTCAACCCCGAGGGCGTGGCGACCAGCAGAAACCGCGCGTCCTGGTAGCAGGCGTAGTTGAGCGCGTCGAGCCCGCGGCTGATGAACGGGTCGTACAGCGTGCCGACGGGGAGCAGCCGCGCCCCGAAGAGCGGGCCGGTCAGCCCCAGCGCCGCCAGCAGGACGAACAGGTTGTTCTCGGCAATCCCGAGCTCCATGTGCTGCCCGGCGGGCCCCATCGTCCAGTCCTGGGCCGAGAGCGTGCGCTCCTGGCGGAAGGCGTCCGGCTGCCGGGACGGCGCGAAGACCCCGCGGCGGTTGACCCAGCCGCCCAGGTTGGTGGACACCGTGACGTCGGGCGACGTCGTGACGATGCGGTCCGCGAGCGCCGGATGCCGGCGCGCGATGTCGGCCAGCAGGCGGCCGAACCCCTCCTGCGTCGACTGGCGTCCGGCAGCCGGCGCGGCCAGCGCCGCGGGCACCGGCACGCGGGGCGCCCGGTGCCGGCGCTCGCCGGGCTGGCCAAAGGCGACCGCCGCGAGAAAGTCCTCGATCGCCCCGGCCGGCAGATCGCAGCCGGCCAGCGGCTCCCACTCCTCGCCCTCGGCAATGCCCATCCCGCTGCGAAGGTCCGCGACCTGCTCCGGCGTCATCATCCCGGCGTGGTTGTCCTTGTGGCCCGCGAAGGGCAGCCCGAAGCCCTTGATGGTGTACGCGATGAGACAGGCCGGGCGCTCGTCCTGCGCCGCCGCGCCGAACCCCTCCAGGACGCTGTCGATGTCGTGCCCGGCCAGGTTCGTCATCAGCGCCGCCAGCGCCGCGTTGTCGTGCTCGTCGAGCAGCTCCCGAATGCCCGCGGTGTCGCCGAGGTCGCGCTCGAGCCGCGTCCGCCAGGCCGCGCCGCCCTGATAGGTCAGCGCGGAGTACACCGGATTGGGGCAGTCGTCGATCCAGGCCCGCAGGGCATCGCCGCCGCGCCGGCCGAACGCCGCCTGCAGGCGCTTGCCGTACTTGAGCGTGATGACCCGCCATTCCATCGTCCTGAAGACCGTGTCCAGACGGTTGAAGAAGCGGTCGGCGACGATGGCGTCGAGGCTCTGGCGGTTGTAGTCGATGATCCACCAGACGTTCGTGACCTGGTGCTTCCACGCCTCGAGCAGCGCCTCGAAGACGTTGCCCTCGTCGAACTCCGCGTCGCCCGCCACCGCAATCATCCGGCCCGGCGGCTCGCGGTCGCTCGCGAGCTGCTTCTTGCGCAGGAACTCCTGGGCGAGCGCGGCGAAGCTGGTCATGGCGACGCCCATGCCGACCGACCCGGTCGAGATGTCCACGTCGTCGCGGTCCTTCGTGCGGGAGGGGTACGACTGGGCTCCGCCGAACGCGCGAAAGCGTTCGAGCTGCTCCCGACTCTGGCGGCCGAGGAGGTACTGGATGGCATGGAACACCGGGCTGCCGTGCGGCTTCACCGCCACCCGGTCCTGCGGGCGCAGGACGTCGAAGTAGAGCGCCGTCATCAGGGTCACCATCGAGGCGCACGAGGCCTGATGACCGCCCACCTTCAGGCCGTCGCGCTTCGCCCGGATGTGGTTCGCATGGTGGATCATCCAGACGCTGAGCCACAGCACCTTGCGTTCGAGCGCCGTCAGGCACCGTCGCTTCAGGTCCTGCCCCGCGCCGGGCACGGCCGGCGGCAACGGACTGGCCGGAATAGCCATGGGAGACTCCGATGTTGCGTCGCTCGGTCCAGGCAGCCTATTCTAGTCGATGACATGCAGCCGGACGTTGCGATCTAGCTCGCACAATCGGCCGCACGCGCAATATTGTTGCGCACACTCCGCAAGGCGCGCACGGCGCGCCTCGGCGGGAGCGGCGCGGGGCGAAGGGGC
>CAYGCV010000040.1:0-18667 GCA_964348425.1 uncultured Vicinamibacteraceae bacterium | reverse complement strand
GAACTGACGACCCGTTTCGTGCCGCAAATCTCCTACGGCGCAGACTCCTAGGCGGTTGTCGAGATCGGCCCAGCCGATGGAGCCGCCGAGCCCCGGATGGCTCAGGATGCGCCCGCTGCCGACCACGCCGGGGGCCTCGAGCCAGAACCCGCCGTTCGACACGCGCGTGATCGTGCCGCGGCCGACGTCGAGCTTGTCGGTGTCGGGGCGCGGCTCCAGGCACCCGCGCACCCGCTCGGGCGAGAGCAGGCGCACGCCGTCGAGCTGGCCTTCGTTCGCCAGCAGCGCGAAGAAGCGCGCCGAGCTGATCGCGTTGTAGATGCCGCCGGCGCCCGGGATGACCGCCTGCCGGACGATGGAGCGCCCGAACACGTCCTGCGTGCCGGCCACCTGAAGCGGCATGGAGCGCCCGCGCGCCGTGCTCTGATCGGCGATCGAGATCTCGGAGTTGTACATGTGCGCGACCCGCGGCTCGTCCTCGGGCGGCAGGCCCATCCACAGGTCCTCGATGCCGAGCGGCTGGGCGATCTCCTCGTGCACGAACTGGCGGAACGGCCGCTGCTGCGGATCGGTCCGCTCGACGACCACGGAGTTGATCCAGCCCCAGGTGTAGCTGTGGTACGCGTTGGTGGTGCCGGGCTCGAAGACCGGCTCCAGGTTGGCCAGCGCGTTCACCATCCAGTCGTAGTCGGCCATCTGCTCCGGCGTGACCCCGGCTGGCATGGCCGGGATGCCGGTGCGGTGGCTGAGGCCGTCGCGCACCGTGGTCCTGTCCTTGCCGTGCGCGGCGAACTCGGGCCAGTAGCGGGCGATGGGCGCGTCGTAGGAGACCAGCCCCCGCTCGGCCTGGATGTGCAGCGCCGTGGCGGTGATTGCCTTGGTCACCGAGAAGACGTTGAAGAGGGTCTGCCGGTCGACCTCGCGTCCCGTCGCCCGGTCGGCCACGCCGCCCCAGACGTCGACGACCAGCTCCTCGTCCTTGTAGACGGCGAACTGGATGCCGACCTCGCCCGCCGCGATCGCCTCGTCGACGGCCGTCTGGAAGATCTGCTGGGGATCGGCTCCCGCGCGGCCGCCGCTCTGGGCGAGCAGCCCGGACTCGCGCAGCAGGTGCATGATGCCCAGGCAGCTCACGCCGCCGGCGGCGTTCAGGATGAACCCGCGCCGCGACAGGGGAGCGGGAAGGTGCCCGGCCGGACGTCGAACGCGGTCATTGATGTCGCTCATGCCGCGAAGCATAGGAGATCGGCCGGCGCCATACAAGGGGCGCGGGGCGGGGCGGGGAAGCGGGGCGCGCCCCGGCGATCCTGGACGACCGCCGGGGCGCGCGCAGGCTACTGCCGCGAGGCCGCGGCGGCTGCCGCGTCGTCCGCGCGCCCGCCGGAGAGGATGCCCTCCATGCCGTAGTTCCCCTCGTGGCAGGCATACTCGTAGATGGGCTGGCCGAGGCTCGTGAACGGGTACGCGACCGTCCAGGGCCGCGTGTACATCTGCGGATCGTTGACCTCGATCTGGTACTCGACGGTGTCCCGGCCCACCCGCGTGAAGCGCTCGACGAGGACCATGCCCTCACCCGACCCGCTGTGCGAGTTGAAGGCCGACCAGGGCTGCAGCGCGCTCACGTTGGGGTGCACGTTCGTGGTCGTCACCACCAGCGTGTCGCCGTCCCAGTGCCCGCGCGGCACGCCGTTCCACTGGGCGATCTGCTCGGGCAGGGCGGGCAGATCGTCAAGCGGGACGATGCGGGTCTCGTGGACCTGCTCGTGCAGGATGGCGACGTACCCGGGCGCCTGGAAGATCTGGAAGTTGTTGTTGTAGGCGCGCGGGAACATGGCGTTGGGCATGCCGCCGCGGGTCACGCAACGCTCCCAGATGTGCCGGTCCTCCCAGGTGTCGTCGTCGCGCGGACTGTTGTCCCTGGCGTACTCCCCGGCCGCGGTGAGCGGCGGGAACCGGCCGTCCGGGGGATCGACGAGCAGCGACGTCCGGTTCGTCGGCGTCCCACGCTCCATCCAGAAGTTGTTGTACGCGCCGACGTTGCCGCCCGCCACCGTGCGCCGGGGCGCGGCCAGCAGCAGCTCCTGGTCGCGGTTGGCCGCTTCGGCCTGCCGCTGGCTGGTCTCCTCGTCGCTCAGGGTCGTGCGTCCCTGGTACTCGTCGGGCCGCTCCATGGGCACGGCGCCGGACGAATGCCAGACGCCCTGCAGGTCGGGATCGCCCCAGGCCGTGCGCGGGTTCATCCCCTGCGATTGCGCGGCGGCGAAGGCCGGCGCCAGCAGCAGCGCTCCGATCACCGTCCATGCCGCGAGATATGGATACCGCATCTGATCCTCCTGATCACTCCGTCTAATCACTCCGTGTGTTTCTCCGGATACCGCCCCTCATGATGGACCGGCGACGCAGCCTCTTGCAAGGAGGCGGCTACTCCATGGCCTGCTCCGCGGCGCGGGCGCCGGCCAGGATGTTCTCCAGACCGTAGTTGCCCTCGTGGCAGGCGTACTCGTAGAGCGGCCCGCCGAGGTCCGTCATCGGAATCGACGCGGTCCAGTCGCTGTGGTACTCCGTCGGATCGGTCAGCGTGAACTCGTAGTCGATCGTGTTCTCGCCGACGCGCGTGAAGCGCTCGATCAGGTGCGTGGTCTCGCTGGCGCCGTACACGGTCACGGACCTGCCGGCGACCTGTGTCAGGTTGGTCGTCTCGACGACCAGTGTATCGCCCTCCCAGCGGCCGCGCGAGTCGCCGAGCCACTGCCGGATCCCGCGATTCGTGTGGGGACGCCCGTCCAGCGGAATGATGCGGGCGTCGTGGATCATCTCGATGAGGATCACGACGTAGCCCGGCGTCTGGAAGATCTGGTAGTTGTGGTTGTAGAAGCCGGGCATCATCGAGCCGGGCATGCCGCGCGAGATGCAGCGCTCGTACAGGCTGCGGTCCTCCGGTCCGGCCGGATCGAGGCCCCGTGCGGCGCTGTACGCGGCGCGCCGCGCGGCCTCGGCGGGCATCAGGGTTGGCAGCTTCCCGTTGGACGGGTCGACGATCAGCGACGTGCGCTGCGACTCGTTGCCCCGCTCCATCCAGAAGTCGTTGTACGCGCCCGTCTGCCCGGGGGGCGGCGGCTGATCCGCGTTGCGCGCGCGCTCCTCGTCCCGCGCGACGCGTTCCTCGTCGCTCAGGAACGCCTGTCCCGCCAGATCGTCGGGCCGTTCGAGGCGCGTCGTGGTGGTGTTCGTCCAGACGCCCTGCAGGTCGGGATCGCCCCACGGGGTCTCCCACGTACCCTGCGCGGAGGCCGCCAGCGGCGCGAGCGACCCGACGGCAATTACGGCAAACGCCGCAACAAGACAGCGACCGTTCATCTGACACCTCCCTGGCCCGCTCCCCGGCGGGCCGTCCAGTACACGCATGATGGCGCAGCGCGGCCCGGTGTGCAACCGTGCCGGCGTCTTTTGCGCGACTCGGGCCCCTTCCCGGCTTCAGGAAGTCTTCAGGAAAACTTCAGATTCGCGGCGCGCGCGGGTCCGCTAGATTGAATTTGACCCGTGCTGCTCGACGCGCTCATCCGCTGGTCGCTGCGCAACCGTCTGGGAGTGCTCGTCGTCGCGGCCGCCTTTCTCCTCTGGGGCGGCTACGTGGCGGCGCGCATGCCGGTCGATGTCCTGCCGGAGCTGACCGCGCCCACGGTGACCCTGCTGGCCGAGGGGCACGGGATGGCGCCGACCGACATGGAGGCGCTGGTCACCTATCCGATCGAGGCCGCCCTCAACGGGGCGTCCGGCGTGCGCCGGGTGCGCTCTTCGACGGCCGTCGGCATCGCGGTCATCTGGGTCGACTTCGACTGGGGCGCCGACGTCCATCGCGCGCGGCAGACCGTGGCCGAGAAGCTGGCGGCCGTGTCGGCGACCCTGCCGGACGGCGTCGACCCGCCGGTGCTGGCGCCGCTCTCGTCGATCATGGGCGAGATCATGTTCGTCGCCCTCGAGTCCGCTGTACACACCCCGCTGGCGTTGCGCACGGTCGCGGACACGCTCGTCCGCCGGCGCGTGCTGGCGACGCCCGGCGTCGCCCAGGTGACGGTGATCGGCGGCCAGCGGCGGCAGTTCGAGGTGCTGGTCGATCCCGAACGACTGGACGACTACGGCGTCGCCCTGAGCGCGGTCGAGGCCGCGCTGCGCCGTGCGAGCCGCAACACCTCGGCCGGCTTCCGCCGGGCCGGCGGACAGGAGTACCTGATTCAGGGCGCCGCGCGCGCCCGCGACGCCGAAGGCATCGGCGCCACGGTCGTCGCGACCCGCGCCCTGCGGCCGATCCGCGTGCACGACGTGGCCGAGGTGCGGGTAGGCGAGTCGCTCAAGCGGGGCGACGGCTCGCGCAACGGGCGGCCCGCGGTCATTCTCGGCGTCCACCGCCAGCCCGAGGTCAACACGCTGGCGCTGACCCGCGACCTCGAGCGGGTGCTCGACGAGATTCAGGCCGATCTGCCGGCGGGCATGCAGCTCGACGCCCGGCTGTTCCGGCAGGCCGACTTCATCGAGCTCGCGCTGTCCAACCTGAACGGCGCGTTGCGCGACGGCACGCTGCTGGTCATCGCCGTCACGCTGCTGTTCCTGGCCAACCTGCGCGCCGGCGCCATCACGCTGCTGGCCATTCCGCTGTCGCTCCTGGCCGCCGTCGTCGGCCTGCGCCTGGCCGGCCTGTCGATCAACGCGATGACGCTCGGGGGCATGGCCATCGCGGTGGGCGCGCTGGTCGACGACGCCATCGTCGACGTCGAGAACGTCGCGCGCCGCCTGCGCGAGAACGCGGCTCTGCCGGCGGAAACGCGGCGTCCGGTGATAGCCGTCGTCTATCGCGCCAGCCGGGAGATCCGTGCATCCATCGTCTTCGCCACGCTCATCGTCATGCTCGTGTTCCTGCCGCTCTTCTTTCTGGCGGGCGTGGAGGGCCGGCTGCTGCAGCCGCTCGGGTTCGCGTACCTGATCGCGCTGGCGGCCTCGCTGGTTGTGGCGCTCACGGTGACGCCGGCGCTGTGCGCGTACCTGCTGCCCGGCGAGCGGCGCATCCGCGAGGGACGCGAGCCGGCGCTGGCGGCCGCCCTGAGGCGCGGCTACGGCCGCGTGCTGCCCGTCGTGCTGGGGCGGCCGGCGCTGGTCATCGGCGCCGCCGTGCTGCTGCTGGCGGCCTCGCTCGCCACCATTCCGCGCATGGGCCGGGCGTTCCTGCCGGCCTTCAACGAAGGCGCGCTCGTCATCAGCGCGGTCACGCTGCCGGGCACCAGCCTGGAGGAATCGAACGCGCTCGGGAGCGCCATCGAACGGCTGCTGCTCGACGTGCCGGAGGTGGCGGCGACGGCGCGGCGGACGGGCCGGGCGGAGCTCGACGAGCATGTCCAGGGGGTCGAGTCGGCCGAGATAGACGTACGGCTGACCCCGGCCGGCCGGCCGCGCGACGTCGTGCTGGCGGAGATTCGCGAGCGGCTCTCGCTGGTGCCCGGCACGTCCATCACCATCGGGCAGCCGATCTCCCACCGCATCGACCACATGCTGTCCGGCCAGCGCGCCAACATCGCCGTCAAGATCTTCGGCCCCGACCTGGGCGTGCTGCGCGTCCTGGGGTCCCAGGGCCTGGCGGCGATGCAGGGCATCGCCGGGCTGGTCGACCTGGCGCTCGAGCCCCAGGCCGACATCCCGACTGTGCGGGTCGGCTTCGACCGCGCCGCGCTCGCGCGGCACGGCCTGCCCGCCGGCCAGGCGGCCTCGGTGCTGGAGACGGCGCTGCTCGGCCGCCGGGTGGGCCAGATCATCGACGACCAGCTCGCGGTGCCGCTCGTCATGCGCTACCCCACGAGCGATCTGGCCGACCTGGACGCGATGTGGCAGACGCGCCTCGACATGCCCGCGGGCGCCCGGGTGCCGCTCGGCAGCCTCGCCGACATCGTCGAGGACCGCGGGCCCAACTTCATCGGACGCGAGAACGCCCAGCGCCGGATCGTCGTCACCGCGAACGTCGCGGGGCGCGACCTCGGCAGCGTCGTTGCGGACGTCCGCGAGCGGGTGGCCGCGGGCGTCACCCTGCCGGCGGGCTACCGGGTGGAGTACGGCGGGCAGTTCGAGGCGGAAGCCCAGGCCGAGCGCGTGCTCCTGGGTCTCGGCCTGGGCGCCGTCGCCGGCATCTTCCTGATCCTGTACAGCGCGTTCCTCTCGGCCCGCGACGCGGCCATCATCATGCTCAACCTGCCGCTCGCGCTGATCGGCGGCGTGGCCGGCGTGTTCCTGGGCGGCGGCGTGCTGTCGATCGCGGCGCTGATCGGGTTCATCGCCCTGTTCGGCATCGCGACCCGCAACGGCATCATGCTGATGCTGCGCGTCCGGCGCCTGCGCGGCGAGGAGGGCGTGCCCGACGCGCGCGAGGCGGTGATCCGCGGCTCGGTCGACCGCATCGTGCCGATCGTGATGACGGCGCTGTCGACCGGTCTGGCCCTGCTCCCGGTCGCCCTCAGCGCCGGCCAGCCGGGGAGCGAGATCCAGGCGCCGCTGGCCCTCGTCATCGTCTGCGGGCTGTTCTCGTCCACCGCCCTGAACATGTTCGTCGTCCCGGCGGCGATTCTCCTGACCGAGAATGCCTCCTACCGCCGCATCCCGAGCCCCCGCTCCCTGTTCGCCGGGGCGTAGCGGACCCTGTCCCTCCTCCCGTCATGTCGCCCCGGGCGCTGCTCCCGGCGCTGCTCCCGCCTGGCACGGAGTCAGGCATGCGGGATGGATTGACAGTCCCGAGCGAGGCTTTCATGCTTCACACATGGCGGCCATGATTCAGATTCGCAACGTGCCCGAATCGCTGCACCGGCGCTTGAAGGCCCGTGCCGCCATGGAAGGCGTTTCGATGTCGCTCTACGTGCTGCGGCAAATCGAGAGGGCGCTTGCGCGACCGAGCCGGCAAGAGCTGCTGCGGGCGCTTCGCGAGCAGCCGGCGGCCACGCTCGGTCGTTCACCTGCGGACGTTCTCCGGGAGGAGCGGGAACGGCGCTGATGGTGCTGGAGGTAGCTTCATGGGCATGAGAACGATCATCGCCACTGTCGCGTTGCTCGGCGCCGTCGGGGCCGCGGAGCGGGAGGTCGCGGGCCAGGACGAGGACCTGTTCGTCTTCCGCCGCATCTGCAACATCGAGCCGGGCCAGGAGGCCGCTGCGGCGGCGATCGCGCGGGCCATGGACGGGCTGGTCGCGCGGAAGCACCCCTTCGTGGAGATGTCGGTGCGGATCGGTCGCTGGATGACGGGCTTTCAGAGCCTCGAGCAGCCGGCCGACCAGATCATGTTCAGCGAGCGGCACCCCGATCCCGACATGCGCCAGGACTTCGCCGAGATCCTCCTGGCGGACGACGAGTTCGGCGCCCTGCAACTCGACATGCTGGGGGTCGTCGACCTCACCCGCTGCACCGAAACGCGCTTTCGCGAGCGTCCGTAGGAGTCTGCGCCGTGGAACGGCGCAGACTCCGCAAGGCGCGCACAGCGCGCCTCGGCGGGAGCGGCGCGCGGCTGTGGGGTCCCCGCAAGCGGACGCCGGGGGTTCGGGGCGCAGCCCCGTCTGATAGAAGCTGCTACGTGCGCGACTCGACGCGGAACGTCCACCAGCCGTCCGGCCGCGGGGTGTCGAGCGGAGGCGGCTCGCCGCCGCCGCCGGGCTGCCGCGCCTGCACGGCCGGCTTCTGCAGCTTCCGGATCCGCGCGGCCCAGACCCGATCGAGCATGGCGGGATCCATCTCGCGGTTGAGCGCGACGGGGTAGACGACGCCGTCGAGCCGGAGGCGTCCCGAGTGGTCCTCTCCCACCCGTGGACACCAGTACTTGTCCGCGCCGAACGAGCAACTGATGAAGAGGTCGCCCTCCGGCGTCGCCATGCAGTTGACGTTGACCGAATGGGGCCTCAACCAGATCCCGATCTGGATCTGGCACAGCGAGACGTCGTTCGCGAAGCTCCAGTCGGCGACCGGCTCCTCGTGGGCGTCACCCAGCAGGATGAAGCCCGGGGTTCCCTCGCACGGACAGTTGACCGTCCAGACGACGACCCCGGCCACGGCCACCACGGCCAGCGTGGCCAGGATGGCGGGGAGGTTCTTCCTGACGGATTCCGACAACGCGCCGGCGGTGCTTGGCTCCGCGGTCATGCTCGACCTCCTCTGGCGGTGCTCCCTCTTCCCGCTCCAAGGCTACCAGTGACGACAAGGCTTCGAACAGGTCAACGCAGGCGTTCGGCAAGGCCGCGCAGCGTCCCCGCCAGCGCCCCGAGTCGTTGCCGGCTGCGGCCGGCGGCTTCCGCGCCGGCGTTCTCCAGCTCGTCGGCGGCCACGGCCAGCGCCGCCGCGACCGCCGTGTCGCTGGACCCAGTCTCGTCGACGCGGCCGAGCAGGTTCGACAGCGCCGTTCTGCGCGCGGCGCCGAGCGTGTCGCTGCGCGCGAGCTGATCGAGGTAGGCCCTCGCGACGACCGGCCGCGCCGGCCAGTCGACGCGCCGCTGCTGCTGCGCGTTGAACGCCCCGGGGCTGACCGCCGCCGCCGCGGCGGCGATCTCGTGCTCGGTCAGGTGCTCGCTCGGCAGCAGCTCCAGCACGTCGAGGCCGCGGGCGATCTCGCTGGCGTAGATGTAGCCCCGGTACCAGTACGACGACCAGAAGCCGCCCATGACGAAGCGCTCCGCATCGATCGGGCCGCGATCGAAGAACGCGATCTCCACGGGGTTCGACGAGTCGGTGAAGTCGAAGACCGAGATGCCCCCCTGGTACCACGCCTGCACCATGATGTCGCGCCCGGGCACCGGGACGAGCGAGCCGTTGTGGGCCACGCAGTTCTCCGTCTCGGTCTGCGGGGCGGGCAGCTTGTAGTAGCTGCGGAACTGCATCCTGCCGTCGACGATGTCGAAGATCGCGTTGGCGCCCCACTCGCGGGGGTCGGACGCGCGGCAGCGCGGCCGCCCGCCGCCGCCCCACTCGTCGGTGAAGATCACCTTCGTGCCGTCGTTGTTGAACGTGGCCGAGTGCCAGTAGGCAAAGCCGGGGTCGACGACCTCGTCGACGCGGACCGGATTCACCGGGTCGGAGATGTCGAGCAGGATGCCGTTGCCGGAGCACGCGCCCGCGGCGAGGCCGATCTCGGGGAAGGCGGTGATGTCGTGGCAGCGGCTCGACTCGGCGGTGCGCTGCGTCCCCGGTCCGTGGTCGCCGCCCCGCCACAGACCCGCGAGGGCGCCGGTGTCGGGATCCCGGAACACGGCCGGCCGGCTGACGATGCGCGCCTCCTCGGGGCGCGCCAGGGGAATGCGGATGACGTCGATGCGGAAGAGGGCGGTGTCCGGGTTCTCGCTGGGCGGCGCGTCCGAGCAGCCGGCGAGCTCGTCCCCGGAGCGGACGGGCGCCGCGCCGGCGCCGTACACGTAGACGTCGCCTGCCTCGTCCGGGTCGGTCACCACCGTGTGCGTGTGCGAGCCGCGGCAGGTCTGCACCGCGGCGACCTGCCGCGGCCGACGCAGATCGCTGATGTCGAAGACCCGAATGCCGCGGAAGCGCTCCGCGCTGACGGGCTCGGCGACGCCCTGCAGCCCGCAGTCGAGGCGTCCCCGCGTCTGCTCGACCGACATGATCAGCAGGTCGCCGACCACCGACACGTCGCCCTGGCCGCCGGGACAGACGACGGAGCCTATCAGCCGGGGCGACGCGGGCGTCTCGATCCCGTAGGTGTTGAACCCGTGGTAGCTGCCGACGAACAGCCGGTCGCCGGCGAACGCCAGATCGGTGATCCCGAAGCTGAGCAGACCGCGCCGCTGCGGGTCTTCCTCCTCTTCCTGCTCCTCCTCCTGCTCCGCCGCCTGTTCGGGCTCGGCGTCGCCTGCCTCCGGCTCGGGGTTCGGCTCCACCGGCACGCGCCTGCCGGCCGGACGGCGGGGATCGAAGAAGCCCGCGGGCTTCGCGCGCGTCGCCACGAGCGCCATGTTCGAGGCCGCCTGTCCGGCGTCCTCGAAGCCGGCCGCGAGTCCCACCCGGGGGTCGGGCGAGAGCCCGGCGAGCATCGCGTCCATGCGGTCGATCTCCGCCGTCTGGTCGGACGTGACGTCGGAGGTGAACGCGAAGAGCTGCGAGTCCTGCGCCGCCCCGCGCTGCTCGAGGAGATTCTCCACCATCGTGACGGCGCCCCGGTGGTGCTCGATCATCCGCTCGAGGAAGAGCCGGTCGAACGCGTTCCCTGTCGCCGCCGCGAGCTGCGCCATCTCGTCCGGCGTCAGCATGCCGGGCATCGGCTCCCAGCCGTCGGCGTGGTGCGCGTCGACCTCCGTGACCGCCTGCCCGCGCTCGTCAAGCCACGCCTGCATCATCTCGATCTCGTCTTCCTGCGAGAGCTCGATGCGCTGCGCGAGGCGCCGCATGGCCTCGCTCGCGGTCCGCTCGGCGACGAGCGCGGTCATCTCGAGGGCCTGCGCGTGGTGCGGGATCATCCCCTGCATGAACTTCACGTCGCCGTCGGTGAACCGGATCCCCGCGAGATCGGTGGCCTCGCTGGCCGAGATCTCGCGGCTCGGCTCGCCGGGCGCACCGGGTTGCACGATGGGCACCTGCGCGCGGCCGACCGCCGGCCCGAGCGAGAGCAGCGCCGCGCCAATTGCGGCGATCACGACGAGGGACGCCAGTCGGGTGTAATCGAAAGGCATGAACATCTCCGCGAAGCCGATTCCGGGTGACGGTTCTACCGTCGCATTCTACCGGCCCCGCTGCACGGCGTCCCTGTTGGCCGGGCGTCCCGTGTCGCCGGGGTCCGGTCGAAGGCCGACGGATGGGGCGGGCGCCCGCGCCGTGCCGCCGCGCGGACGCCCGGAGACCATCACTGCCCGCCGTCGTCCGGCAGCCCGGGGGTCCCCTCCGGAAGCTGGGCGCCCAGCGAGTTCTGGAACATCGAGAGCTGCGTGTAGTTGCCGACGATCAGCACGACCTCGACCAACTGCGTCTCCGTGTAGCGCTCGGCGAGCGTGTCCCACGTCGCGTGGGACACGAACCGGCTGCCGTGCAGATCGTCCACGGCCTGCAGGAGGGCGCTGTCGAAGTCGCTCCAGCCCTCGGCGTCCGGCCCCTCCATGACCCGCGCGATCTCTTCCGGCGTCAGCCCGGCCTCCTGCCCCATGACGTCGTGGCGGCCCCAGATGTAGTCGCCGCGCGACAGCCAGGCCGTGCGCAGGATGACCAGCTCCCGCTCGCGGGTCGGGATCGTGGCGTTGCGGACGAAGTACCCCGTGTAGTCCCAGTACCGGCGGCACATCTCGGTGTCGTCGGGACAGAGCTCCCGCATGGGGGCGTCCGACGCGTCCGCGGGCAGCCCGATCCGGGGGCCGTCGAGCATCTCGAACGGCGCCACGCGGGTCGCCTCCTGCGCTTCGGCGGCCGTCGCCGCCGCCATGAGCGCTCCGCCAATCAGAATCACGCCGGCCGCCAGGCCAATTCTCCGCATCGGAAACCTCCCTGCCAAGGGCATCGCCCCATTGCGACGCTCGCCACCATACCGTACCATCACGGCTTGGCGTTACGAGAGGAGGAACCATGAAGCTGCGCACGTTCCTGATGTCGGCGGCGGCGGCGGCCTGCCTGCTCGCGCTGCCCGCCGCGGCCGCGGCGCAGTGCGATCCGGACGGCGACGTGCAGTTCGTCTGCGGTCCCGGCAACCCCGAGGACCTGGCGGCGGTGCCGGAGTCGCCGTGGGTCATCGTGTCGAGCATGGCCGTCGGCGGAGGCCTCGTCGCGACCGATGCGCGCGACCACACCTCCCGGCCGGTCTACCCCCTCGAAACCTCGGCGCCGCGCCACGACACGGCCACCTTCGGGTCGTGCCCGGGCCCCGACACGAGCGGCTTCCAGCCCCACGGCCTCGGCCTGCGGCCCGGCGCCGACGGGGTGCACACGCTGTACGTGGTCCGGCACGGCGACCGCGAGGCGATCGAGGTGTTCGAGGTCGACGCCCGCGGCGACTCGCCGGCGTTCACCTGGGTGGGATGCGCCATCGCCCCGGAGGGCGTCCGCCTGAACTCGGTGGCGGCGCTGCCCGACGGCGCCTTCGTCGCCACGCACTTCCGGCCCGACGGCGGCGAGCTCTGGGAATGGCAGCCCGGCGCCGGCTGGAGCCAGGTGCCGGGCAGCGAGTCGGCCGGCCCGAACGGCATCGAGGCGTCCGCCGACGGCCGCTGGCTCTACATCGGCGGCTGGGGCACGCAGTCGCTGATCCGTCTCTCGCGCGGCCAGACGCCGATCGAGACCGACTCGGTCGCCGTCGGGTTCCACATCGACAACGTCCACTTCGCGCCCGACGGGTCGCTGCTGGCCGCCGGGCATGCCGGGAGCGGGCCGGACTCGATCTTCGCGTGCATCCGCCAGGGCGACTGCGACGGGATCACCTCGCGCGTGGCGCGGGTCGACCCGGACAGCCTAGCGGCGGAGGAGGTGGTGCGCTACCCCTCGAACGACCTGCTGATCGTCGGCACCGCCGGCATCGAGGTGGGCGACGAGATCTGGGTCGGCGGCATCGGCGGCGGCCAGCGCATCGGCCGCTTCCCCGCGTCGCCCTAGAAGAACAAGCTCCTACCGGCCGGGAACCGGGTCGCCGGCGCCGATCACGTCGGCGCTGGCGACGAGCAGGGGGTCGACTCGGCCCACGGCGCCGGCGTCCTTGTCCGTGTAGGGCAGGGCTGCGAGGAAGTGCCGCATGCAGTTGAGGCGGGCGCGTTTCTTGTCGTCGGACTTGATGATCGTCCAGGGCGCGTCGGCGGTGTCCGTGTAGAAGAACATCGCTTCCTTGGCGGCGGTGTAGTCGTCCCACTTGTCGAGCGACTGCCGATCGATCGGAGACAGCTTCCACTGCTTCAGGACGTCCTTCTCGCGCGCGTCGAAGCGGCGCTTCTGCTCCTCGCGGCTGACCGAGAACCAGTACTTGAAGAGCCTGATCCCGCTGCGCACGAACATGCGCTCCAGCTCGGGCGCCTGACGCATGAACTCCAGATACTCCCGGGGGCCGCAGAACCCCATCACCCGCTCCACGCCGGCGCGGTTGTACCACGAGCGGTCGAACAGGACGATCTCGCCGCCCCGCGGCAGGTGCCGGATGTAGCGCTGGAAGAACCACTCGGTCTGCTCGGCCTCGGTTGGCTTGTCGAGCGCCACCACCCGCGCGCCGCGCGGATTGAGATGCTCGGTGAAGCGCTTGATGGTGCCGCCCTTGCCGGCCGCGTCCCGGCCCTCGAAGAGCACGACGATCTTCCCGCCCGTCGCCTTCACCCAGTCCTGGACCTTCAGCAGCTCCACCTGGAGCCGCGCCTTCTCCCGCTCGTAGGGCTTGCGGCTGAGCTTCTTCCGGTAGGGGTACTCGCCGGTCTCGAAGACCCGGCGGACCACGTCGCGGTCCCGTCCGGGCACCTCGGCCATGCCCGCCTCGCGGGCGCCGTCCCCGACGACAAGGCCTTCCGTCTGCCGCGCCTGCGCGGCCGGCCCGCCGCCGTCTCTCCCCTGCGCCATGCGTTCCTCCACCGCCATGACGTTACCACTTGCGGCGTCCGACGCTACCGCCAGCGGAAGATCCTGAGCGCCACGACGAAGCTTGCCCCGCCCCAGGCCGCGAGGATCAGCAGCTCCTGGCCGGTCGCGATCAGCCCGTTGCCGTCCAGCATCACGCTCCGCAGCGCATCGTTCAGCGCGGTCAGCGGCAGCGCCTGGATGAACGGCTGCATCGGCTCCGGGAAGTTCGACGCGGCGAAGAAGACGCCCGAGCAGACCCACATCGGCGCCATGACGACGTTCATGATGCCGGAGACGCCCTCGATCGTCTGCGCGCGACTGGCCGTGAGCAGTCCGACGCCGCCGAAGGTCATCGCGCCGAGCAGCGACACGACGGCCAGGCTCGCCAGCGAGCCCTCGATGGGCACGCCGAACAGCAGCCGGGCGAAGCCGACCAGCGCCACCACCTCGAGGCCGAGCAGCACCAGGCGCGCCGTCACGAGCGCGGCCAGGTACTGGTAGCGCCGCATCGGCGTCGCGATGAGCCGCTTGAGCAGCTTGCGGGTGCGCTGCAGCACCAGCGTGAAGCCGATGCCCCACATGCCGGTGCCCATGATGTTCATGCCCAGCAGGCCGGGTATCAGCCAGTCGATGTAGCGGCTGCCGGGGGCGGTCACGGTCTCGTTGCGGCCCGTCCAGACGTCCTTCCGGCCGGCGGCGCGCTGCAGCAGGTCGTCGACGGTCTGCCGCGCCAGCCGGCTCTCCGGCCGCGCGGGGTCGTAGCGGTACGTCGGCGGGTCGCCCGGCACGACGACCACGTGCGCGAGACCGTCGCGCAGCGCCGTCGCCGTCGCGCCGGGATCAATCGCCACGACCTCGACGCTGTCGTGCGCGGACAGGCCGTCGACCAGCGCCGCCGCGCCCGCGCCCGGCTCGACGCCGACCGCCACCGGCGCCTCCGGCGCGGAGCGGAAGGCGATGCCCAGGACGAGCGCCATCAGGAGCGGGAAGACGAAGACCCAGAAGATCATCTCCGGCTCGCGCACCAGGATGAGCAGGCGCGTGATCGTCATCTCGACGAACGGATGACGCGCTTCCGCCGGTCGGGTCTCAGTCATCGCGGAGTCGGTGGCCGGTGAGCGCCACGAAGACGTCCTCCAGCGTGGCCGTGCGCGTGGCCAGCGTCTCGATCTCGACGCCGGCGGCCGCGGCCAGGCCCGCGAGCGCCGGCAGCGCCCGGTGCAGGGAGCGGGCCGTGACGGTCCAGGCGTCCGACGTCCCGCCCGCGCGAACGGTGTCGATGTCGGGCAGGCCGGCCAGCCGTTCCCGCATGTCTGCCGGCGCCGGCGCCGCGCCGCCGGCGAACGCGACCTCCACCACGTGCGGCGCGCCGATCGACTGGACCAGCTCGTCGGGGCTGCCCTGGGCGACGATGCGTCCCCGGTCGACGATGGCGACCCGGTCGCAGAGCGCGTGCGCCTCGTCCATGTAGTGGGTCGTCATGAGGATGGTGCCCCCCTCCGCGCGGTAGCGTTGCAGCAGCCCCCACAACTGCCGCCGCGACTGGGGGTCGAGCCCGGTCGTCGGCTCGTCCAGGAACAGCAGCTCCGGATCGCCGACCAGGGCGCACGCGACCGCCAGGCGCTGCCGCTGGCCCCCCGACAGCTTGCCGACCCAACTGCGGCGCTTGCCGTCGAGCTCGAGCAGCCCGAGCACGTCGTCGACCGGCCGCCCGCGCGGGTAGAACGAGCGGAACAGCCGCAGCGTCTCGACGACCGACAGCTTCTCGTCGAGCTGCGACTCCTGGAGGTGAATCCCGAGCCGCGCGCGCAGCGCGTCGTCGTCGCGGCCCCACGCGCGGCCCAGCACGCGCACCCGGCCCTCGTCGGGTGCGAGCAGGCCCTCCAGGACCTCGATGGTCGTCGTCTTGCCGGCGCCGTTGGGCCCGAGCAGTCCGAAGCACTCGCCGCGCCGCACCTCGAGGTCGAGACCCGCGACGGCCAGCACGTCGCCGTAGCGCTTGACGAGGCCGGCGCACGAGACGGCTGCCTCGCTCGAGGCCATCCGCTTGCGAGTGGGTCCCGGCCCGCGGCTCAGGACGACCAGCCCAGCCGGCCCGTCACGCCCCGGAGCACGATGGCGGCGGCGGCGACGTGCTGCACCATCAGGGTCGTCACGGCGGCAACCGTAGCGTCCGGATACGCCTCGCTGCCGCCGGCCGTGAACATCCAGAGGTCGGGCAGCAGCGACAGCAGCAGGGCGACGAGGACGATCCGCCGGAACAGCGGGACCGGACGCCCGGACGATCCGTTGACCGCGAGGGCGACCCCCAGCCCCGCCGCGACGCCGACGGTGGTCAGGAACACGGTCGGCCCGGCACTCGCCAGGGGCTCGAACGCGGGCGAAATGTCGAAGACGAGAAGCGCCGCCGCCCGCAGGACGAGATTGGCCGCCACGGCCGCCAGGATCGTCCGCAGCCACACCGCCCAGCCTACTGCCAGCCGCTCCGCGCTCATGAGGCACCTCCACGTCCCGCCGGCGGTGCCGCCTCTGCATCGGCATGACACGCGCCGCGCCGCGGGAACAGTCGATTATAGTCGTCCCGCTCGCGCGGGGATCGATCCGCCCCGGCCGCCCGCCTCTGCCAGAGTGACCCGGTGTAGCGCATGACGGTCGATTTCACGGACGCTCTCCCGTACGTGCTCCTCTGGATGGCGTGGGGAGCTGCGGTGTTCCCGGGTGGCCGCCGTGGTGGGGCAACCCTGATTGTCCTCTCTCTCGCCGCTGCGGTCGCCGCCGGGATCGTTGCATGGGCGGGACTCCTGGTACTCGCGGTGCTCGTGGGCGCATGCCTGACCGCCGTGCGACCGGAGTTGCCCACCGTTCTTCACAACCTGGCGTGGGGCGTCGTTCTGATCCTCGCCGTGGCTCTGGCCATCCACGAGATACCCTGGATCCGGAACGTCCTCGTACTGGATTCCGTGTCCGTGTCAGCTTCCGCAGCGGATTACACCCTGTACTGGAATTACGAAAGGGATTTGCGGGCGTCGTGCTGTACGCCGTGTGCGTCCAGCCGCAGGCCGGTACGGAGTGGGTGCGCGCGACCGCCGCTACCGGGGCGATCGCTCTCTTGACCCTGGTTGCGGTCGGCGTGCCAGCCACGGCGGCGGAGTTCGTCGCCTGGGATCCGAAGTGGCCGGCAATCCTCGGCGTGTGGGTGCCGGCCAACCTGTTCCTGACGTGCGTAGCCGAGGAGACCTTCTTCCGCGGGCTCCTGCAGCGGCATCTGGGCAGGGCCCTGCGCGGGCGGGTGCGGGCACCGGCACCGGCGGCAGTCGTCGTCGCTGCCGTCGCGTTCGGTGTGGTTCACTTCGCAGGTGGCACTACCTACGTACTGCTCGCCACACTCGCCGGCATCGGCTACGGCGCAGCCTACCACCTGACGGGCCGCGTGGAAGCGAGCATCCTGGTGCACTTCGCCCTGAACCTGGCGCACCTGGTCTTTTTCACCTATCCCTTCGCCGCGTAGGCGACACCGCCCCACCGCAGGAATCGCGCTCTTTTCTTCGAGCAGCATGGCGATCTCCACCACCCGTCCGCGGTGCCTGAAAAAGACGAACTTGATCCGCGAGTAGAGCGGTTTGAAGAAGACCGGGTTGGCCACGTCGAGCACGTCGATCCCGGTATCGAGCATGTCGACGGAGATCGCGATGCGCCGCGCCGTGGCGTGGTGATCGATGACGCGGGCGATTTTGGAGGTTGAACTTCCAGGCGCGGGCCGTGCAACTGTTGCTGCCGCCGCCGTCGGCCAGCATCTGCAGGGTCTTGCGGACTCCAGATTCCGCAATGGTGCCACAGCCCGGCATCGGATTGCTACCCTTCAATCCGAAATCCGCCCTGCCTGTGTGGAGGAAGTCGCCGGGCCGAGCGTGCTTGACCGCCGCGTTCTAGTGCGACACTACAGCCGTTTGCAGGAAGTTGTTTCTGCGCGGACCCTTAGCGAACAGACTCTACCACGGCCTGTTAGGCCAACGCCCCGGCGTCCTGCGGGATGACCGCCCAGCGATCCACGCCCCTACCGGCTCCGACTGCTGCACCGCTCGACCTGCGGTGTCGACTACTGCGGACCCCGTGAGATCAATCCCGATGACGCGCCTGCCCGCTGCCCCGATCGACCCCGTGATCGCCGAGCCGAGCCCGATGGCCGGCCAAATCTACCACAGACATCTCTCGTACACACCGCTTCTCACGCTGTAGTCCATTACATCGCTTCACTGCAAACGCTGCTGTAGAGCGTCCATTCTTCGGGATCTACCGAGTCGGTGTTTTACTCGTCCATAGCCCAGCTACTGGAAAAAGCACACCGTCCACCGTTGACAAGGAGCCCTCGCGCGGATTGCAATGAGTCTTCCTTGTGGATTTTACCGAAGAAAGCCGCCGACAAGCCCCGAGCGCGACATCTCACTCGCCGCGTCTGGGCTGGTTTCGCGGCTCGCCTTCATCTTTGGTGCTCCTCTGTATCCGCGAACGAACGCTGCCGAACGACGAGCGGTTCGGCTACACCACCGGCTCGCTCCCGCTCGACCCGATTCGAGCCGCTCGCCGGGCTGGGCAGAATACGAGGCCCGTTTTGTCGGATGGTGGATGTATCCTGTCGGTTTTGGCGTGGCGTCGTTGGGTATTCTTCACATGGCGCTTCTTGTTTCGTATATCTTCCAGGCGGCCACGAGACGGCGAGACTCGGGTAAGGGCCGGCGCAAAAATAACTTCCCATTTTGTCACATGGGTTCGATGGTGTCGTTCCATTTCGGCATGACGCCGTTCGGTGTGATGCGCAGCTCTCGCATCTGGGTGTCGGTGACCTTGGCGCCGGTCTTGTACGCTTTCTTGACCAAGTGGGCGCGGACGCGCAGTCCGGTGGCGGTGCGTGTGGTGCGCAGGTACTTCAGGATGGTCTCGAAGCTGTCGAGGGGGCGGCCCGCCCAGTTCTTGCTGATCTCGCAGAACAGGCGGTGTTCGATGGGGTTCCACTTCGACGTGGCCGGCGGGTAGTGGGCGACCGTCACGCGCAAGCCGTGCCGGTTGCAGAGGCGATGTTGGAGGTTGAACTTCCAGGCGCGGGCCGTGCAACTGTTGCTGCCGCCGCCGTCGGCCA
>CAYGCV010000039.1:0-18944 GCA_964348425.1 uncultured Vicinamibacteraceae bacterium | reverse complement strand
CCGGCGCGCCGGCAGGCAAGCTGGCGGACGCCGAGCTGCATTTTTCCGACGGACTGCTGGCCGGATTGAAGCTGGTGGGATTCACCGTGTGGGACCGGCACGACGCGCGCGGCCGAAGCGTGACCTTTCCCGCGCGGCAGTACACCATCGACGGGGAGCGCCGCCACTTCGTGCTGCTGCGCGCGACCGAGGACGTGTCGCGGACGGACCCGTTGCGGGAGCTCATTCTCCGCGCGTACAGCGAGCACGCGGAGAGTCTCGCGGGCGCGGGCACGGCCGCCCCGGATCAGACGGCCTTGCGGTCGGTGTAGGCGGACGGCTCCCCGGCCGTATCGCGGGCGCCCTCCTCCGCGGCGTCGAGCATGTCCTCCGCGGGACCTCGGGCCGACGCCTGGGCGCCGCGCTGCGGCGGTGCGGACCCCGGCGTCTGGCCGGCCGGCGTGTCCCGGCTCCAGCCGGTGTACATGTCGAGATCGACGGGCGTATCGGCGCTCGCCGCCGGACTGGGCAGCGCGCCGTCGGTCTCGTCGAACCCGGTTGCGATCACCGTGATCTTGATCTCGCCGTCCATGGTGGGATCGACGACCGCCCCGAACACGATGTTGGCGTCCTTGTGGACCGCCTCCTGGATGATCGAGGCGGCCGCGCCTACCTCGGACATCGCGAGATCCTCGCCGCCGGTCACGTTCACGAGGACCCCGCGGGCGCCGTCGACCGACACGTCCTCGAGCAGGGGGCTCGTGATGGCCTGCCGGACGGCGTCGACCGCCCGGCTCTCGCCGCGCCCGACGCCCGTGCCCATGATGGTGAGGCCCCGGCCGGACATGATGGTCCTGACGTCGGCGAAGTCGAGATTGATGAGACCGGGGGTCAGGATCAGGTCGGAGATGCCCTGGATCGCCTGCCGCAGCACGTCGTCGGCCTTCACGAACGCCTGCGTCACGCTGGTCGCCGGATCCAGCGTCGACAGCAGCCGATCGTTCGGTATCGTGACCACGGTGTCGACGCACTTGCGCAGCTCGGCGAGCCCGCGCGCGGCCTGGTCCGCCCGGCGCTTGCCTTCGAAGGCGAACGGCTTGGTCACCACCGCCACCGTCAGCGCGCCGAGCTCGGTCGCGAGACTGGCGATGACCGGCGCGGCGCCGGTGCCGGTCCCCCCGCCCAGGCCGGTGGTGACGAACACCATGTCGGCGCCGTCGAGGGCGTCGATGAGCTGCGACGTGTCCTCCAGCGCGGCCTGACGTCCGACGTTCGGGTCGGCGCCGGCTCCGAGCCCCTTCGTGAGCTTCGCACCGATCTGCAGCTTGAGCGGCGCCGTGTTCTGCGCCAGCGCCTGCGCGTCCGTGTTGGCCGCGACGAACTCGACGCCGTCGAGACCGCTCTCCACCATGCGGTTGACGGCGTTCCCGCCGCCGCCCCCGACGCCGATCACCTTGATCCGGGCCCCGGGCTGCGAGCTCGCATCCAGGGTCAGCCGCAGGTTCTCGTCGTCTTCCGGGTCGGGAGCGGCCTGATCGTTGAACTCCACCATGACGTGTCCTCCTAGAAGAACTCCTTGAAGACCCTGCGCAGACCGACCACGACGCGGCTGAGCGCGTCCGAGCCGGCCGCGCGCGCCGGCTCCACGAGCTGGTTCCGGTGCGCGCACATGACCAGGCCCACCGCCGTGGCGAACGCGGGGTTGTTCACATGATCGATGAGGCCGCCCACGCCGACGGGACAGCCGCGCCGAATCGGAAGGTCGAAGATCTGATCCGCGATCTCGGGCATTCCGTCGAGGACGCCGCCGCCGCCGGTGAGCACGATGCCCGAGTGCAGCGAGTGCTCGTAACCGGCGTTGCGGATCTCGTCCCACAACTGCCGAAAGATGTTCTCGGCGCGCGGCTGAATGGCCTCCGACAGGATCCGCCGCGGGATCACCCGGGGCTGGCGCCCGCCCACGCTCGCCACCTCGACGGTCTCCTCCTCCTCGATGAGGCCGGCCAGCGCGCAGCCGTGGCGGCGCTTCACCTTCTCCGCCTCGGGAATGGGCGTCCGCAGGCCGACGGCAATGTCGTTCGTCAGGTGGTTGCCGCCCAGCTCCAGGACGCCGGTGTGCCAGAGGCTCCCGCGCTCGTAGATCGCGAAGTCCGTCGTCCCGCCGCCGATGTCGACCAGCGCCACCCCCAGCTCCTTCTCGTCGGCCGTGAGAACCGACTCCGCCGCGGCGAGCTGCTCCAGCATGGTGTCGATGACCCTGACGCCGGCCCGATTCACGCAGGCGACGATGTTCTGCGTGGAGGCCGTGCTGCCCGTGACGACGTGCACGTTGACCTCGAGCCGCGCGCCCGTCATGCCGACCGGCGAGCCGACCCCGTCCTGCTCGTCGACGACGAAGTCCTGGGGCAGGACGTGGACGATCTCGCGGCCGCTCGGCAACGCGACCGCCTTGGCGGCATCGATGGCCCGACTGACGTCCTCGCGCGTGATCTCCCGGTTCTTGCCTGCCACGGCCACCACGCCGCGGCTGTTGAACGCCTTGACGTGGGCGCCGGACAGCCCGAGGTGCACGGAATCGATCTCGACGCCGGCGGTGAGCTCGGCCTCGTCGATCGCCTTCTTGATCGACTCGACCGCCTCCTCGAGATTGACGACGAGCCCCCTGCGGATGCCCCGGGCGTCGGCGAGGCCGATCCCGATGATGTCGAGCCCCCCGTCGTCGAGCGCTTCACCGACGACCGCGACGATGGTCGAGGTCCCGGCGTCGAGGCCGACGAGATAACGTTCCCTGCGTGCCACGCGCGTCCTCCGTTGCCCGGCCCGCCAAGCGTCGCCTTGCGGCTCCGCTCGGCGCCCGACCGTCCCCGCGGGAGCCGGCGCCGCGCGGCGGCGCCGGCTCCCGGTCACAATCAGCCCGCGTCCCCCGCGGGACGCACGTACACGCGCCGCTCGAAGCGGAGATCGACGTAGTCGAGCTCCCGCATCTGCTCCTGGAGCGTCGGCGCCAGCTCGAGATACCTGTCGAGCCGCTCGACGAAGTGCTCCTTGCCCAGATGGAGCAGCGTCGGGTCGTCGTTGAGCAGCACCACCACGTCGTGCGCGTCGGCCACGTCGATCTGCGACACGCGCGCCGACAGGTCGGGACGCGCGCCGAGCGCCGCGATCAGACGGGCCACGAGCCGCGCCCGTTCGCGATCGAGCTCCCGGCCCCGCGCCCGGCGGGGCGCCAGGCCGTCGATTATCGGCAGCCTGAAGCCGGCGAGCGCCGGTCCGTACTCGTCGATGACCGTGCCCGACTCGTCGATCAGGTAGAGGCGGGCGGCGACCCTGGCCAGCCCCACCGGCTCGCGCTCCTCGACCGTCACCTCGATCGTCGACGGGAGCAGGCGCCGCAGCGTGGCCGCCTTCACCCACCCCGACGTCAGCAGCCGCTCGCGATGGACCTCGAGGTCGGCCAGCAGGATGCTCACGCCCTGCAGGGGGCCGAGCAGCGCCGCCACCTCGCCGCTCGACAGGTAGCGGTTCCCCTTCACCGCGACGGTGTCGATGTGCAGGTGCTCCGACCGCTCCAGGATGGCCGGGCCCCAGTGGATCCCGATCGCGGCCACGGCGCCGAGCAGCAGGCCGTGGACGACCCGGCGGACGACCACCACGGCCCGCCGGCGCCGCGGCGGCCGCACCCTGGCGCGCCTGAAACGCGTGTCCTTCGGCAACTGGACCGTCGTCATCGTGCGTCTGGCTCCGCGCCGCGGCGCAGCGCGTCGAGGATCCGCTGCGGGACCGCGGCGATCGATCCCGCGCCCAGCGTGAGCACGACGTCGCCGGCCCGCGACGTGGCCGCGACGTGCCCCGCTACGTCGTCCAGCTCCGCGATCACCGTCACGGGCAGGGCCGCCCGGCGCCTGACGGCCGCGGCGACGGCCTCGGCCGTCGCGCCCGGCACGGGCGGCTCCCCCGCCGCGTACACCGCGGTCAGCACGACCTCGTCGGCCGCCGCCAACGCCGTGCCGAAGCGGTCGAGCAGGCCGCTCGTGCGACTGTAGCGGTGGGGCTGGAACACGACGCGAACGCGATTCGGCGCGCGCAGCCGGACGGTCTCGAGCACCGCTTCGATCTCGGTCGGATGGTGCGCATAGTCGTCGATCACGACGACGCCGGCGGCCTCCCCGCACACCTGCAGGCGCCGCTCGGCGCCGCGGAACCCCGCCAGCGCGGCGGCGGCCGTCGCGGGCGGGACCCCGAGCCGCGTCGCGACGGCCAGCGCCGCCAGGGCGTTCCGCACGTTGTGGCGACCCGGCACGCCGAGCTCGAGCTCGACCTCCGCCGCGCCGCCGGCCGGGAGCCGGACGCGGGCACGGGAACCCGCGGCGCCGCAGGCCGTCGCGACGGCGAACAGGCTCGCCGACGGGTCGTCGAGACCGTACGTCACGACGGGACCCGGGATGCCGGGCAGCAGGCGCCGCAACCGCTCGTCGTCGAGGCACGCCACGACGCACCCCCCCGGCGGCACCCGCGCCGCGAAGTCCCCGAACGCCCGCTCGAGCTCGCCGATGTCCCCGTAGGCGTCGAGATGCTCCTCGTCGAGGTTCGTCAGCACCGCGATCTCCGGCGACAGCCGCAGAAACGAGCGGTCGCTCTCATCGGCCTCGACCACCATGACCTCCCCGTGCCCCAGGCGGGCGTTCCCGCCGAACGCGCTCACTGTCCCTCCCACGATCGCCGTCGGGTCGAGTCCGGCAGCTTCGAGCACGACCGCGACCATCGCCGTCGTGGTCGTCTTGCCGTGCGATCCGGCCACGGCCACGGCGCGCTTCGAGGCAGCGAGCCGCGCCAGCATGGCCCCGCGTCCCACCACCGGGATGCCGCTGCGCAACGCGGCCCCGCGCTCCGCGTTGTCGGGCGGCACCGCGGCCGAGACCACGACCAGATCAGCGCCGGCCACGTGGCGGGCGTCATGTCCTGCACTGCACCGGACCCCCAGGCGCCGCAACCGATCCGTGACGCGCGACATCCGCAGATCGGAGCCGCTCACGACGTGGCCCAGCCCGGCCAGCACCTCGGCCAGGCCGCTCATGCCGCTGCCCCCGATCCCGACGAGGTGGATGTGTGACCCCGGCTCGAGCACGCTTCACCACGACACGGTTCATCCCGACCGCCCATCCCGGGCGGGCCCTGTCGACACGGCTTCCACGGCGAGCAGGCGTTCCATGCGATCGACGATGACCTGCGCCGCGGCGGGCCGGGCCAGCCGCCGGCTCGCCGCCGCGAGCGCCGCCCGCCGCGCGTCGTCCGCCGCCAGCGCCACGACGCGGTCCCCGAGCGTGCGACCCGAGAGCTCGCGCTCGTCGATCACCTCGGCGCCGCCGGCCGCCGCGACGGCGGCGGCGTTGTGGCGCTGGTGGTCGTGCGTTGCGTGCGGAAACGGCACGAGGACGGCAGGTCGCCCCGCGGCCGCCAGCTCCGCCAGCGTCGTCGCGCCCGCCCGGCAGACCACCAGGTCGGCCGCCGCCATCTCCCGGTCCATGTCCTCGATGAACGGCGCCACCCGCGCCGGCAGGCCGGCTGCGCGATAGCCGTCGCGGACGAGCGCGACGTCGCGCGCGCCGGCCTGGTGCGTAACGCGCAGGGGCCGGGGCGCCGCCGCCAGCACCGCCGCCGCCGCCACCATCGCCGCGTTGAGCGCGTGGGCGCCCTGCGAGCCGCCGACCACCAGCACGTGCACGCGCTCCGGGCTGCGCTCGGGTGCCGGTGCGTCGAAGAACCCGGCGCGAACCGGGTTGCCGCTGACGAACCCCGCGCCGGGAAACCAGGGCAGCGCCGCCGCGGACGACACGGCTGCACCGCGCACGAATCTCGCCAGGATGCGGTTCGTCACGCCCGGCACGGTGTTCTGCTCCAGCAGCAGGGTCGGCCGACCGCACAGCGCCGCCCAGAGGACGATCGGCCCCGAGCTGTAACCCCCGAGGCCGACGACCAGACCCGGCGCGCGCCGGCGGAGGAGCGCGGCCGCGTCCAGCATGCTCAGCGGGAGCAGCGCCAGTCCCCGCAGCAGACTCCCCGCCGACTGCCCCACCAGCCCGCGCGTGCGGATGCGCTCCAATCCGAACCCGGCGCGCGCAACCGCGCGCCCCTCCACGGCCCGGCCGGCGCCCGCGAAGACCACCTCGATCTGCGGATGCCGCCGCCGGAGCTCGCCGGCGACGGCGATGCCGGGAAACAGGTGGCCGCCCGTCCCGCCGCCGGCAAAGAGTACGCAGTGCCTCATGTCCGCATCGACGCATGCTGCGACACGTTCAGCAGCACTCCCATCCCCGCCATGTTGACCAGCAGCGACGACCCGCCGGCGCTGACGAACGGCAGGGGGATGCCTTTCGTGGGCACCAGGCCGAGCACCACGCTGATGTTGATGAACGCCTGCAACGCAATCATCGTCGTCAATCCGACCGCCAGCAGCGCCCCGAAGCGGTCCGGCGCCTGCGTCGCGATGCGAAATCCGCGCCAGGTGATCACGCAGAAGCACACGGCAATCGCGGTCGCACCGATCAGCCCCGTCTCTTCCGCGATGACGGCGTAGATGAAGTCGGTGTGGGGGTACGGCAGGAAGAACAGCTTCTGTATCCCGGCCATCAGCCCCTGGCCGACCACCCCCCCCGTGCCGACGGCGATCTGCGCCTGAATGAGCTGGAAGCCGTCGCCGAGGGGATCGCTCCACGGATCGAGAAAGGCCAGCAGGCGGCGGCGCCGGTACTCGGCGCTCGCGAGCACCATGTAGAGCAGCGGCGCCGCCGTCAGCGCGACGCCGATCACGTAGCGGTAGCTCAGGCCCGCGGCGAAGAGCATGGCGCCGGCGATGAGCAGCAGCGCGAGCGCCGTGCCGAAGTCCGGCTCCAGCAGGATCAGGCCGCTCACCACGCCGACGACGGTGGCGACCGGCAGCAGGGCGGACGACAGCTCGTTGATGCGATCCGCGCGGCGGGCGAGAAAGGCCGCCGTGAAGACGATCACGGCGAGCTTGGCCCCCTCGGCGGGTTGCACGCCGATGCCGCCCACGGCGAACCAGCGGCGCGTGCCGTTGATGGGCGCACTGAAGAGGACGGCAATCAGCGCCGCCGTCACGACCGCCAGGAGCGTCCAGATGACCACGGGGCGCTCGAGCCGGCGGTAGTCGACCCGGGTTGCGACCAGCAGCAGGCAGCCGCCGAGCACGACCCAGACGACCTGCCTGAACAGGAAGTAGTAGGGCTGCCCGTGCTCGTCCATGGCCAGCACGGCCGAGGCGCTGTAGACCATCACCCAGCCGGACAGAACCAGCAGCAGCGTGGCCAGAAACAGGAGCTTGTCCGATTTGAGTTTTCGCGCCATACTCCCTGCTCTCGCTCGCCGGCCGGCCGGGCGTCCCCGACCCGCCCGCGCCGGACCGTCGCTCAGCGGGCTCGACCATGCCCAGCGATTTCGCCGCGGCCCCTAAAGCTCTCGGGCGCCGAACCCGAAACTTCCACTGTGGGCCGACGGGTAAGCCGTCAGCAGTCATCAGCCGGTCCCCGGGTGAGGACACCAGCTTCGCAGGCCAGGGCGGCCTGCGCTCCCAGCAGCCGGCTCCCCACCGCCATGTCCCGGCTGATGACTGCTCGCGGCTTACCTCCTCGCCGCCTCGCGTCCGAGTCGCGTCACCTCCTCCCTGAACGCGCGGCCGCGGGCCGCGTAGTCGTCGAACATGTCCAGGCTGGCGCAGGCCGGCGCCAGCAGCACGGTGCCGCCGCGCGGCGCCAGCGCGAACGCCGCCCGCACCGCCGCGCCCAGCGTCAGGGCTTCCTGCACGTCGAGCGTGCCGCCGAGGGCGGCGCGCAGGTGCGGGCGCGCCTCGCCGATGGCGACGACCGCGCGCGCGCGCGTGCCGAGGACCGGACGCAGGTCGGCCAGGTTGCCGCCCTTGAACCGCCCGCCCATGATGACGACGACGTCGCGTTCGAAACACTCGATCGACGCCCGGGCCGCCGCGACGTTCGTGGCCTTCGAGTCGTTGACGAACCGGACGCCGCCGATCTCGCCGACCGCCTCGAGGGTGTGCGCGAGCCCGTCGAACGCCCGCACCGCCCGCTCCATCGCCGGGGGCGAAACGCCGGCGACGTAGCCGGCGGCCGACGCGGCGAGCACGTCGCTGAGCAGATGCCGGCCCGGCAGCTTCACGGCGGAGAGCGGCACGAGGGGCCGCACGCCCCGGGCCGACCGATAGGCGACCGAGTCTCCCGCGACGACGAGCCCTTCGGCGATCGCCGAGGCGAGCGCGAAGCGGACCGGGCGCGCGCGCCCGCCGCGCGCGAGCTGCAGGACGAACGGGTCGTCGGCGTTGATCACCATGGCGTCGCTGGCCGTCTGGTTGGCGAAGATGCGCGCCTTGGCCGCGGCGTAGTCCTCGAAGCTGGCGTGACGGTCCATGTGGTCGGGCGAGAGGTTGAGGAAGACCGCGATCCACGGACGAAACGTCCGGGTCAGCTCGAGCTGGAAGCTGCTCACCTCCACGACGTGGATCACGTCGGGCGCCGAGGCCGCCACCTGGCTGCTCAGGGCCGTCCCGACGTTGCCGCCCACGAGCGCCTCGCGACCGCCGGCCGCGAGCATCCGGCCGGTGAGCACGGTCGTCGTCGACTTGCCCTTGGTGCCCGTGACGGCCACGATCGGTCCGCGCAGCCAGCGCGCGGCGAGCTCCACCTCGCTGATGACCGGCGTGCCGCGCCGCCGCACGGCGTCGACCACCGGCAGGCGGGGCGACACCCCGGGGCTGAGCACGACCAGCTCGGCGGCCGCGAGCGTCGCGGGCTGGTGTCCCCCCAGCTCCACCTCCACGCCGGCGGCGCGCAGCCGGGCCAGCCCGGCGACGGCGCCGCGCGCCTCGCTCAGGGTCACGCGCGCCCCGCGGCCGGCCAGCAGCTCCGCGGCGGCGACGCCGCTGCGCGCGGCGCCGACGACGACGACGCGGGCGCCGGCAACCGAGAACTCGGGCGTTGCGGGTGTCATCGTCATCTGAGCTTCAACGTGGTCAGGCTGAGGAGCGCGAACACGACGGCCATGATCAGGAAGCGGCTGATCACCTTGGGCTCGCTCCACCCGATCAGCTCGCAGTGGTGGTGCAGCGGAGCCATCCTGAACACGCGCTGGCCGGTCATCTTGAACGACCCGACCTGGATGATCACCGACAGCGTCTCGATGACGAACACGGCGCCGACGATGGGCAGCAGCAGCTCCTGCTTGATCAGCAGCGCCACGGTGCCCAGGGCGCCGCCCAGCGCCATCGAGCCCACGTCGCCCATGAAGATGTCGGCGGGATAGGAGTTGTACCAGAGGAAGCCCAGCCCGGCGCCGATGAGCGCGCCGCAGAACACCGTGAGCTCGGCGGCCGGCGGGAAATTGACCAGCAGCAGGTACTCCGCGAGCACGGCATGCCCGGTCACGTAGGCCAGCGCCGTGAACGCGGTGGCCGCCACCGTGAACAGGCCGATCGCCAGACCGTCGAGGCCGTCCGCCAGGTTCACCGCGTTGGACGCGCTGACGAGCACCAGAATCGCGAAGGGCACGTAGAGCCAGCCCAGATCGGGCGTGAACGCCTCGAAGAACGGAAATACCATGCGCGTGTCGTAGAGGTTCTCCCGGCTCAGGGCGAGCAGCGCGAGGCCCACGCCGACCGCGGCCAGGAACTGCAGCGCCAGCTTGTAGCGGGGACGCAGCCCGTGGTGCGAGGCGCCGACCACCTTCAGGTAGTCGTCGATGAAGCCGATGGTGCCGAACGCGACCGTGGACGACACCGCGACCCACACGAACGGACTGCGCAGGTCGACCCAGAGCAACGTGGGCGCGAGCGCGGCCCCGAGGATCAGCAGGCCGCCCATCGTGGGCGTGCCCTCCTTCGCCTGGTGCGTCCTGGGACCGTCAACGCGCACCACCTGCCCGATCTGCAGCCGGCGCAGGAAGCGGATCGCCGCCGGCCCGGCCATCAGCATGAAGACGAACGCGGTCAGGCTGGCGGCGGCCGTGCGGAACGTGATGTACTGGACGACGTTCAGCACGGACAGCTCGGTGTGCAGCGGGTACAACAGGTGATACAGCACTAGCGCTGCCCCCTCAGCCGGTCCACGACGCGGTCGAGGCCGATCCCGCGCGATCCCTTCACGAGGACCAGGTCGCCGCCGCGGACGATGGCCGGCGCGCGCTCGGCCGTCTCGTCGCCCGTGGGGACAGTCGAGACGGCGGTCGCCGGCAGGCCGCCTGCCCGCGCGCCGTCCGCCAGCGCCTGCGCGGCCTCTCCCCCGACGGCGACGACGACATCGAAGCCGGCGGCGGCCGCCGCCCGGCCGCACGCCTCGTGCAGTACGGTCGAGCGCTCGCCGAGCTCCAGCATCTCGCCCAGGATGGCCACGCGCCGGGCGTGCCCGGTTGCGCGGCCGACCGCGTCGAGAGCCGCTCGCAGCGCCGTCGGACTCGAGTTGTAGGTGTCGTCCACGAGCGTCACATCACCCAGCTCGATCACCTGCCCGCGCCGGGGCTGGGGCGGGCAGGCGGCGACCCGCTCCGCCAGCTCGTCGAGCGGCACGGGAAACAGTTGGGCCACCGCGACGGCTGCCGTCACGTTGGCAATCTGGCCGCGGCCGAGCAGCGGCGTCCGCACCGCGACGGATCCGGCCGGCGTCCGGATCGTGGCCGCCATCCCGCACAGCCCCCGGGCCCGGACCGCCGTCGCCTGCACGTCGGCGTCGGTCTCGACGCCGAACGTCGTGAGCCGCCCGGGGAACGCCGCGACGCGGGCCATGACGCGCGGGTCGCCGGCATTGGCCACCAGTTGCGACGCGGATGTCGCCCCGTCCATGATCTCCGCCTTGGCGTCGGCGATGCCCTCGATCGAGTCGAAGAACGCCGAGTGCACCTCGGCCACGTTCGTCCACACCCGTATGTCCGGCTCGGCGATCGCCACCAGCGCGCTGATCTCGCCTGCGTGATTCATGCCCAGCTCGACGACGGCAACCTCCGGGTCATGGCGCAGCGCCAGCAGCGACAGCGGCAGGCCGATGTGGTTGTTCAGGTTGCCCTCGTTCCGCAACACCCGGTAGCTGCCAGCCAGCAAGGCCGCCACGAGCTCCTTGGTCGTCGTCTTGCCGACGCTCCCGGTAATGGCCACGACGCGGGCGGTCGACCGCCGGCGCACGAACGTGGCCAGACGCTGCCGCGCCCGCGTGGTGTCCGGCGCGACGATCACGAACGGCGGCGCCGGCGCCGCCGCAGCGGGGTCCGCGGACGATGCGTCGCTGACCAGCACGCCGGCCGCCCCCCTGCGAACCGCCTCCGCCACGAACCGATGGCCGTCCAGCCGTGTCCCGCGGATGGCCACGAACAGGTCGCCCGCACGGACGCGCCGGCTGTCGATGACGAAGCCGTCCACCCGCGCGCCGGAGCACCCGGCCGCGAGCCGTCCGCCGGCGGCGGCTGCCAGCTCGCCCGCGTGGAGCACCAGGGGCCCGGGGTTCGGCATGGATGTCCCTCATCCCGTCCTTGAGCGGCCCCTGCGCGCGGCCAGCGCCTCGCGCGCCACGACCGCATCGTCGAACGGCACGGACTGCGTGGCGAACACCTGCCGCTGCTCGTGCCCCTTGCCCGCGATGACGACCACGTCCCCCGGGCGGGCTTCCCGCACGCCGCGTTCGATCGCCTCGGACCGGTCGAGGACGGTCAGCCAGGGCGTCCGGCCACTGGTCAGACCGAGCTCTATGTCCTCCGCGATCCGGTGCGGATCTTCCGAGCGCGGGTTGTCGGACGTCACGATCACGAGATCGGAGCAGCGCGACGCCACGGCGCCCATCAGCGGCCGCTTCTTCGCGTCCCGGTCGCCGCCGCACCCGAACACCGTGACGAGTCGCCCGCGCGCGAATCCCCGTGCCGTCTCGAGCACGCCGCGCAGCGCGTTGTCGGTGTGCGCGAAGTCGACGATGACGGTCACCGGGTCGTCCGCCCCCGACACCACCTGCATGCGGCCCGGAACCCGCGTCACCGACGCGATCCCCTGCTCGATCGCCGGGGGCGGCAGGTCGAGCGCCGTACCCGTCGCCGCCGCGGCCACGATGTTGTAGGTGTTGCTGCGGCCGAGGAGCGACGACTGCAGGTGCAGGGGACCGCGCGCGGTCCGCAGGTCGAGATCGATCCCGGCGGTCGACAGGTCCATCCGATCGGGCATCACGTCGGCCGCGGCATCGAGCCCGTAGGTCACCGGCCGCCCCACTTCGGCGGCCAGCGTCCGGCCGTACGGATCGTCGATGTTGACCACGGCGGGCGACGTCTCGCCGGCCATCTCGAACAGCCGCCGCTTGGCGCGGAAGTAGCTGGCCATGTCGCCGTGGAAATCGAGATGGTCGCAGGTCAGATTGGTGAACACGACGGCATCGAAGCTGACCTGATCCACCCGCCGCAGCGCCAGGGCGTGCGACGAGACCTCCAGGGCGCACGCTCGACACTGCCGGTCGACCATCCGCCGCAACAGGGACTGCAGCTCGTGCGCCTCCGGCGTGGTGCGCGTCGCGCGCTGCTCGTCGGGGCCGATGCGGTAGGACACCGAGCTGATGCGCCCGCAGCGCAAGCCCGCGCTCTCGAGCATGGCCTCCAGCAGGTACGTGGTCGTCGTCTTGCCGTTCGTGCCGGTCGTCCCGATCACGACCAGCTCCCGGCTCGGATCGCCGTTGATGCCCGCCCCCAGGGCGGCCAGGGCCGCGCGGGCGTCCGGCACCCGGACCCAGGGCAGGTCGAAGCCGGACGGCCGGGCGGCCTCGGCGACGACCGCCACGGCGCCGCGGCTCCGGGCCTCGTCCGCGAACTCGGTTCCGTCGTGGCGGAGCCCCCTGATCGCCACGAACAGCTCGCCGGCCGCCAGCGCGCGGGAATGGCAGCCGACCCCGGTCACCGGCCTGTCCAGCAGCGTGCTGTCGCGCACGCTCGACGCCGTCTCGAGGCCGGCACGTTGCAGGAGGTCGCAGACCGTCATGACGCCACTACTGCGCATCGCCCGGCGCCTGTCCCGGGCGCCTCTCGAGATTGAGCGCGGCGACGGTGCCGTGGCCCACCGGCTCGCCCGGACCCGGCCGGTGACTCGTCACGAAGCCGTCGCCCTCCAGACGCACGCCGAGCCGGAGCGCGCCGAGCGCCTCGAGCGCCCGCCTGGCGCTCAGTCCCCGCAGGTCGGGCATGACGCGGTGCCCGGGCGCTGCGTCGGCCGGCGCGGCGCGGACCGGCAGCGCGGCGGGCCGGACGGCGGCCGGACCGGCTGGCCCGTCTGGCGCGCGCCGGACCAGGACCGCGCGCTCGGGATTGCCCGTGGCGGGGACGGCCAGGCGCCGCAAGGCAGCCTCCGCGACGCGCTTGAAGACGGGCGCCGCCACCGCGCCGCCGGTGTAGCGCGCGCCGCGCGGCGTGTCGATCATCACCGTCATGGTGAACAGGGGTGCACGCGAGGGCGCGAAGCCGACGAACGTCGCGTTGTGATCGACGTTCGAATAGCGCCCGTCGATCAGCTTCTCGGCGGTCCCCGTCTTGCCGGCGACCGTGTAGCCGGGAATGCGGGCCGCCCGCGCCGTGCCCCGCTCGACGACCGCCTCCATGATGCCGGTCAGCTCCGCGGCGGTCTCCGGGGCAAGCGCCCGCTGGATCACCCGCCGCGGCCGCTCGATTCGCCGGCCGTCGCGGATGACCGCGCGGACGGCGCGGGGCTCGAGCAGCTCGCCGCCGTTGGCGACCGCCCCCACCGCCGCCGCCAGTTGCAGCGGCGTGACCGCCACCTGGTAGCCCATGGAGATGGACGCCACCGCCCGATCGGTCAGGTTCTCTGGGCGGTGCACGATGCCCGCGCTCTCGCCGGGCAGGTCGGGCGACAGCGTCCGCCCGAAGCCGAACCGGCGCACGTAGTCGCTGAGGCGCTCCGGACCCACCCGGAGACCGATCTCGATCGTGCCGACGTTGCTCGACTTCACGATGACGTCCTCGAGCGACAGCACGCTGTAGGTGAACATGTCGTAGATGTTGGTGCCGCCGATCCGAATGACGCCCGCGCTGACGTCGAACAGCTCGTCGCGCCGGGCCAGCCCTTCCTGGAGCGCGGCCGACGTCGTCACGAGCTTGAAGGCCGACCCCGGCTCGTAGACGTCCTGGACCGCACGGTTCCGCAGCGCCGCGGCCGACGCCATGCCGAACGCGTTCGGATTGAAGCTCGGCTCGTTCGCGACGGCCAGCAGCTCGCCGCTGTGGGGATCGAGCATCACGACCGTACCGCCGTCGGCGTCGTGCTCTCGAACGGCCCTGCGCAGCTCGCGCTCGGCGATGTGCTGGAGATACTTGTCGATCGTCAGCTCGATCGTGGCGCCCGTCGTCGGCGGCCGCTCGACGCGGCTGAACGCCTGCCGCCGCGCGTCGGTCTGGATCAGCATCCGCCCCGGCCGGCCGCTGATCTCGTCGTCGTAGGTCGACTCGACGCCGCCGAGCCCCTGGTTGTCGATGCCCACGTAGCCGAGCAGATGGCTGGCCAGCTCCCGGTTGGGGTAGAACCGGCGATCCTCCTTCAGGAATCCGACGCCGTCGAGATCGAGCGCGGCGACGCGCCGCGCGGCTTCCGGCGACACCTTGCGCCCGACGTACGCGAAGGCGCGCTCCTGCCCCAGCCGGCGCTCGATGACCTGCCGCCGCGCTTCGCCGCAGGCGTCGAGCGCGTTGCACAGCGCGGTCGCGGTCGCCGCCGGATCGTCGATGTCGGTCGGCACCGCGTAGATCGTGTCCGCGTCGACGCTGTAGGCCAGGACGCGGCCCTCGCGATCGCGAATCTCACCCCGCTGCGGATGCGCCGTGATGCTCCGGCTCTGCTGGCGCTCCGCGCGCTCGACCAGTTGCTCGTGGCGCATCACCTGCAGGTAGAAGAGCCTGGCCTCGATGGCGAGGAACCACACCCCGAAGGCCGCCAGTCCGACCAGCAGCCTGCCGCGCAGGACGCGCTGCCAGTCGTCCAGCCGCGCGGCCGGCTGCTCCCGCCCGCGGCGTCCCCGGCCGCGCAGCCGCGCGAGGAGCGACCCGGCCCGGCCGAAGCGGCTACGGTCGTCCTGCATAGGTCGTCTCTCCCCGGCGCGTCGCCACGAGCGACCGATCGGGCTCCGCCGCGGGCGCGACGCGCTCTATGACCATGGCGTCGTCGTTGCCGGGCGCAACGAAGCGGAGCCGCTCGGTCGCGATCCGTTCGATCCGCGCCGGCGCGCGCAGGGTCTCGATCTCGAGCTTGAGGTGCCGGTTGACCTCGAGCTCGCGGACGAGCTCCTGCTGCATCTGCTCCAGCCGGTAGCCGTGCTGGAGGAGCTCGAAGTGCAGCCAGGCGGAGAAGAGCAGCACCGTCACCAGGAGCACGCCGATCAGGCCCCAGCGCCGGAACTCGCGCTGCCGCGTCCGGTCGACCTCCCGGACGATCGGGTTGTTGTGAATGTCCTGCCGGATGACGTGCTCGAAGCGCTGCCTGCTCATGCCAGCCTCTCGGCGGCGCGCAGCTTGGCGCTGCGCGCCCGCGGATTGCGCCTGATCTCCTCGCGACCGGGCCGCAGGGGCCGCTTCGTGAGCACGCGGACCGCGCCGTCCGGGCCCTGCGCCAGCTCCCGCAGCGCCCGCTTCACGATGCGGTCCTCCAGCGAGTGGAAGGTGATGACGGCCAGGCGCGCGCCCGCGCGCAGCCGCCGGCAGACGGCCCGCAGGAACTCGCCCAGCCCCTCGAGCTCCCGGTTGACCCAGATGCGGAGCGCCTGGAAGGTGCGCGTGGCCGGATCGATCCGCTGGCCGCGACGGCGCGGCGCCACGCGCCGCACGAGCGCCGCCAGTTGACCCGTCGACGTCAGGGGCCGGCGCCGGCGAGCCGCCACGATGGCCCGCGCGATGCGCCGCGCATGCCGTTCCTCGCCGTACTCGAAGATGCCGTCCGCCAGCGTCTGCTCGGACGCGTCTCGAAGCACCTCCGCGGCCGTCGCGCCCGTGGACCGGTCCATGCGCATGTCGAGGGGCTCGTCGCGCCGAAAGCTGAAGCCCCGCCCCTCTCCCTCGAGCTGCACCGAGGAGACGCCGAGGTCGGCGAGCGCGCCGTCGACGAACGCGAGACCGCGTCGATCGAGCACGCTGTCGAGCTCCCGGTAGTCCGCGTGCACCAGCTCGACGCGCTCCGCCCACGACGCCAGGGTGGCGGCCGCGAGCGGCAGCACCTCCCCGTCCCGATCGCACCCCAGCACCGCGTCGGCGCCGGCCTCGAGCAGCACGCGCGCGTGCCCCCCCGTCCCGACGGTGCAGTCGAGAAACCGGCCGCCGCGACGCGGCTCGAGCAGCGCGACCACCTCGGTCGGCATCACCGGCCGGTGCGCAGGCTGGCCAGGGTCGGGGCGCATCGTCAGATACCAAGCTCCGCGAGCGCGCGGGCGTCCTCGTCGGTGAACGGGTTCTGCTCGAGTCGGGTCAGGAAGCGATCGTGGTTCCAGACCTCGAGGAAGTTGTACTTGCCGAAGACGTCGACCTCGCCCGCCATGTCCGCGGACTCGCGCAACCGGGTGTGCACCGAGACGCGTCCCTGCCTGTCGATCTCGGCCGGCTGTCCGAAGAAGTTGACGCGGTCGAAGAACCGGTTGCGAGACGGGTGCGACCGCGGAATGCCGGCGGCCCGCTCCTCGATCTCGATCCAGACCGGCATCGGGTAGATGTGCACCGATTCGCCCGTCACGCTGGTCACGAAGAGCGACTGGCCGTACTTCTCCGCGATCGGCGCCCGAAAGGCTGCCGGGATCTTGAGCCTCCCCTTGTCGTCGATCTTGGCGGAAAAGTTTCCCCGGAGCACCACTTGACTCCACTATGAACCACAGAAATCCACGTCGATGTTAGGGGAGCAGGCCGGGGCTGTCAACAAAAAGCCCGCGGCGGCGTGCTACCATCCGCCTGTACACGTCGTTCCGACGCCCCTCGACGCCCTTCGGATGCTGCGCGCAGGCCTCATCGGATTTCCCTCCACCGGCAGGACCACGCTCTTCAACCTGCTGACTCGCGCGGCCGGGGCAGGCTCATCCGCGCGAGCCGGCCGCGGCGAGGCGAACATGGGCGCCGCGGAGGTGCCCGATGCGCGCCTCGACCATCTCACGGAGCTGTTCGAGCCGCGCCGGCGGGTTGCCGCCAGCGTCGTGTTCGCGGACATCGCCGGCAGCGCCGGCCCGCGCAGCCTCGTCGACGTCGCCGCGTACCGGGAGGCGCACACGCTGCTGCACGTGGTGCGCGCCTTTCGCGCGGCCGACGTGCCGCACGCCAGCGGCGCGGTCGACGCCGCCCGCGACGCCAGGGCGATGGAGGACGAGCTGATCCTGGCGGATCTCGCGGTGGCCGAGCGCCGCCTCGAGCGCATCGAGCGCGACCGGAAGAAGGGCGCCGCCAAGGGGCTCGAGCACGAAGCGCGCATCCTCGACCGGTGCCGCCGGGCGCTCGAGAACGGCACGCCCATTCGCGCGCTGGATCTCGACCCCGATGCGGACAGGGCGCTGCGCGGCTTCCAGTTCCTCTCGTCCAAGCCGCTGCTGCTGGTGGTCAATCTCGACGAGGCCGACATCGCGGATGCGGAGCGTGCGCTCGAGCGGGCGGATCTCGGCGGCATGCTGGCGCATCCCGCCACGCGGGCCGTGCCGGTCTGCGCGAAGATCGAGCTCGAGATTGCCCAGCTCGACGCGGACGACGCGCGCGCCTTTCTCGCCGATCTCGGCTTGCGGGAGACCGGGTTGAAGCGCGTGGTGCGCGCCGCGTACGAGTTGCTCGGCTACATCTCCTTCTTCACCGTCGGCAAGGACGAGTGCCGGGCGTGGTCGATTCCCGGGGGCACCATCGCCATGAACGCCGCCGGCGCGGTGCACACCGACATGCAGCGCGGCTTCATCCGCGCGGAGGTGACGGCCTACGAGGACCTGGCCCGCCGCGGGTCCCTCGGCGCCTGCCGCGAGCAGGGGGAAACGCGGCTCGAGGGCAAGCAGTACGTCGTGCGGGACGGCGACATCCTCAATTTCCGGTTCGCCAGGTGATTGGTCGCTATACTGGGCCGCATGGGGGGCTGGAGGCTCGCGACGGCGGCCGCGGTGGTGGTGGCGGCGGTTGCCGGCCCCGTCGCGGCGGATGACCTGGCGCTCTCGTTCAGCGCCGGCCGCGTGACGGTGGTGGCGGCCGGCGTGCCCCTGGTCGCCATCCTCGACGAGTGGGCGCGGCTGGGGGACACCCGGTTCGTTGCCGCCGGCGGCCTTCCGGCGCGGGCGGTCTCCGTGCGGCTGGTGGACGTGCCGGAGCGTGAGGCGTTGCGGGTGCTGCTGCGAGCGGCCGGCGGCTACATCGCGGAGTCGAGGTCGGCGTCGCAACCCGGCGTTTCGGCGTTCGAGCGCGTGCTGGTCATGACCGGCGGCCGGCGGCCGGCCGCGCGGGCGCGCCCGGGTCCGGACCGGTTCCAGGCTCCCGCGCCGCGGCCCGCGCGGCCGCGCCCGATTCGCGGCGCGCCGGCGGCGGCCGCGGCGCCGGGCGCGCCACTGGCGCCGGACGACTACGAGGACGAGGACGACGACCTCGACGACCTCGATCTGCTCGAGTCGCTCCGGCGGCGCTACGAGTCGGCCGCGCCGCCGGCCGGCGACATGCGGCCGACCTTCTTCCCGCTGCCCGACCCCGGGGCCCGGACCGCCCCGGCGCCGCCCACCGCGCTGCAGCCGGGCGTCATCGTGCAGCCCGCCGATCCGGCCCCGCGGCCGCGGCTGCCGTCGACGCGGCCCCGCCGCTAGCTTCCATCAGACGGGGCTGCGCCCCGAACCCCCGGCGTCGGCTTCTATCAGATGGGGTTGCGCCCCAAGCCCCCGGCGTCCGTTCGCGGGGACCCCTTCGCCCCGCGCCACTCCCGCCGAGGCGCGCTGTGC
>CAYGCV010000038.1:0-19047 GCA_964348425.1 uncultured Vicinamibacteraceae bacterium | reverse complement strand
CGTCAAGCGGCCCGCTTCCCGGTGATCGCATCGCGCAACCCCTCGAGGAGGCCTTCCAGCCGGGCCATCCGCTCGCGAAGTCGACCGACCTCCTCGCCATGGGTGTCGAGGCGCTTCCGCACATCGGCGAGACCGTCCTTCATCGCGGTCCGCAGCTCCCGCCGCTGAGCGTCGAGGCAAGACTCGAGCCGCCACGACACCGTCCCGATAGCGACGAGAATCGTCACGCCGGTCACGACCACTGTCCATGCCCCAGCATCCATGTGCTGCCTCTAGGACGCACGCGACCACGACGAACGCGCCGCCTACCTCGCGATATCACGGGCGGGCTGGCGGTCCGGACGAGCCGTGCGGACCCCGCGGCCCCGTCTGATTGAAGCTCACAGGCCCGTGGCCATCGCGGCCCGCTGCGCGTCCTCGACCCCCGCCACGATCGCGGCCATCGGGTCGTCCTCGGCCCCCGACGCATACAGGTAGTCGACGTTGACGCCGGCCCCCGCCAGCACGCCCGCCGTCTTCTCGAGCGACCCGGGATCGTTCGGCACCTGAATGAACAGCACGTCGCGCCGGTCGACGGCGTACTCCCTGTCCTCGAGCGTTCCGGCGGCATGCAGCGGGTTGTCGACGACCAGACGCAGCGTGCCTCCGGACTCGAGGCTCAACGCGAGGATGTTGATGCGTTCGTCCGCCAGGTGGCGGCACACCTGCGCCAGCGCGCCGGGGCTGTTCGGCAGTCTCAGCGAGATCTCCGTTCGAATCGCCATCGCCGGAGCTTATCCCAACTGCCGCGACGGCGACCAGCGGCCGTGACGACGCCGCCCGGGACGGCAGGCCGGCGGGGGAGATCCGATAGAATCAGGTGAATGACGACCGACACGGTAGCGCCGATCGAGGTGGCCAGCCGCCTGGACGGGTTCGATTACGCCATCCGCAGCATCGTCGCGGAAGCCCAGGCGGTGGAGAAGAGCGGGCGGACCGTCCACTACCTCAACATCGGTGATCCGGTGCTGTTCGGGTTCCGCACGCCGCCCCATCTCGTCGAGGCGGTGGTGCGCGCGATGCGGGACGGACACAACGGGTACACGCACGCGTCCGGCATCATGCCGGCGCGCGAGGCCGTCGCGGCCGAGTACACCGCCCGCGGCATCCCCTTGTCGCCGGACCGGGTCGTCCTGACGTCGGGCACGTCCGAAGGGATCGAGCTGGCCATCAGCGTCCTCGCCGATCGCGATGACGAGGTGCTGGTGCCGCTGCCGACCTACCCCTTCTACACGGCCGTCCTCGGCAAGCTGGGCGCCCGCGCGGTCTACTACCGCACCGACCCCGCGCGGGGATGGGAGCCGGACCTCGAGCACCTCGAGAGCCTGATCGGCGCGCGCACGCGGGCGCTGGTGGTCATCGACCCGAACAACCCGACCGGCGCCGTCTACGGGGAACGCACGCGGCTGGCGCTGCTGGAGATCGCCGACCGGCACAACATCGTGCTGCTGTCCGACGAAGCGTACACGGACCTCGTCTACAGCGGGCCGGGGTCGCCGATTGGGTCGCTCAACCCCGACGCGCCGGTCATCTCCTTCTCGTCGGCATCGAAGGCGTACGTCGCGCCGGGCTGGCGGACGGGGTGGATGGCCGTGGGCGCCGGCGAGCGCCTCGACCGGGTCCTGACGGCGGTCAAGCGGCTGGCCGACGGCCGCCTCTGCACCAACGGTCCCATGCAGCACGCGGTGGCCGCGGCGCTGAGCGGCGACCGCAGCTACCAGGACGACTTCCGCAGGCAGCTCAAGCAGCGGGCCGAGGTGGCGACGCGGCGGCTGAACGCCATCGACGGCATCTCCTGCGTGGCGCCGGCCGCGGCCTTCTACGTGCTGCCGCGGGTCGAGCTGCCGCCCGGCCGCACCGACCACGACTTCGTGCGCGGGCTGCTGCATCGGACGGGCGTGCTCTGCGTGCACGGATCCGGCTTCGGCACGGATCCGGCCGACGGCTTCTTCCGCATCGTGTTCCTGGCGTCCCCGCCGGAGCTCGACGCCTACTTCGACGCCATAGAGACGTTCACGGCCGCCTTCCGTGCGGCGTAATCCGCCCTCGCCGCCGGTTTGGATCTTGCATCGGCGAAGCGCGCGCAGCACACTATCGGGTGTGAAGCAGGCCGCGCTCGTTCTCGCGTTGCTGTGCCTCCTGCCCGCGCCTGCGGCGGGGCAGCCGCCGCTGACCCTGGCCGCCTTCGACGCGCTCGTCGCCGACCTGCAGGCGGTGGTCGAAACGGCCGACGCAAGCGGCTTCCTGGCGCTGCTGACCGCGGGGGCCGACGTCGCGGCGGCCCGGGAGTTCGCCGACGAGGCGCTGCGCCCGGGGATCTCCAGAGCCGTCGTCGCGGCGCGCTTCGTCTCGCCCGTGGAAGACGCCCCGGACGGCGACCGCCACCGCCTCACCGTCGAGGTGTTCACCGAGCGCGGCAACCGCGGCCGCCTGCAGACGTGGCAGCTCGACGTCACCCGCGAGACGCAACCCGGCGGCGGGACCGGACCCTGGCGCATCGCCGCGCTCGACGGACCCGACACCATCGAGGGGCTCTACCACCTCTCGCTGCGCACGGATCGACAGTTCGACGCGGCCGGCCTGGAGATTGCCGCCGAGGACATGCGGCTGCGCATGGCGCGCGGCGCGGCGTTCGTCGCGGAGATCGACGCCGGGGTCACCGGGCTGGTGCTCGTGGGCGACGGCGTGCTGACGTTCTCGCCGCAGCCCGCGGCGGAGCGGCGGCAGATAGAGATCTTCACCGGGCGCGAGAGCCTCGAGGCCGAGTTCACGCAGGCCTTCGTCAGGATCCACCCGCTGATGCTCGACGCGCGGGTCAGGACCGCCCTCGAGCAGACCCGCGTCGACGAAGGCTTCGCCGAGGAGGCGCAGGAGGTGTTCGACGCGCTGGCGGGCCTGACGTTCGTCGTGGACTTCAGCGAGTTCAGCGACCGCACGTGGTGGCTCACCCCGCGGCCCGGCAACTTCGTCGCCGAGGTCGTCACGCGCGAGCACGGCAACCTCACGTACACCCTGGCCGATCAGCGGCCGGAGGACATCTCCCTCTACACGCGCGATCCGGCCCGTGTGATCTCGCTGTATCCGTCGGCGCACAAGCGCGCGACCCGGGGCCGGTACTACGACCGGCAGGACGCCGCGCCGTTCGACGTGCTCGACTACGACGTGGAGGCCTCGTTCGAGCCGCGCGGCGTCGGCCGGGAATCACTCGGGGCGCGGCCCACCCTGCTCGGGTGCTGGATCGACGCGACCGTGCGCCTGGCGGTGCGCGTGAACGACGCGCCGCTCAGGTCGCTCACGCTGCAACTGGCTCAGGCGCTGCGGGTGCACTCGGTGACCTCGCGCGAGCTGGGATCGCTGCTGTTCTTTCGCATGCGCGGCCGCAACGACATGGTCGTCAACCTGCCGGCGGAGGCGCCGCCCGGCACGGAGTTCACCATTCTGGTGCGCTACTCCGGCCTGCTCGAAGCCGACGAGCTGGAGGAGAACTGGATCGGGCGGCAGCGGCTCCTCGAGCGCGGCAGGAGAGTCACGTACGGCATTCCGGAGCGGCGCTACCTCTACACGAACGCGAGCCGCTGGTACCCGCAGCCCCCCTCGGCCGACTACGCCACGGCCACGCTGACGCTGACGATTCCGGCGGACTACGGCATCGTCGCCAGCGGCGACCCCGACGACGGCAACCCGCCGCTCGAGGCGCCCGACGACGCCCGCGGGACGCGCACCTTCTCGTTCGTCGCGGTGCAGCCGGCCCGCTACCTGTCGTGCGTCATCACGCGCTTCACCGGGCACGAGACGCCGGTGCAGGAGATCGTGCTCGACCGCGCCGGGCGCGAGCCCCGCCGGGGCGTCTCGTACGACAGCCTGTCGGTGGCGGTGGAAGCCAACGACTTCGGCCGCGAGCACATCCCCCGCTTCGCCGAGACGGCGGCGAAGATCCTGCGCTTCTACGCGTCGCTCGTGGGCGACCTGCCCTACCCGACGTTCACGCTGACCCTGGCCGACAGCCGCCTCCCGGGCGGCCACAGCCCGCCGTACTTCGTCGTGCTCAACCAGCCGCTGCCGGTCCACGGACGCCTGATGCGCACGTGGCGCACCGATCCCGTCGCGTTCAGCGGCTACCCGGCGTTCTTCGTGGCGCACGAGCTCGCCCACCAGTGGTGGGGCCAGGCCGTGGGCTGGAACAACTACCACGAGCAGTGGCTCAGCGAAGGCCTCGCGCAGTACTTCGCCGCCCTGTACGCGCGCGAGGAGCACGGCGAGGAAGCCTTCGTCGACGTGCTCTCGCAGTTGCGCCGCTGGAGCCTGCGCCACGCCGACCAGGGACCGATCTACCTGGGCTACCGGCTCGGGCACCTGCAGGAGGAGCCGCGGGTGTTCCGCGCCCTCGTCTACAACAAGAGCGCCCTCGTGCTGCACATGCTGCGGAGGCTGGTCGGCGACGACGCCTTCTTCCGGGGACTGCGGCGGTTCTACGCGGAGATGCGCTTCCGCACCGCCGGAACCGACGACCTGATCCGCGCCTTCGAGGTCGAGTCGGGGCGGTCGCTGGACGCTTTCTTCCGGCGCTGGATTCACGAGTTCGACGTGCCGGCCCTGCGCTTCGACTACCGGATCGAGCGGCGCGCCGGCGATCCGGACGCCAACGACGTGGTGCTCCGCTTCCGGCAGGAGGGCGAGGTCTTCGAGGTGCCGGTGACCGTCACGCTCACCTACCGCTCGGGGGCCGAGGAATCGGTCGTCGTGGCCGTGACCGAAGCGACCACCGAGTTGCGCGTCCCGCTGCGCGGGGCGCTGCGGGACGTCGACGTGAACCGCGACAACGCGGCCCTGGCGGAGATCCGCCAGTAGGCGTCCGGGCTGCAGGCCGGCGCGACGCCGAATTCTGGCATACTCAACTGGATGATGCTGCACGCACGCAACCTTGCAGCCGGGGCAGCCGGGGCGCTGACTGCTGCCCTGTGGGCGTCGATCGCCGCGGCGCAGCCCGGCCGGATTCCGATCGAGCTGGCGACGGTGGCCGAGGCCGACGCGGCCCATGCGGGGACGACCTTCCGCGTCGCGGTGCAGGCGCAGCTCGAGCCGGGGTTCCACGTGAACTCGCAGGAGCCGCTCGAGGCGTTCCTCATCCCCACCGTCCTGACGCTGGATCCGCCGCAGGGCATCGAGCTCGCGGGCCTGGCCTGGCCCGCGGCGATCCTGTTGAGCCAGGCCGGCGCCGACCAGCCGCTGGCGGTGTTCGAGGAGACGTTCGCCGTCGGCGCCGCGCTGGCGCTCGACAGCGGGCTGGCGCCCGGCGACTATGCCGTTCCGGGCGTCCTGCGCTACCAGGCGTGCGACGAGACGATGTGCTACCTGCCGGCCACGGCCGCGCTCGACTTCTCCGTGACGGTCGTGCCGGGGACGCAGGCGATCGAGGCGCGGCACACCGAGATATTCGCGGGCCTGACCTTCGATGCCGTGGCCGGCGGCAGCCCGGCGGCCGGCGACGCGGGTGCGCCCGGCCCGCAGCCGCCCGCCGCGGAGACCGATGTGCTGGCGCAGCTCGCCGGCTTCACCGTGCTCGGCACGACCGGCGGCTATCTGGGTCCCGACGATTTCCTGGACTTCGTGGAGCGGGCGGAGTCGGGCCGCGCGGAGACGGGGTGGTTCGAGGGACAGGGACCGCTCGCCATTCTGGCGCTGGTGCTCATCGGCGGGCTGGCGCTCAACCTCACGCCCTGCGTCCTGCCTCTGATTCCAATCAACCTGGCCATCATCGGGGCGGGGACCCGCGCCGGGTCGCGCGGGCGGGGCTTCGCGCTGGGCAGCGCCTACGGGCTCGCCATGGCGCTCGTGTACGGCGGCCTCGGGCTCGCTGTCATCCTGACGGCCGGCACGTTCGGGACGATCAACGCGTCGCCGTGGTTCAACCTGGCCATCGCGGCGCTGTTCGTCGTCCTCGGCCTGGCCATGTTCGACATCGTCACGATCGACTTCTCGCGCTTCCAGAGCGCCGTCAACCTCGGCGGGCCGGAGGGCAACGGGTCGTTCCTGGTCGCCTTCGCGCTGGGCGGGGTGGCCGCGCTGCTGGCGGGCGCCTGCGTCGCGCCGGTCGTCATCCAGGTCATCGTCTTCTCCAGCAGCCTGTACACGGCGGGTGTGACCGCGGCGCTCGCGCTGCCCTTCCTGCTGGGGGTGGGCATGGCGCTCCCGTGGCCGGTCGCCGGCGCCGGGCTGTCGGTGATTCCGCGGCCCGGCCCCTGGATGGTGCGCGTCAAGCAGGCGTTCGGCGTCTTCATCCTGGGCACGGCCGTCTACTACGGTGCGCTCGCCTACGGCCTCTTCAGCCAGCGCTGGGTCGATCCCGCCGCGGTGGCCGACAGCGTGCAGGAGATGCTCGAGGAGGGCTGGCACGCGTCGCTGAGCCAGGGGCTGCAGACGGCCCGCCTGGAGCAGAAGCCGGTGCTGGTCGACGTCTGGGCGACCTGGTGCAAGAACTGCCTGACGATGGACCGGACCACGCTCAAGGACCCCGCCGTGCAGGAGGCGCTCGACGGCTACGTGAAGATCAAGTTCCAGGCCGAGGATCCCAGCCTGCCGCCGGCTAGCGAGGTCATGGCGCGCTTCGAAGGCATCGGCCTGCCGACCTACGCCATCCTGCGCCCCGGCGCACCCGGGCCGGCGGCCGGGGACAGCGCCCTCTCCCCTTAACGCGGCACGCGGACCGCGAGGGCCCCCGCGCGCACGCCGACCGTCAGCGAACGCGACCCGGAGACCACCTCGCCGTCCACGTGAAAGGCGAGGGGGCCGGCGGCCGCGATCTCGCCGGCCCTGACCGAGTACGTCCGCACCCCTTGCAGCCGCTGCAGCGTGCCGGCGAAGAGGCGGCGCGCCTGCCACAGGATCGCCGGCACGGAGAGTGCCGGCACCACGACCAGCTCCAGCAGACCGTCGTCGGGCCGGGCGCGCGGGGCAACCACGGCGCCGCTGCCGTACTGGCGGGTGTTGGCCACGGCCACGAACAGGGCCTCGCTCTCGCTCGCGACGCCGCCGGCGGTCACCTGGTAGCGCGCGGGCTCGTACGTCGCGACCTCGCGCACCACCGCCTTCACGTAGCCGCCGAGGCCGCGGCGCGGGCCGGCGTTGAAGGCCGCGGCGAGATGGGCGTCGAAGCCGACCCCGGCGACGTTGAAGAAGAGCCGCCCGCCGAGCTCCCCCGCGTCGATCCGCCGCAGCGCGCCGCCCAGGGCCACCTCGAGCGCGCGGCGCGGATCGCGATCGAGCCTGAGCTCGCGCGCCAGGCCGTTGCCCGATCCGGAGGGCACGATGCCCAACGTCACGCCGCGCGAGACGAGCTCGGAGGCGACCTCGTTGATCGTCCCGTCGCCGCCCCAGACCACCACGGTGTCGACGCCCTGCGCCAGCAGCGCTTGCGCGGCCTCCCGGCCGCGGCCGCGCCCGTCCGCGACGAGCACCTGCCCGTCGACGCCGCGCGCCCGCAGCACGTCGCGCGCCAGCGCCGTTCGCGCCCCGACCGCACGCCGACCGCGTACACCCGCGCGGGGGTTGATGAGGACGGCGACGCGCCCCGACTGTCCGGCCGGCATGCCGGTCGGATTCTACGTTGAACCTCCCGGCGCAGTCTCCTGCAGAGGGCAGCGCGCCCGGATTGCGTCACCCGCACAGGACAGCGGCCGGCACCGGTGCTGCGCGAACGCGGCCGTTTCCGGACGCCGGCGGGCCGGCACGAATCTTGATAGTCATGAAGACGGCCGTGCGGATCGGCGGGATGCGTCAACTGGAAGGCAGGCGCTGGCATCGCGGCATCCCGTTTCGTCGTGCACTGGCGATTCGCGCGGCCGACTTCGATATACTGGCGCCGTGGCCGTGGCGCTGGACCTGCCGCTCGACAATGCCGCCATCGAGCGGATCCTGCCCCACCGGTGCCCGTTCCTGCTGGTCGACCGCATCACCGAGCTCGAGCTCGACAAGCGCATCGCGGGCATCAAGAACGTGTCGCTCAACGAGCGCTACCTGGCCCGCCCGCCCGGCGAGAATCCGGTCCTGCCGCCGACGATCCTCACGGAGGCGGTGGCCCAGGTCGGCGCGATCCTGATTCTCGCGAAGCCCGAGAACCGCGGTCGTCTGCCCTACTTCATGGGCATCGAGCGCGTGCGCTACCGCCGGCCCGTGCATCCCGGCGACATCGTCGTGATCGAGGCGACCGTCGATCGCCTGCGCAGCCGCATGGGGCGCCTCAAGGGCTTCGCGCGCGTCAACGACGAGGTCGCGGTGGAAGGCACGATGGCGTTCGCCCTCGGGCCGAGTCCGGGCGGCAACGGCGGGCAGGCGGGATGACGGGATGACTTCGCACTTTTGATATAGAATGCCGCCATGGCCTCGAAAAAGCACAGCGACCAGGTGTCGGAACGGCAGGCGCCCGAGCAACCCGCCGGGCCGCCGTGGGTGTTGATCGGCGGCGTCCTGGCAGTGGCCGCGCTGGCCGTGTTCGTGTTGTATCCGGGCTGGGCCTCCGAGTCGCGGGATGCGGTCGCCGAGGCCGACCACGGCGCGCACGCGCCGGCGCCGGCAACGGAGCAGCCGGCCACCCCGGCGCGCCCCGTTGCGGAGACGGTGCCGGCCGCGGCCGTCGAGGTCACGAAGCCGCATCCCGACGCGCCCATGCCGCCGTTGCCCTTCATTCCCAACATGGTGCCGCGGCCGGCCGAGACCATCGCGGAAGTGTACGAGTTCGCCGGCCGGAATCCCGACATCCTGGAGTTCGTGCCCTGCTTCTGCGGCTGCGAGACCGCCGGGCACCGGGCCAACTCGCACTGCTTCGTGCAGTCGCGGAACGCGGACGGCAGTGTCGAGGCGTGGGAGCCGCACGGCATGGGTTGCGCCGTCTGCATCGACGTCGCGCGCGACTCCATGCAGATGCACGCCTCGGGAGCGACCGTGCGCGACATCCGCGCCGCCATCGAATCGAAGTACGCCTCGCGCTTCCCGCGCATGACCCCGACGCCCTCGCCGCCGCAGGCGCAGGCGCAGTAGGCCGGGCGGCGTTCAGACCGGAACGCGATCGCGGCGGGCTGCTATAATCGCGCGTGTCGCCCCGCGCTGAGCCGCCTCCGCGCGCCGCCGCGACTTCCCTCTCCGCCGCGCTGGGCCGGCTGTTCGAGTCGGTCCCCCTGGGCATCTACATCGGCACCTTCGAAGGCGAGAACGACGCGACCGTTGCGGCCAATCCGCATCTCAAGCTGATGTTCGGACACCCGGCGGAGGCCGACGAGGCCGCGGTGCGGCCGTTCGAGCCGCAACGTTTCGTCGACCCGCTGGTGCGGGCGGCGTTCTTCGCACGGCTGGAGCGCGACGGCGCGGTCACGGACTACCTGCTCCGCCTGCGGCGGGCCGACGAGACCCCGTTCTGGGCGGAGGTGACGGCGGCCGTCGGCGACGCGCCGGACGGCGCGGCACGACGGCTGTCGGCACTCGTCCGGGACGTCAGCGAGCGCCGGCGGATGGAGGACCAGAACCGGGATGTCTCCCACCAGGTCCTCCAGGCCGAGAAGCTGGCGGCGCTCGGGCAGACCATATCCGGCGTGGCGCACGAGCTGAACAATCCGCTGGCCACGATTCTCACCTGGTCCGAGCGCCTGGCGGCGCGGCGGCTCGACACCGTCACGAAGCGCGGCGTCGAAACGATCCTGGCCGAGGCGGAGCGGGCCGCGAAGATCGTCCGCAACCTGCTGACGTTCTCGCGCAAGCGCCACACCACACGGGCGATGGTCGACCTGAACCAGGTGGTGCGGGAGACCCTGGCGTTGCGCGCCTACGAGCAGCGCGTGTCCAACATCACCACCATCGACGGGCTCGCCACGGGTCTGCCCCGGGTCTTCGCCGACCCGCACCACCTCAAGCAGGTACTGCTGAACCTGGTCATCAACGCCGAGCAGGCAATGCTGTCCGCGCACGGCCGCGGGACGCTGGTGACCCGCTCCTGGCTCGACGCCGAGCGCGACGTGGTCGTCCTCGAGCTGAACGACGACGGCCCCGGCGTGCCGGATGAGGTGCAGCCGAAGATCTTCGATCCGTTCTTCACGACGAAGGCGGTCGGCAAGGGAACCGGCCTCGGCCTGACCGTCGCGTACGCCATCGTGCAGGACCATGGCGGTAAGCTGCGCGTGGAGTCGGCCGCGGGAGGAGGGACCTCCTTCTTCGTCGAGCTGCCGTCCGGCGGCGACGCCCGGCCGGCCCCGGAACGGGTGCGCGCTCGGCCCGCCGGCGATGGAGGCGGCGCGGCCGTCCTTGTCGTCGAGGACGAGCCGGCGCTGGCGACGGCTGTTGCGGAAGTGCTGACCGACGCCGGGTATCGGGTCGACCGCGCCGGCGACGGACGCGACGCGCTCGACCGGGTGCAGGCAACCGTGTACGACCTGGTCGTCTGCGACCTCAAGATGCCCAGAATGGACGGCCGCGCATTCTACCAGGAGATCGCGAAGTCCACGCCGCGGCTGGCGCGGCGGATCCTGTTCGTGACGGGCGACGTCGCCGGCACCGACGCGGAGCGTTTCCTGGCCGAGAGCGGATGCCGCTGGCTCGCGAAACCGTTCCGCCTCGGCGAGCTGCTCCGCGTCGCCCGCGAGCTGACCGGGTAGCGGCGCGGGGCGAAGGGGTCCCCGCAAGCGCACGCCGGGGGCTTGGGGCGCAGCCCCATCTGATTAACGCTACGCGGCCAGCTCGTGCGGGGCCTGGTCGGGCCCGAGCAGCTCGCGCAGGCGGCGAATGGCGCGGGCGTGGAGCTGGGAGACGCGCGACTCGTTCACGCCGATCGACGACCCGATCTCCTTCATCGTGGCGTCGCCGTAGTAGTACATCCCGACCACCTTCCGCTCCCGCGGCGGCAGCGCGGCCAGGGCGGCGCGGATCCGGTCCTGCACCTCGTGGAGCTCGCACTCCGCGTCGGGCGCCGCCGGTTCCGAGGGCACCATCACCGGGGGCAGATTGGCCTCGTCCACCGAGTCGGCCGTCGCGAGCGGCGAAGTCGACTCGATGGTGCTGATGCGCCTGATCGTCCGCCCGAGCTGGGCCTCGTCGGAACCCAGGTGGTTCGCCAGATCGGCCAGCGACGGCTCGCACCCCAACCGGTGCCGCAGCTTCTCGCGCGCCGCCTTCAGCTCGCGCCGCGCCCGGCGCACCCCGCGCGGCCAGGCGTCGCGCCGCAACGCGTCGATCATCGCGCCGCGCACGCGGCGCTCCGCGAACGTCTCGAACTTGATGCCGCGCGAGCCGTCGAAGCGGTGCGCCGCATCGATCAACCCGATCATGCCGTCCTGCACCAGGTCCGACACGTCCACCGAATTCGGCATGGACGCGGCCACCCGGCGGGCCAGCGCCTGCACGAACGGCAGGCTGTTGTCGATGTGTTCCCGGTCGATCGCGGCTGCTTGCTTCGTCATCATGACCTCCCTCGCCCCCTGTAAAGGCAAGGTGGATGCCAACCGCGCGGCGCCGTCACCGGACGGCCCGGGCAACCCTGAGAAGATCTGGTAAACGGCTTGTTTTCAGTCACCTACGGACATCGAGAGAACGTGCAGCGCAGTGCAACCGGTGGCCGTGGCGCGCACCGGAGGCGTCATTGTCTTGACGATCCGGGCCGGCGCGTCAACCTGTTGACGGTCCCGGAGCGGCTGGAGGAGGGGAAATGGCCGCGCGCGGCGGCCACCTACTTCGTGGGCGAGTCGAGGAGGGCCCTGATGTCCTGCGCGGTGCTGATGGCGTCGATGGCGCCGACGACTATCTGCGCGGCCCGCGCGCGGTTGCCCTCCTGCTCCCGGAGGCGGCTCTCGAGCAGCTCGGCGTTGGCGAGAATGATGCCCAACTGGTTGTTCAGGCGGTGGAACAGGGCAACGTGCTCGGCCGGCTCGGACCCGGGGGCCTCCTCGGTCCGGGAGAACGGCAGCGGCGTCTTGCCGGGCATCAGTTACTCCGCCGCTGCTGCGAGCCGCGCGACCGGTCCGGACGACGGTTGCCCGTGTCCTCCGGCTTGCGCCACAGCGTGTCGACGAAGATGCGGATCGAGCCGCCCGCCGTGCGCACGTAGTCGACCTTGCCGCTGGCGATCCAGTTGTAGATCGTCCGGCGGCTCACGCCGACAAGCTCGCACGCCTTCATGATCGAGATGGTCTTCCTGTCCACCACCAGTGCCTCGCCTGCCATGTGCTTGTCTCGCATGTCTCGCTCAGCGCGCGTCGGGCCGGGATGGGCCGACCGGCTGAACCGCCTCGTGCTGCGTATCGGCCCGGGCTGCCCGTCGCTGTAGTCCGGCCCCTCGCCTTGACCGCGGCGCCGATCGCCGTCAAAATAATGGCGCCGCTCTAAATGACTGAAAAACAAATACATCTGCTCCTCGTCGAGGACGAGGACGCGCTGCGGGAGGTCACCGCCGAACGCCTCGGCGAGCACGGCTACCACGTGACGCAGGCCGCCTCGGGCGAGGCCGCGCTCGACGCGCTCGCCGACTTCGCCTTCGACCTCGTCCTCACGGACCTCCGCCTCCCCGGCATCGACGGGACGACGCTCATCGAGGCCGCCGTGGAGCGCTACCCGAACATCGTGGGCCTGGTCGTGACCGGCTACGGCACCGTCAAGGACGCGGTCGAGGCGATCAAGCGCGGTGCGAGCGACTTCATCACCAAGCCCTTCCAGTTCGATCACCTGCTGCACCTGCTCGCGTCGGCTCTGGAGCAGCGCCGCCTGCAGTCCGAGAACGCGTACCTGCGCTCGCAGCTCGAGGAGCGCTACCGCTTCGAGGGCATCGTCGGCAGGAGCAGGTCGATGCGGAGGCTGTTCGACGTGCTGGAGACAGTGGCCGTGACGGCCAGCACCATCCTGATCACCGGCGAGACCGGCACGGGCAAGGAGCTGGTCGCCCGCGCGATCCACCACAACAGCCCCCGCCGCAGGCACCGCTTCGTGGCCCTCAACTGCGGCGCCGTGCCGGAGACCCTGCTCGAAGCCGAGCTGTTCGGTCACGTGCGCGGCGCGTTCACCGGCGCCGTCAGCAACCGCCAGGGCCGGCTCGAGCAGGCGCACCGCGGCACCTTCTTTCTCGACGAGGTGGGCACGATGGCCGCGAGCCTGCAGGCCAAGCTGCTGCGCGCCCTGCAGGAACGCGAGTTCGAGCGCCTGGGCGACGCGCAGCCGGTGCGCGTCGACGTGCGCGTCATCGCCGCCACCAACGCCGATCTGGCGCAGATGGTGCGTGACGGCGACTTTCGCGAGGACCTCTACTACCGCTTGAACGTGATCCCCATCCACCTGCCGCCGCTCCGCGAACGCCGCGAGGACGTGCCGCTGCTGATTCGGAGCTTCCTGCAGAAGATCGGCCGCGACCTCGTGCCGCCGCGACCCGACGTCGCCTTCTCGCAGGACGCCATGCGGCGGATGATGGCGTTCGACTGGCCGGGCAACATCCGGCAGCTCGAGAACGTGGTGGAGCGCGCGCTGGCGCTCACGCCCGGCCGGTCGCGGATCGACGTCGACGATCTGCCGCCGGAGATCCGGGAGCGGGGCGGCGAGCCGGAGGATGCGGACGCGGCGCTGCCGGAGGACGGCATCGACCTGCCGGGCCGGCTCGGGGAGATCGAGCGCGGCCTGATCACGCGCGCGCTCGAGCGCACGGGCGGCAACCGCCACCAGGCCGCGCGCCTGCTCAACGTCAAGCGCACGACGCTGGTGGAGAAGATCAAGCGGCTGGACCTGTAGCCCGGCCGAGTCCGCGCCGTTCTACGGCCCGGACTCCGGCAGCACGTCCAGCCGGTAGTCCAGCATGCGGTCCCCGTCGAAGATCCAGTAGCCCGAGAAGCGCCGCCCCGCGACGACCAGCGGCAGCCAGAGCCGATCGTCCTCCCACATCTCGTCGAACGGGATGGCGTCGAGCGCGACCCACAGCGGGATCGCCTCGTCGGTCTCGACCGGCGTGCCGCGCAGGTCCGACGCGCGGTAGACGTGGACGTAGGTCGAATAGCCGTCCACGAACTGGAACCGATGCTCGCCCAGGCGCACCAGGTCGACCGGCCGGATGCCGAGCTCCTCCTGCAGCTCCCGCGCGGCGCCCGCGGCCGGCGTCTCCCCCGGCTCGATCCGCCCCCCCGGCCCGTTCACCTTGCCGGCGCCGAGCCCGCGCTTCTTGCGGATGAGGAGGATGCGGCCCGCGCGGATCACGAACGCGAGCGTCGCCGGATCCACGGCCGACCACGTCGACCAGTCGATGTCCGTCACCCGCCGCGCCTGCGCGGGCGCGATGCCATGCAAAGGCGGCTTCAATTCCGTACGGGCGTGCTGCTGGGTATCGTCGCGCTGGGCGCCGGTGTTTCCATCCTGTTCGCGCAGCAGCCGCCGGCGTTGGCGGCCCAGACCGACGCGGGGCGCAGCCGCCTGGATGCGTCGGACATGCGGGCGCTCCGACTGCGCTTCGAACCGGGCGCCCGGTCGAGCTGGCACAGTCATGCCGGCTGGCAGATCATCGCCGCCGAGGAAGGGCGCGGGCGCGCGCAGGTGCGCGGCGGCGAGATCATCGAGTTCGTGCCCGGCGACAGGCCGATCTACGCCGGTCCGGACGTCGTCCACTGGCACGGCGCAGCGCCCGACGAGCACCTGATCCAGTTGACCTTCATCAGCGGCGAGGCGACCCGTTACGAGCCGGTCAGCGACGAGGACTACCTCGGGAGGTAGCCGGTCCTCGCGCAGCGCGAACACGACAGTCTCTGTAGGGACCTGATTCCGCCGCGTTCATCTCGCAGCGGCGGGTCGTGGCCCCGCCGATCTGTTGCCGCGACTCAGGCTACCTTTCCGAATACGCCGGGCTACTCTCCCATTGAGAGACCCGCCAGCGACCGCAATCTGCCGTGGCGGCCCGCGTCGAGCCAGTGTCGGTGATGGCGGAGCTCCAGGCTCGCGTTGATGGCGGCCAGGACGTGATCCTCCATCGCCACCGTCTCCTCGCCGCAACTCGCCGCCAGCCATCGTTCCACGTCCGACCAGCGCCACAACCGATACCGACTGCGCGGATCCGTGACCGGCGGCGGGAAGCCACCCGGGCCCCGCGCACCCGTCACCAGCAGTCGCACTCCTTCGCGGGTACGACCGGTACGACTCGCGATGTCAGCCATCGAAACCAATCCCGCGTCTGCTATCCGGACGACCTTGACGCCCTCGACCCGCTCGATGTCGGCCACCGCCGACAAGACGGCTTCCAGGACGCCGACAGCCTCGCGATCGAACTCGACGTACTGGATACCGTCCGCCCGGCCAACCAGCGCATCGTCACATCCCGCCTCGTACAGGGCATCGATGACCGCATCGCTCTGAATGTCCGGGCCGTCGACGATCAGCGTGAAGTGATGGGTCGACATCCGCCGGCTCTCCTCACCCCCGATGTGGGCCGAGTCGCCCCCTCGTGCACCGACCGGGCAGCCGACATCCGCTCAGCTCGCCGCCGCCGGGATGACACCGCAGGCCACCCGAGCGCCGCCGCCCCCGAGCCGTGCGGGCATGTCCGAGTAGTTGTCGCCGCCGGCATGGACCATCAGCGAACGACCCACAACGTCGCTCACGCGAACTCGCCGCGCGACGACCGGAACGGTCGCGCCGCCCCCGCCATCGACCGCCAGTCTCGGCAGGTCCCCGAGATGACCGTTGCCATCAGGGCCTTCGTGACGCCCCGTGTTCGCCGGATCGTAGTGCCCCCCCGCGGCCTGACCCGCCATCCCGCAATCAGGATTCACATGAACGTGGAAGCCGTGCTCGCCGGCCGTCAGGCCCCTCAGATTCGGGGTGAAGCGGGCACCGTCGGCCGTGTCCTCGACGAGAACGGAACCGAGCCTCATGCCCGAGTCGGTCGCGTGGATGTCCACCGTCAGCGAGGGCATATCCGATGGGGCCGCAGGCGATCCGTTGCAGCCAGCGAATCCGACCGTCAACACGACTGCCGCCGCGCCTCGCATCGCCGCCGCATGCCCGCCGGCCCCCTTCATCTGCCGTCCGATCACGTCCGCCTCCGTTGAGCGCCAGCAACTCGCGCAGCACTTCCTCGTCGCAAATGTCCGCCAGCCAACCGTACGCAGCGGCTACCGCCGCGTCAAGGGCTGTGTGGGTGTCGGCGAGCCACTGCGGCCGGGCGTTGTACAGGTTCGTCAGCGTGCGCCCTCGGTGGCGGGGAACCGGCTCGTCGATCCACTCAACCCATTCCGGTGGGGCTGAGTCAGCGGTGTTCGGCGTGGTCGAGACGATGTGCGGCGGGCTGCTCATCGCCGGGGCGGCGACCGCGTGGGCGGCGCCGCAAGGGCGTGACGCACCGCGGCGTGGGAAACCCCACCGTCGTTCCAGGCATCCTCGTCGCAGCACTGGAACCTTTCTCGGCTCAAGACCGCTTTCAGCCCGTGCTCACTGGCCGATCACCCAGCCAACGAATACATCGCACGTTTGTCGCAGCCAGTCGGCTATGCTTTTCTTCGCACCGCCGCTTCGTGACGCACGGGGACACTACGGCGCGACTCCGACCAGGACCGCCATGCACCAATCGACCGCACGCGCGGCGGCTCTGCTGGCGATCGTCGGTCTGCCCATGGCGCCGGCGGACGCTCACGCGCAGGGAACGGTCGAATCGGACCGCGCGGCGCTGGTGGCCGTCTACAACGCGACCGACGGCCCCAACTGGGACAGGAGCACCGGCTGGCTCGAGGACAGACCGCTGAACGAGTGGGCGGGCGTCAGCACGGCTATGGACGGCCGGGTAGACTGGCTTGCCCTCGGCGACAACAACCTGAGCGGAGAGATCCCGGCGGAGTTGGGCAACCTGGACAGGCTCGAGCTCCTGAGGCTCAACGACAACAATCTGACCGGGGTGATTCCCAATGAGCTGAGCGCCCTCACCGAGCTCCTGGAGTTGTCGCTCGCAGACAACGTGAACCATGCGGCGAACAACGAGCTCAGCGGGCAGATCCCGACCTGGCTGGGCAACCTGACCAAGCTCGACAGCCTGAGCCTCTACGGCAATGCATTCACCGGGGAGATTCCGTCGACGTTGGGCGATCTGGCCAGCCTGGTGTTCCTGGAGCTCCAGGACAACGCGCTGAGCGGCTCGATCCCGGACAGTCTCGGAAAGCTCGGCAGCCTCACGCGGTTGTATCTGCAGGGCAACGACCTGACCGGGGCGATCCCGTCCGCGCTGGGAGATCTGTCGAGCCTCCAACGGCTGAACCTGAGCGGCAACAGGCTGAGCGGCGCCATCCCGGCGACGCTCGGGAAGCTGACAGGCCTGCAGTGGCTCTTTCTGCACGACAACGGATTGACGGGGGCGATCCCCGCCGAGCTCGGCGACCTGACGATGGCGCGCTATGTCTATCTCAACGGGAACGCGTTGGAGGGCGACATACCGGCCCGCCTGGGAGACATGACGCGCCTGCTGCAACTGTACTTGAGCGACAACAGGTTGACCGGCTCGATCCCCACCGAGCTGGAGAAGCTGACGAACCTCGGCCACCTGGCGCTCTGGAGCAACCCGGGCCTCACCGGGGCTGTCCCGGCGCCCGTGGCGGTGGCGGCGGACCGGGCGGCGCTTGCGGCCCTCTACTGGGCGAACGGCGGCCCGGGCTGGACGGACCCCTGGAACCCGTACGCCGTCCGCCCGCTCGCGGACTGGAGCGGGATAACGACAGGCGCCAGCGGCCGGGTGACGCGCGTGCAGCTCGCCGGTCGCGGCCTGAACGGCCCCGTCCCGGCGGCGCTCGAAGCCCTGGCCGACGTCGAGGAGCTGTCGCTCAACGACAACGCGTCGTTGGGGGGCACGCTCCCGGTGCGCCTGCGCGAGCTGGCGTCCCTCGCGACGCTGGACGTCCGAAACACCGCGGTGTGCACGCCGGCGGACGCGGCGTTTCAGGCGTGGCTGCGGACCATCACGTTCCGGGCCAGCCGGTGCGGCGGCGGCAGCGGAGGAGGAGGAGGCGGTGGTGGTGGTGGTGGCGGCGGTGGCGGCGGTGGCGGCGGTCGTCCCAGGCAGCCCAACCGGCCGCCGGAGGCGGTGGGGACGCTGGCGGATGAGTCGCTGACGGTCGGGGGGAGCCCGGCGGTCGTGAACGTGGCCGCGGCGTTCCGGGATCCGGACCGGGACGCGCTGACGTATGCGGCGAGCTCGTCCGCGGAGGATGTGGCAACGGCGGCCGTGGAGGGCAGCGTGGTGATGGTGACGCCGGTGGGGGCCGGGACGGCGGTCGTCACGGTGACGGCGGCCGACGAGGAGGACGCGCCGGCGACGCAGATGTTCACGGTGACGGTGGTGATCGACTACGACGTGGATGCGGACGGCCTGCTCGAGGTGCGGACGCCGGCGCAGCTCGACGCCGTGCGCCACGACCTCGACGGCGACGGCGTGCCGGCGGAGGCCGGGGCGGAGGCGCACGCGGCGGCGTTCGAGGGCGCGCCCGGCGGCCCGTCGTGCGCGGACCCGGGCTGCCGCGGCTACGAGCTGGTCGCGGACCTGGACTTCGACACGAACGGCAGCGGCGGTCCCGACGCGGGCGACGCCTACTGGCGCGACGGCGCGGGCTGGTTGCCCATCGGGACGGCCGCCGAGCCGTTCGCGGCGGCGTTCGAGGGCAACGGGCGGGTGATTCGCGGCCTGTTCATCGCCGGAGGCGAGGGCGCGGGCCTGTTCGCGGCGACGGGGGCATCGAGCATGGTTGCCCGCGTGGGGCTGATTGCCGCGGACGTGACCGGCACGCGGGCGGTGGGGGCTCTGGCGGGGCGCAACGGCGGCCGGGTGACGGCCAGTTGGGCGACCGGCCGCGTGTCTGGCACGGAAGCGGTGGGCGGCCTGGTCGGCGCCAACGCCGGGGACATCGGGGGCAGCTTCGCGGCGGTGGAGGTGTCGGCCGAGCGGCAGGCGGGCGGCCTGGTGGGGCTCAACGAGGACGGCCTGGCGGCGGTGCATGCGACGGGCCGGGTGTCGGGGTCGGAGGCGGTGGGCGG
>CAYGCV010000037.1:0-19056 GCA_964348425.1 uncultured Vicinamibacteraceae bacterium | reverse complement strand
GCTTTACTGTGACACTACAGCCATTTGCAGGAAGTTATTTTTGCGCGGACCCTTAACGGGGTCCGCTCAGAGCTGAGGTCCGTCAAGTTCGAGAACAAGACCGCCTACGACCGTGTCACCGAGAAGCTCGACGGGCTGGCCACGGCAGTTGCGTTCTTGCAAGGCCGGCAGGCCGAACGTGACCAGCAGGTGAGCGCCAGTACGCTGGCGGGGGCCGTCGAGCAGCACTTGTCGGCAGCGTTGAAGACCAAGGGGGGACCTCATCATGGATGATCCGTCAACCCTGAAAGTAAGGTTCGAAAAAGACCTCACCCCTGTGGTGACCTCCATTTTGAGCGTGTTCTTGAAGCCGTACAACGACCTTCTGGCGAAGATGGCTGAAGACGGGCGCCTGACGAGAGAGGAGATGGACCAGCTTCGCCAGCAGACGCGCGAACAAGGGAAACGACTCGGCGAGCTTGTCGAGGAAGACATGGCCAGTGACGAACCCCGCGTCTGACGATCCAGGCGTTCGACCAACAGACTACGAGGAAACAGGTCCACGGGACGCCACGGCATGCGCCCCGAGTCCCGTCCATGATCGCGCTACCGCGCCGTGCGCGGCGCCGGCGGTATGCGCAGTATCTGGCCGCGGCCCACGAGCTGCGCCACCCAGGCGGCGACGCTGGCAGCGCGGCTCTCGCGCTCGACGCGCTGCCGCACGAGCGGCCGCACCTCGGCGAACGACGGCCGGCGGCCGTCGACGGCGAGCTCGTCCAGGTGCTCCTCGTAGTGCAGGCGTAACTGCTCCTCGGTCGGCATGCGCAGAGGACCGAAGCGGGTCTCCACGTACGCGTCGCGCCGCGCGTCGTCCCGCAGGACCTGCCGCAGATCGTCGGCGGTGTACCCCACGCGCGCCAGCACGGTGGCCAGCTCGGCGGCCGACGCGAAGCGGGCAGCCACCGCGGCCAGCCGCCGCTCGATGTCGGCCGGCGGCGGATCGGCCACCACGTAGCGGTCGACCTCGTCCAGGATCAGGCGCCGCTCGATCAGGTAGTCCAGCACCTCGTCCTCCCGGTCCGGGGCCGAGCCCGTGCCCGGCCCCGCCAGTTGCAGGTCGACGACCGCCCGCACGTCCGATTGCATGATCACGTGGCCGGCCACGATCGCGAGGATGCGATCCAGCGTTTCGGCGTGCGCGGGCCAGGCCCCGGATACCCCCAACCACACGGCGCACGCGACGCCGAGCATCCGGGCGGCCGCCAGCCCCCCCCGCCGCCGGCTGGCCCGCCAATCGCCGCCTGACGGCTCCGCTCGGCGCCCAGCCAACCCTGCAGGAGTCCGCGCGGTTCTGCGGCGCAGACTCCTAGAAGGCCTGGCCGATACTGATGTGAAGCGCGGTGAGCGGTTCCCTCTCGCGGTCCGGACCACTGCCAAGATCCTGGCGGTCGAGCTTGAATCCGAGATCGACCCGGATCGGACCGACCGGCGAGCGATACCGGACGCCGAACCCGGCCCCGCTTCGGATGCGTCCGAGGTTGAGGTTGCTCACCCGATCGTACACGTTCCCGGCATCGAGGAACCCCACGATCCCGAGATCGCGCGTCACGGGCACGCGCAACTCGGCGTTGAGGACCACCACGGCGTTGCCCCCCTGCGGGAACCCGGCGGCGTCGATCGTTGCCCCGGGCTGCCCGAGCGGAATGCCCAGCCGGTCGAAGGCGAAGCCGCGCACCGTGGTGTCGCCGCCGGCGAAGAAACGCTCGCTGATCGGGAGCAGCGGACGCTGCGGCTCCGCTCCCGCGTCCGCCGGCGCCAGGCCGCCGAGCGCCTGCGCCGCCGGCGCGGAGAGCCCCCGGAAGCCGACGGCCAGCCCGAGGCGGGCGCCCGCCGCCACGACCACCCGCCGCACGCCGGGGAGCCGGCGATAGGCGAACGCCTGCAGGAACGTCTTGGCGAAACCCACCTCGGAGCCGATGCCGCGGGCCGCGAGCTTGCCGTCGATGCTGAACATCTCGCCGGCGGCCGGGTCGACCACGTCGTCGCGCGTGTCCCGCAGGATGCTGCCCGTGAAGGCGGACAGCCGCACCTTCTCGAAGAGCCGGTCGACGAGCGGCACGTCCTCGGGGTTGAGCTGGATGTTCGAGGTGTCGTTCTTGCCCCACTGGTAGGCGGCGCTGGCGCTCAGCGTCGGCGTCACCTGCCGCCGCGCCTCCGCGTTGACGCCGCGGCTGAACAGATCGAAGCCCGGCCGGATGGCCTCCTCGACGAATCCCGTCACGAACAGATCCCAGCCGCCGGCGAACGCCCGCGGCTCGGCGTAGGTGCCGACCACGCGGTACTCGTTGAAGCCGAGCTTCCGATCCTGCACCGGCGCGGTCGGATCGACGGGATCGTGCTCGCGGCGGAAGCTCACGCGCGTGAAGAGGTCGATCGAGCGGTTCTTGCCCCACAGGTTGCGCCGGCCGATCTGCACGAAGCCGCGCGGAGCGAACTCGATCTGCTCGACGGCCTGGCTCGCGCCGCCGGCCGGGTCGGTCCGACGCCGCAGGCGCTGCGACAGCTCGAGGCCGCCGCCGTAGCCGAGCCGCGTCGCCGGCGCCTCCTCGACCACGATCACGACATCGCGCCGGTTGCCCCCGCCGTGGCTGAACTCGCGGATGTCGATCCGCCGGAACAGCCCGAGCGCGTTGAGCCGGCGGCGGGTCTCGGCGACCGCGGCCAACCCGAGCGGCTGTCCCTCCTCCAGCGTGATCTCGCGGCGGATGCCCGCGGTATCGATCTGCTCGTTGCCCACGATCAGCACGTGCTCGATCCGAATCTGCGGCCCCTCTGCTATCCGGAAGACCAGGTCCACCGCTTCGAGCCCGTCGTCGAAGCGCGGCTCGACCGTCACGACCGCACGTTCGAAGCCGGCATTGAGATACAGGGCCAGAATGCGGTCGCGATCGCTGACCGCCTGCCGCGCGCTGTAGGGGTCGCCGACGGCGGAGGCGATGAGCTCGCCCAGCTCCGCGTCGGTCCGGAACGCATTGCCCTCCACCGTCAGGGACCGCACGGCGGTCCGCGCGCCCTCCGCGATGTCGATCGCGCAGGTCACCGGGACCGCCCCGGCCGGGTCGGCCGATGGCCGCTCCTCGATGCGCGGCTCGACCCGCACCGTCGCGTAGCCGAGTTGCCGGTAGTGCTCGGCGACCCGCCCGAGGCTGGCGTCGAGCTCCCGCATCACCAGCGGCTCGCCCGGCTCCAGGCTCACCAGCGGCTCGAGCACCGACCGCGGCACGGCGCGCTGTCCCGCGAACCGGACCTCGTCGACCTCGTAGAGCCGGCCGCGGTCGACGGTGAAGACGATCGACAGCTCCTCGCCCTCGACCTCGCGCGCGTGGGTCACCACGGCGTCGCGGTAGCCCCGGTCGTGCAGCAGCGCCGCGATGCGCCGCTCGGCGTCCTCGAGCAGATCCGCGTCGACGGAGCCCTCGCGCTCGATCGGCGCGAGCGACGCGAGATCGGCCCCCGCCACCTCGTCGCCGGCCAGCACGACCGTGATGCGCCGTCCCTGCCGCACGTTCAGGACGAGGTGGACGCGGGCGCCGCCGGCCACGGCCTCGATCTCGTGGCTCACGCTGGCCTCGTAGTAGCGGTTGCGCCGCAGTTGCTCCTCGTACGCGCGCAGGCGGCGGTCGACGTCCACGCCGTCGTACGGCGCCCCCGCCTCGAGACCGAGACGGGCAAGTATCAGGGGGTACATCGTCGCCGACGCGCCGCGCACGATGACGCGCTCGATCCTGGCGCGCGCGCCCGCCTCCACCTCGACGTGCAGCACGCGCTCGGGGCCGCGGCCCGCGACCCGCGTCCGGACGTCGGCCAGCAGGAACCCGCGCCGCCGGTACAGGCGCCGCACCGTTTCCGCCGCGGCGGGCGCCTGATCGAGGCGAAACGACGCGCCGTGGGCGTCGCTGATGGCCCGTCGGACGCTGCCCGCCGACACGCCCGGGCCGCCCGCGACCTCGATGCGCTCGATGAGCTGCAGCGGCTCGAGCGCATAGCGGAGCCGGACGCCGTCGGCCAGCAGGCTGCCGTCGACCTCGACGCCGGCGAAGCGGCCGAGGCTGAACAGGTGCGTCACGGTTTCCCGCACCTGGCGCATCGACAACGGTGCGCCGACCCGCGTCTCGACCAGCTCCAGCGCACCCTCGTCGCGCAGCGGAGAGCCGCCGCTGTGCAGCTCCACCGCCACCACCGGCCGGCCGACGTACTCGTCGACCTCCGCGCCGGGCGCGGGCGCGGCAAGCGCCAGCGCCGCGAGGAGGCTCGGGAGCAGCGCGCGCCGGGCGGCCCGCGGCGCGACCCGGCGGCGGCCTACCCCCGGGCTCCTGCGCATCAGAACGCGTGCCGCACCCGGAAGTCGAGCGCGTAGGTACGATCCTCGTTCTGGGAGAGGATCCAGGACAGGCGGTCGTTCTGGTCGTACTCGAGCACGACGATGATGTCCTGGTTGGCGCCGGTCAGCGTCCGCGACAGCGTGACGTGCGCCCGGTCGGAGATCCGCTTGCCGATGAGCAGCCGCGCGGTGGGCAGCAACTGCGCCGACTGCTGCGCCGACGGATCGACGAGCGACGGGGTGATCTGGAAGGTGTCGACGCCGAACGACTCCTCGACCACGCGCCCGACGCCCGATGACAGCGGACTCGTCAGCAGCCGCGCCGCCCCGGCCTGGAACAGCTCCTGCCGCGACTCGTCCAGCGCGCGCAGCGTCCGCAGCTCGGCCATCTGCGGGTCGCGGATGTTGCCCAGCAGCAGCGACATGATCTCGAACTCCGGCAGCGGCGGATCGGACGAGAGCTCGAAGGCGAGCCGCTCCATGGTGCCGACCAGACCCAGCGTCACCCGGTACGTCTGACCCGGCGCCCGGACGTCGGTCTCGGCCTCGATGTCGAAGAACGGCTCGATGGCCGTCGGGCTCGCGAACCCGATGCTGCCCCGCGTCACGCGATAGCGGTTGCCCTCGAAGAACACCTCGCCGCGCTCGATCTCGGCGTTCCCGAACAGTTGCGGCTGCGCGTAGGTGCCGCCGAGGGTGAGCTCCGCGCTCGACACCACGCGGGCGGCGTTGTCGCTGATGCGCAGGCTCGACGGCGCGCTGATCCGGACGTCGAGGCGCAGCGGAAACGCCAGATCCACCGGCTGCTGCGCCGGCAGCGCGTCGCCGGGCCCGAAATCCAGCAGGCTCGTGCTCGGCTCGAACAGCTCCAGCAGCACCGCGTCGCGCACGTCCACCGACCCGGACAGCACCGGCGCGCCGACGTTGCCGCCCAGCGCCAGCTCCGCGTCCACCAGCGACCGGACCCCCTCGGGGAACCGCAGCCGCAGGCCGGTGCCGGTCGCCGTGACGCGCAGCTCGTCGACCGCGTAGCCCCGCAGGCCGACCCGCCCCCCGAACTGCACGGGGCCCGTCCCGAGCTCGCCGGTCAGATCGTCGAACCGCAGCCCGTTCGGCTCGAACACGATCCGGCCCGCGATGTTCTCGAGCCCGTGCGGAAACGACAGATGGCGAATCCGGCCGCCGTCCACCGCCGCCTCGCCGGTCACGAGCGGCTGCTGCAGCGTGCCGCCGATGCTGGCGGCCAGCCGGGCGTGGCCGGAGCTCCGGAGATCGGGAAAGATCCCCCGCAGAAAGCCGAGGCCGCCGTCGCCCGTGGCCTCGAGCGCCAGCCGCCCGCTGCCCAGGTCGATGCTGCCGGTCAGATCGATCGCCGTCCCGTCGCCCGTCAGGCGCATCCGCTCGACGCCGACGACGCTGCGTTCCAGGACCAGTTGCAGCGGCCGGTCGTTGCGGACGGTGTAGCCGTAGACGTCGAGCTGCAACTGCTCGATCGTGGACGCGACCTCCAGCCGGCCGATGTCGCTGAGCGGACCGAGCACCTGCAGCGTGCCGCTCACCTCGGCGGCGAGCTGCTCCGGCAGCGCCGGCCGGAACGCGCGGACGTACGGATCGATCGTGGCATCGCTGAAACGCAGCAGCAGCTCGGAGCGCGTCGTCGCCAGCTCGACGCGCCCGGAGCCCGACACCGCCCCGCGCGGCGAGGAGACCTCGGCTTCCAGCCCCATCACGCCGCCGCGCACGTCGATGCGGCCGGAGAGATGGCCCACCACCTCGCCCCCGACGGTCAGGTCGCGCACCGCGCCGCGCACCTCGTAGCGCGGATCGGCGAACGCCCCGACGCCGTCGACGGTGAACCGGAGCCGGCCGCCCAGCGGTACGCGCTCGACGCGGGCGGCGTCGAGCGCCGCCACCGCGATGCCGCGCCCGGCCGCGTTGAACGAGTACGTGCCGTCCCAGCCGATGAACGCGGCGCCGGTCACGAGGCCGCCGCCCTTGCGCACCTCCAGGCCTTCGACGCGGACGCCGGTCCCTTCGAACCGCAGCCCCGCCGCCGCCGCATCGAACGACTCGCCGTAGGCCAGCGGCCGGTCCAGCGTCAGGCGGCCCACGCCGTAGGGGCGTCGATAGGGGCCGAAGAGCCGGATGGCACCGGTCAGGGGGCCGTCGATGTCGTAGCCGCGCAGGCCGAACGCGCGGCGCACCCGTGCCGCGGGAAACGACGCGATCTCGAAGCTCGCATCGATCTCGTCCTCGCCGTCGCCCCGGCCGCCGAGCGCGAAGCGGCCGTCGACCGCCAGCGTCGCGTCGCCCACGGCGAAGCGGGTGTCGGAGACGTCGAGATAGCCGCTGTCGACCGTGAGCGCCCCGCGGCCGGCGCCCCACGCCACGTTCCAGGCGCGAATGTCCTGCCCGTCGAAGGTCGCCTCGATGCGCGGCGACGCGAAGGTGCCGAGCATGACGCCCTCGAGCTGCCCGCGGCCGCCCACCGCGATCTCGTTCGTCGGCGCGCCGAACGCCGTCATGAACGCCGCCATCAACCGGTCGCTCTCCTGCCAGTCGGCGCTCGTCACGCGGAACGGAATGCGGGAGCGGCCGCCGTACGCCGTCCGGCCCTGGAACTCGATCTCCGTGTACGGCGTGGCCAGGCGGCTGGGCCCGATCTCTATCCCGGCCGGGTCGACCGAGTAGCTGAGTGCGCCGCCCACCGGGAACGACCAGCGGCGGCCTCCCGGGGCGAACGGGGCCGCCGCGTAGGAGTCCGGGCCCGCGGGACCGGCCGGCGGGGCGGCGCGGGTCATGAGCTGCCCGGCGGGGACCGGCCGCACCGCCAGCCGCCCGTCGCCCGTGCGGTCGGCGAAGGCCCCCAGCGGCCAGCTCAGCACGTTGCGGCCGGCCGCCCGGCCCCGCGGCCTGATGCCCCCGACCGGCAGGTCGTCGACCAGCGCCGCGAGATCGACGCCGCTGTAGACGGTGTCGAGCAGGGCCCGACCGGGCGTCGGCCCGCCGAGCGGCTGCATCGAGTAGCCGAACTCGAGGACGCCGCCGTAGAACGGCGAAAGGCCCTCGAACACCTCGAAGCGGTCCGCGGTCCAGGTCAGCGAGCCCTCGATGCCGGGGAACCGCAGGCCGTTGAGCTCCGCGTTCGCGCTCTGGAACGCGCCGGTCAGCTCGCGGCCGCCGTCGAAGATGTGCCAGGTCCCGGTGAACCGGGCGTCGCCCGCGACGCTGAAGTCGTCGTCCGCGAAGAAGATCTCCTTCATCGGCGGCAGCTCGATGTCCGAGTCGACGATGCGGTAGGTCTGCTCGGGCCAGTTGAGCAAATCGACCTGGCCGGTCAGCCGCGACGTGAAGCCGTCCATCGCCAGGCGGATGTCGGTCAGGTCGACCAGTCCGCCGTCGAGCGCGTAGGTGGCGTCCATGGCGGCCGTCATCGGCGCGAACGAGCCGATCCGGACCGTGCCGCCGCGGAACGACACCTCGCCGCCGTACGCGTCGCGCTTGCGGATCGTGAGGTCGATGTCGCGCGCCGTGACGCTCCACGGCGCGCCGTGATCCCGGTAGACGAACTCGCCGTCGTGCGCCAGCAGATGGCTGAGGGTGGTGACGAAGGAGCGCCGGCCGGCCTCGTCCGCCGCGGGCGCGCCCGCTCCGGCAGCCGCCTCTTCCCCGGCGGCGGCCGTCCCGGCGCGGACATCCGCCGGCGCCGCCGCGGGCGTGGACCTTCTGGCGGCGAAGGGCGGGAAGCTGTGGCGGCCGTCCGGGAAGCTCTCGACCAGCATCCGCCAGTCGGCCATCTCCGCGCCGTCGATCAGGATCTCGCCGCGCAGCAGCGCCACCCACGAGGTGCTGACGACGATCCGCCCGGCGTTCAGGAAGGGTTCGTCGTCCGGCGACAGCCCCTCGATGACGAGGTCCTCGACGAGAAACCGCCCCGGCAGCACGTAGGTGCCCAGCCGGCCCATGCGCACCGGGCGGCCGAGGCTCGCCGACGCCGCCGACTCGGCCTGCGCGCGCACCACGGGTCCCAGATCGATCGTGACGAGCGACACGGCGCCCGCGGCAAGGAGACCGAACCCGGCGATGATCGCCCAGCGGGCACGCCGCCCCGGCGCCCAGCGCGGCAGCCGCCAACGGACCCGGACGGCAGCGGCGGGCTCCGCGGCGGCGGGCTCGGCGGCCGCGGACTCCGCACGCCGGGCCAGCGCGGCTGTCGGTTGGTCAGTCATGGCCGGCGGCTATTCGATCACGACCAGCACCTTCCCCGCCTCCACCGAGGCGCCTTCCGCCACCGCCACCTCGGCGATGCGGCCGGCGCGCGGCGCGGTCAGCTCGTTCTCCATCTTCATCGCCTCGACCACGACGACGCCCTGCCGGGCCTCGACCTCGTCGCCCGGCGCCACCAGCAGCCGCACCACCTTCCCCGGCATCGGGGCCGTGACGTGCTGGCCGCCGCCCCGCTCGCCGCCGCGCGCGCCGAGCCCCGTGAAGCGCGCGCGGCCGACGTCGACGAGCGCGCGCACCACCGCGCCGCCGACGTGCACGTCGACGGCGCCGTCGCCGGCGGCATCGAGGCAGCGGACGGTGTGGCTTCCGGACCCGCCCTCGACGAGCACCAGCGACAGCGTCTCCGGGTCGATGCGGCGGGCGTCGACCACGCGCGCCGCGCCGCCCCACGCGATCCGGAACCGCGCCGGGTCGGACCCGAGCCGCTCGACCGCGACGCGGTGGCTGTTCCCGTCGACCTCGATCTCGATGGTAGTCTCAGCCATTCAGCGCCGCAATCCCCCGAGCCGCGCCGCCTGCTGCCACGTCGTGCGCGACGCCCCGCCCGGCCCGCGCGCCGAGCGGCCCGCGCCGGCGTCGAGGACCGCCCGTACCGCCGTCGCGAGCACGGCGATCTCCTCGACCTCCGGCGGCGGCGGCAGCAGCGGGCCCGGGGGCCGGGCGGCCAGCGTGCGGTCGAGAAAGCCCGTGTCGAAGCGCGCGGCCGCGAAGTCCGGCCGGCCCAGGATCCACCGGAAGAGCGGGATCGTCGTCCGGACGCCGCCGACCTCGTACTCGGTCAGCGCCCGCCGCATGCGGTCGATTGCCTGCGCGCGCGTCTCGCCCCAGGCCACCAGCTTCGACAGCATCGAGTCGTAGTGCAGCGGCACCTCGAACCCCGGCGCCACGCCGCTGTCGTTGCGGATGCCCGGGCCGTCCGGCGTGCGCAGGCTCGTGATGCGGCCCGGGCAGGGAATGAACCCGGCCTCCGGATCCTCGGCGTAGACCCGGCACTCGATGGCGTGGCCGTCGGGCGCCAGCATGCGCTCCGCGTCCAGCGCCAGCTTCTCGCCGCGCGCGATGCGCAACTGCCATGCGACGAGATCGACCCCGGTCACCATCTCCGTCACCGGGTGCTCCACCTGCAGCCGCGTGTTCATCTCGAGGAAGTAGAACTGCCCGGCGTCGTCGAGGAGGAACTCGACCGTCCCGGCGTTCGTATAGCCGACGCCGCGGGCCAGCGCCGCCGCGGCCTCCGCCAGAGCCCGCCGCGTGGCCGTGTCGACGACCGGCGACGGCGTCTCCTCGATCACCTTCTGGTGCCGCCGCTGAATCGAGCACTCGCGCTCCACGAACGGCACGACCTGCCCGTCGTCGTCGCCGAGCAACTGGACCTCGATGTGCCGCGCGACCTGTATGCAGCGCTCCAGGTAGACCGTCGCATCGCCGAATGCCGACTGCGCTTCGGAGCGCGCCGCCCGCACCGCGCCCGGCACCGCCTCCGGCCCGTCGACCAGCCGCATGCCCTTCCCCCCGCCGCCGGCCACCGCCTTGACGAACAGCGGGTAGCCGATGCCGTCCGCCGTGCGGGTGATCTCGCCGGCGGTCAACCCGTCGGGCAGCGGGCCGTCCGTCCCCGGCACGACCGGCACGCCGGCCTGCTGCGCCGCCTGGCGCGCCGCGGTCTTGCCCCCCATCAGCGCGATGACGTCGGCCGCCGGCCCCACGAACCGCAGGCCCGCGGCGCGGCAGGCGCGCGCGAACGCCGCGTTCTCCGCCAGGAACCCGTAACCGGGATGCACCGTATCCGCGCCGGTGCGGCGCGCCGCGGCAACCAGCTTGTCGATGTCCAGATAGCTCTCGGCCAGCCGGTCGGCGCCCAGGCCGACCGCCTCGTCGGCGTAGCGCACGTGGGGCGCCAGCCGATCGCTCGGCGAGTACACGGCGACGGTCGGCACGCGCATGTCGCGACACGCACGCATGATTCTGACGGCGATCTCGCCCCGGTTGGCGACCAGAAGTTTCACAGGGGAATGTTGCCGTGCTTCTTCGGGGGATTGGTGTCGCGCTTGCCCTCGAGGCTGCGCAGCGCGGCGATCAGGCGCGGCCGGGTGGTCCGCGGCTCGATGACCTCGTCGATGAAACCGCGCCCGGCCGCGACGAACGGGTTGGCGAGCTTCTCCCGGAACTCCCGCACCCGCTCCGCGCGCCGCGCCGCGGGGTCCGGCGCCGTCTCGAGCTCCCGCTTGTACAGAATGTTGACGGCTCCCTCCGGCCCCATCACCGCGATCTCCGCCGCCGGCCACGCCAGGTTGACGTCGGTGCGGATGTGCTTGCTCGCCATGACGCAGTACGCCCCGCCGTACGCCTTGCGGACGATGACCGTCACCTTGGGCACGGTCGCCTCGGCGAACGCGAACAGCAGCTTGGCGCCGTGCCGGATGATGCCGCCGTACTCCTGCTGCGTGCCGGGCAGGAACCCCGGCACGTCCTCGAAGGTGACGAGCGGAATGTTGAAGGCGTCGCAGAAGCGCACGAAGCGCGCGCCCTTGACCGAGGCGTCGATGTCGAGCGTGCCGGCCAGATGCGCGGGCTGGTTCGCGACGATGCCGACCGACTGCCCCCCGAGCCGCGCGAACCCGACCACGATGTTGCGCGCGAAGTGCCGCTGCACCTCCAGGAACTCGCCGTCGTCCGCCACCGCGTGCACCAGGTCCAGCATGTCGTAGGGCTGGTTCGGCGCCTCCGGAACCAGCGCGTTCAACTGCTCGTCCCCCCGATCGACCGGGTCCGCCGACTCGACCCGCGGGGCGCCGTCGAGGTTGTTGCTCGGCAGGTAGCCCAGCAGCGTGCGGATCAGGGCCAGGCACTCCCGATCGTCCCCGACCGCGAAGTGCGCCACGCCGCTCCGCTCGTTGTGCGTCATCGCGCCGCCGAGCGCCTCCTTGGACACCTCCTCGTGCGTCACGGTCCTGATCACGTCCGGACCGGTCACGAACATGTAGCTGGACTCGCGCACCATCACGTTGAAGTCGGTGATCGCCGGCGAGTAGACGGCGCCGCCGGCGCACGGGCCCATGATGGCCGAGATCTGCGGAATCACCCCCGAGGCCAGCGTGTTGCGCAGGAAGATGTCGGCGTAGCCGGCGAGCGAGGCCACGCCTTCCTGGATGCGCGCGCCGCCGGAGTCGTTCAGTCCCACGACCGGCGCGCCGTTCCTGACCGCCAGGTCCATGATCTTGACGATCTTCGAGGCGTTGGTCTCGGACAGCGAACCGCCGAACACGGTGAAGTCCTGGGCGAACGCGTACACGAGGCGGCCGTCCACGAGCCCGTGACCGGCCACGACGCCGTCGCCGGGAACGAGCTCCCCGTCCATCCCGAAGTCGCGGCAGCGATGCGTCACCAGCTTGTCGATCTCGCGGAAGCTGCCCGGATCGAAGAACAGCTCGGTACGCTCCCGGGCCGTGAGCTTGCCGGCGGCGTGCTGCCGCTGCCGGCGCGCCTCGCCGCCCCCGAGCTCCGCCCGCCGCTCGTAGTCCTCGAGAACCTGTCGCGTGTCCATACGTCTTCGTGCGGGTTGCCTATACCTTCGCCGCCTGGGCGCGCTGCCAGTCGGCCAGGAACTTCTGCAGGCCGATGTCGGTCAGGGGGTGCGTGAACAGGCCGTCGACGACCTTCGCGGGACAGGTGCAGATGTCGGCGCCCAGGGTCGCCGCCTCCACGACGTGCAGCGGACCCCGCACGCTCGCCACCAGCACCTCGGTGGCGAAGTCGTGCCTGTCGTAGATGTCCACGACCTGGCCGATGAGGTCCATGCCGGACGTCGCGACGTCGTCGAGCCGGCCCACGAACGGACTGACGTACGCCGCGCCGACCTTGGCGGCGAGCAGCGCCTGGGCAGCGGAGAACACGAGGGTCACGTTGACGCGGATCCCGTCGCCGGTGAGGCGCTTGCACGCGGCGACCCCCTCCCGGCCGAACGGGACCTTGACCACGATGTGCTCGTCGAGCAACGCCAGTCGGCGCCCCTCGCGCACCATATCGTTCGCCGCGGTGGAGACCACCTCCGCGCTGACCGGCCCCTGCACGAGCCCGCAGATGGCCTTGAGAATCGTGTCCGGATCCCCGCGCTCCCGGGCGAGCAGCGACGGGTTGGTCGTCACCCCGTCCACGATGCCGAGCGGCAGCAGCGCCTCGATGTCGGGAACATGCGCCGTGTCGACGAACAGCTTCATCGCTCCAACCTCACGCCGGCTCCGCGGCGACCACGTCGTTCGCCAGCGATCCGACCCCGGCGACCTTCACGACGATCCGGTCTCCCGGCTGCAACGGACCGACCCCCGACGGGGTGCCGGTCGCGATCACGTCACCCGGCAGCAGCGTCATGACCGAGGAGACGAACTCGACCAGGTAGCCGATGTCGAAGATGAGCTCGCGGGTGTTCGACGCCTGGCGCCGCTCGCCGTTGAGCCACGATTCGACGTCCAGCGCGCGCCAGTCGACCCCCACGGCCACGACCGGACCGACCGGGGCGAACGTATCGAAGCCCTTGGCGCGCGTGTACTGCACGTCGCGCTTCTGGAGATCCCGATCGGTCACGTCGTTCACGCAGGTCAGACCGAGTATATAGTCCGGCGCGTCGGCAGCCGCGATGCCGCGGGCGCGGCGGCCGATCACCACGCCCAGCTCGGCCTCGTAGTCGACCCGGCCGGCCCCGGCGGGCAGGACGATGGCGCCGTCGGGCCCGACGACCGCCGACGGCGGCTTGAGGAAGATCAACGGCTCGTTGGGCAGCACCTTGTTCATTTCCCGGGCATGGTCGCGGTAGTTGAGCCCCACCGCCACGATCTTCGACGGCTCGAGCGGCGCCAGTATCCGCAGATCGGCCGGATCGACCGGGGCTCCCGCGGCGTAGCGGCCGAACAGGTCGCCCTCGAGCTCGTTCCAGTCGCCGCCGGCGTGCAGCACGTGCATGCGCCGGCCGCCGCGCTCCGCCCGGTAGATCCAGTGCGCCGCATCGTTCATCGCGCTTGCTCCCTGACCCGCGCCGACGGCGGGCCGACGTTGGGCGGCACGGCGTCGTCGACGGCCTGCACCGCGTACTCGTAGCTCACCCCGGCCTCCACCGCCGCGTCGCGATAGGTCGTCCCCACGACCGGCTCGGCCGTCAACGGGCGGAGTGTCGCATCTGGACCGCGGCCGCGCAAGACCAGGTAGCCGGCGACGTCGTCCTCGGTGTTCGCCCTCCAGGCCAGGTTGACGGCGCCCGCGGCCGCGACCGCGGCGAGACCGCCCGGCGCGGCGGGCGGGAACGTGTCGACCAGCGCGCGGCAGGTGGCCTCCGACGGCGCGCTGCGCACGTCGACGCCGTCGATCTCGTCGACCGACCGGACGACGAAGCAACGCTCGACGCCGAGGGTCGGCCCGGCTTCGCTATACGACGTCCCGGCCAGCGGCGCCGCATGCAGCGGCCTCGGAACGTGAGCACGCGCGGCGTCCGCGGACCCGGCGGCAGCATACACCTCGTAGCGGGTAGGGATGCGAGGGGGCGGCAGCGGCTGCGACGGCAGCTCCGCATCGATCGCCGGCCGCTGCACCGGCAGGCGCGCCGTGGGCGGCGGCGACCACGCGAGCGAGAGCCGCGCCTCGTCGTACGTCACGCGCGGGGGCGCGGGCGGCGCGGGCGCAGGCCCGAGCGGCACCGTCGCCGGCTGCGACGGCCGGCTCTCCCGTCCGCGGCCGGAGAGCGCCAGGGCGACGTAGGTGCGCACCGGTGGCCGCGGCAGCGGGGGGCCGAGCAGCGGCCCGGCGACCAGCCCTGCGGGGTCGTCGTTCATCTCCTCAGCATCGACGTCCTCGCCGATCGCCGCGGGCTCCAGCGCCGCGGGCGTCAGCTCCTCGACAACGGTCACCCGCTCGCCCCGGGCCGGCAGCGCGTCCTGCCCCACCGTGTCGTCGTCCGCGGCGGCGTCGCCGGCCGGCCGGGCGACCTCGAGCCTCGCGACCAGCATGGCGGCGTCGAGCCAGTCGTCGAACGCCACGTCGTTGCCGTCGTCCGACGGCAGCGCCGTCCGGGCGTACACCTCCACCCGGCCGAGGCCGGCGGGCTCCGCGCCGTCGCTGTCGGCGGACGGAATCGTAAGCTGCACGTAGACCTGATCTCCGAAGCGTTCCGCGGACAGATCGGCGACCGGGGCGGGCACGATCAGACGCGGCGGCAGCGGGTCGCCCCGCACGCCGCACGCCGCGGCGAGCGCGGCGCAGAGCAGCCCGGACAGACCGGCTCGGACACGGACTACAGAATGTATCGCGATAGATCCTCGTCCTTCACGATGTCGACGAGCATCCGGTCGACGTAGGCGCCGTCGATGACGACCCGTTGCTCCAGCATGTCGGGCGCATCGAACGAAACCTCGTCGAGCAGCTTCTCCATGACCGTATGCAGCCGCCGCGCGCCGATGTTCTCCGTGCGCTCGTTGACCATCGTCGCGAACTCCGCGATGCGCCGCACGGCCTCGGTCTCGAATACCAGCTCGAGACCCTCGGTGGCCAGCAGCGCCGTGTACTGGGTGACCAGGGCGCCCTTCGGCTCCGTCAGGATGCGCACGAACTCGTCCGTGCCGAGCGCCTCCAGCTCGACCCGGATCGGAAACCGGCCCTGCAGTTCGGGAATCAGGTCGGACGGCTTGGCCATGTGAAACGCGCCGGCGGCGATGAACAGGATGTGGTCGGTCCGCACCATGCCGTGCTTCGTGCTGACCGTGGTGCCCTCGACGATCGGCAGGATGTCGCGCTGCACGCCCTCGCGGCTCACATCCGGTCCCTGCACCCCCTCCCGCCCGCAGATCTTGTCGATCTCGTCGACGAATATGATGCCGGCCTGCTCGACCCGCTCCACCGCCGACCGGCTCACGCTGTCCATGTCGACGAGCTTCTGCTCCTCTTCCTGGCTCAGGTGCTGCAGCGCCTCCGGCACCTTCAGGCGCCGCTTCCGCGAGCGCCCCTGGAAGAGGCTGGGCAGCATGTCCTTCACGTTGATGTCGATCTCCTCGATCGAGGAGCCCGTCACGACTTCGAACGAGGGCAGCGACCGCTCCCGGACGTCCACCTCGACCACCCGCGCATCGAGGCGGCCGGCGTGCAACTGGTCGCGAAACTTCTCCCGCGTGCGCTGGGCGTGCTCGCGGGCGGCAGCGGCATCCGGCGCGTCGGCCACCGGCCTCACCGGCGGCAGGAGCAGGTCCAGCAGGCGCTCCTCCGCGTTCTCGCGTGCCTTCCCGCGCACCTCGACCAGCCGTTGCTCGCGGACCATGTCGACCGCCAGCTCGACCAGATCGCGGACCATCGACTCGACATCGCGTCCGACGTAGCCGACCTCGGTGAACTTCGACGCCTCGACCTTGATAAACGGGGACTGGGCCAGCCGCGCGAGTCGGCGGGCGATCTCGGTCTTGCCCACGCCGGTCGGGCCGATCATCAGGATGTTCTTGGGCGCCACCTCCTCGGCCAGCTCGGGCGGCAGCTTCTGGCGCCGCATCCGATTCCGGAGCGCGACGGCGACGGCCCGCTTGGCGTTCGTCTGTCCGACGACGTACTTGTCGAGCTCGGCCACGATCTGGCGCGGCGTCAGCGTGTCGGCGCTCGTCACCGTCGATTCGGGAAGATAGATGGGCATGACTGGCGGGACCGACGGCGCCCTACAGCTCCTCGATCGTGACACTGGCATTCGTGTAAATGCAAATGCCGGCCGCTATCGTCAGCGCCTCCTGGGCGATGGCGCGCGCATCGAGCTCGGTATGCCGTGCGAGCGCCTTGGCCGCCGCCATGGCGTACGCGCCGCCGGACCCGATCGCGACGATCCCGTCGTCGGGCTCGATGAGATCGCCGGTGCCCGACAGCAGGAAGGTGGCCGAGGCGTCGACGACCACCAGCATCGCCTCGAGGCGGCGCAGCATGCGGTCGGTGCGCCAGTCCTTCGCCAGCTCGACGACCGAGCGTTCGAGATTCCCGCGGTACTGCTCGAGCTTCGACTCGAAGCGCGCGAACAGGGCGAACGAGTCGGCCGACGAACCGGCGAACCCGGCCAGGATCCTGTCGTTGTAGAGCCGCCGGATCTTGCGCGCGCTCTGCTTGACGACCGTGTTGCCGAGCGTCACCTGCCCGTCGCCGGCCAGCACGGCCCGCTCGCCGCGGCGCACGGCGAGGACCGTCGTGCTGTGGAAGTCGGACACCGATCAGCGTGCCTGCCGCTGCGCCCGGCGCGAGCGGCGAAAGAGGAAGAAAGCCGGGACGCCGGCCGCGATGATGAGCACGCCCGCGAGGGAGGTGCCGGGGCTGCGCCAGATGGCGTTGCCGACCATGAACAGGCTGGCCGTGGCGAAGACGAGCGGCGCCAGCGGGTAGCCCCAGGCGCGGAAGGGGCGCGGCGCCAGCGGCTCGCGGCGGCGGAGCACGAAGAGCGCGGTGACCGCCACGCCCGCGAACAGCACGACGGCGAATCCCGTGTACTCCACGAGCTGCTCGAACGTCCCGGTCAGCACGAGCAGACCCGCCCACAGGCTCTGGGCGATGATGGCGGCCGTCGGGGTCCGGAACGTCGGGTGCACCTCGGCGAGTCGGGCGAAGAACTGGCCGTTCTGCGCCATCGCGTAGTACACGCGCGGCCCCGCCAGCACCATCGCGCTGATGCTCGCCGCGATCATCACGACCGACGCCGCGGCGAGCGGCGCCGCCCCGGCCGGCCCGAACAGCCGGTCGGCCGCCGCGTCGACCACCCGCACGTCGACGGCCGCGAGCTCGGTCACCGGCAGCGCGTAGACGTACAGCGCGTTCAGCAGCAGATAGATCACGATGACGACCACGGTGCCGATGCCGAGGGCCAGCGGCACGTTCCGCCCCGGGTCGCGCATCTCCTCGGCCACGTAGGCGGCGGCATTCCAGCCCGAGTAGCTGAACATCACGGGTATCAGCGCCAACGCCCAGCCGGCCGGCGCGACTGCCCCGCCGACGGCGCCGAAGTTCGCGCTCGTGCCGAGGCCGATCGTGAAGCCGAGGGCGACGAACACCACCAGCACGAGCACCTTGAGGGCGGCGAGCACGTTCTGGACGATCCGTCCGGGACCGAGGCCGACGACGTGCACGACCGAGAGGCCCGCGATGGCCGTGAGGGCCACGACGGACTGCGGCGACAGCGTGAGCGTCGCGACGCCGAGCGGCAACTGCAGGAGCGGGGTCGTGTCGCCGGCCGCCGGCACGAAGCGGCCCAGGTAGCTGGCCAGGCCGACGGCGCTGGCGGCGATCGCTCCCGAGAACCCGGCGACGAACGACGTCCAGCCGGTGAGGAAGCCGGCCAACGGACCGAACGCCTCGTGCAGGTACACGTATTCTCCGCCCGCCCGCGGCCGCAGCGCCGCCAGCTCGGCGTAGGCCATGGCCCCGGCAAACGCGAGTACGCCGCCCGCCAGCCAGACGCTGAGCATGGCCCAGGCGTTGGGCACGTCCTGGGCGACGAACGCGGGCACGATGAAGATCCCGCTGCCGATGACGTTCGAGACGACGATGGCCGCGCCGTCGAGCGGACCGAGGCCCCGGCGCAGCGCCGTCGGGCGGCCTGAGTCAGGGGCGGGCGGGCGGGGCCGGTCCGGCACAGGGGGCACCCACTACTGGGTGAGGAGCTGCCGATTGATCGGATGCTCGCCCAGCCTCACCCACGGGTCCGCCCGGTGCTTGATGAAGAGCTCGACCTTGACGTCGACGAAATCCCGATGCTGCAGCATCTCGACGCGCGGCTGTTCCCCGGTGTACCCGAGGCCGGACTCCATCGTGAAGGGCCCGGCGAGCGAGCCGGGGTCGAGTCCCTCGCGGCCGACCGCGCGCACGTACGCGTTGCCCCACTCCTGGATCTCGCCGGGGCACGTCCCTGCCTCGGGATCGGCTGGAGAAACCTCCGAGACGGCCGGCTCGCCGCCCACGGCCACCTGGCAGCGGCGGAACACGCCGTTGAGCTGCAGCGTCCGCACGTGGCTGTCCGAGATGTTCCTGAGTTGGAACGAGATGGTGGGCACGAGCTTGCTGCGACCGAGATCGTCCAGACCGACGTCCAGCCAACCCGTCGTCACATCGGTAACCGCCAGGGTGGCGGACATGTCCAGCGCCGGGCCGCCGCACCCGCCGGCGAGCACGAGGACCAGAACACCCACGATCCCGAGCCGCGCCCGGCCGCCGACCGCGGTTCCGCCGCGCCCCTCCCCCATGCAGGCATTGTAGATCAGAAGGCGGGCCCGCCCCACGAGCCGCCCCGCAAGCGGACGCCGGGGGCTCGGGGCGCAACCCCGTCTAGTTGATTGAATTTCGCCCGCCAATCGTCGCCTGGCGGCTCCGCTCGGCGCCCAACCAACCCTGCAGGAGTCCGCGCCGTTCTACGGCGC
>CAYGCV010000036.1:0-19462 GCA_964348425.1 uncultured Vicinamibacteraceae bacterium | reverse complement strand
GCATCCAGCGCTACAAGGACGATCCGTCGCTGAGCAATTACGAGATCGAGCTGATCGGCGCATGGGTGGACAACGGCGCGCCGCGCGGCAACCCGGCCGATCTGCCGCCGCCCATCGAGTGGCCGGGCGACGGCTGGACCTACGGCACGCCCGACCTGATCGTGCCGTCGCCCGAGGGGACGATCGAGGCCGAGGCCGCCGACTGGTTCGGCGAGTGGGGACACACGCCGACCGGCCTGACCGAGGACCGCTACGTGAAGGCGATCGAGGTCCAGGAGGTCAGGCTCTGGGAGGAAGAGGTCGAGGTGGACGACACCGGCCGGGCCGCGCTGGGCCTGTTCGTCGTGCACCATGCGGTGCTCACCGCCGAGTCGCCGGAGGACCCGAGCGGGCCGGCCGCCTGCGGCGCCCAGACGTTCTGCGGCGAGCGGGACGACGAGTTCACCCTGGTGCACGAGCTGGGCCAGAACCCGACGGTCTATCCCGACGAGGTGGGCGTGCTGCTGCCGGCCGGGTCGGTCATCACGTTCAACTCGATGCACCTGCACTCCATCGGCCGCGAGGTGCGGGCCCGGCTCGACGTCGGCTTCACGCTGCATCCCGAGAGGTACGACCCGAAGTACAAGCTGGGCGCCACCAGCCTGCGGCGGGCGACGCACTACGACTACGAGTTCGACATCCCCTCGAACGACGACAACGTGATGCGCGACGGCTTCCACCGGCTGACCGAGCCGACCAAGCTGCTGACGTTCGAGCCGCACCTGCACTCGAGCGGCAAGCGCATGTGCTTCGAGGCGCTCTACCCGAACAACGCGCGGGAGATGCTGAGCTGCGCCGACTACGACCACAACTGGGCCAAGGTGTACGTCTACGAGGACGATGTCGCGCCGCTCCTGCCGGCCGGGACGGTCATTCACGTCATGGCCTGGTACAACAACTCGACCACCAACAGGAACGTGGTCGACCCGCGCAACTGGAAGGGCTGGGGCAACCGCTCGATCGACGACATGATGTCCGGCATCTCGCGGATGGTGCCGATGACGCAGGAGCAGTTCGAGGAGGAGCTGGCCGCGCGCGGCGGCACGCCCGTGTTCGCGACGTCGCAGGATCAGCAGTAGCCGGGGCGGCCCGGCCGTGTCATCTGTTCAGGGGGGGTCCGACCATGAGGACTCGCATTCTCGAAATCGTCGGTGCGGCGGTCGTGCTGGCCGCCGTCGTCGGCTTGCTGGAGACGGCCGCGCCGCGCCACGCGGTGGAGGCGCAGGGGCTCGTCACGTCCTGGGGCGACCCGGACCTGCAGGGCATCTGGACGGACCCGTTCGCCACCCCCCTGGAGCGGCCGGCGCGGTTCGCGGACCAGGAAGAGTTCACCGCCGAGGAGCGGGCCGATCTCGACGAGCAGCGCGTGGCGCTGCCGCGCCGGGACGCGCGGGAAGGGGTCGGCACCGAGCGCGACGTGGCCGGTGCGTACAACGCGGTGTTCCAGTCCATCCGGCCGACGGGGCCGCGCACGTCGCTGATCGTGGACCCGCCGGACGGCCGCATCCCCGCGCTGACCCCCGGGGCACGCGAGCGGATCACCGCGCAGCGGGAGTTCCGGCTGGCGCTGCTGCAGGCCACCGCGACCTGCCGCGACCAGGAGCCCGCGTGCGCCGGCTGGGAGTACGGGCCGCCCTCGCCGCTCCGCGAGGAGCAGCCGCCCTACTACAACACCGACCGCCTGAACCGCAACGACGGCCCCGAGGATCGCAGCCTGTCGGAGCGCTGCATGGGCGCTCTGCTGCCCGATTTCAGCGGCTACCGGCGGATCGTGCAGTCGCCGGACGCGGTGTCGATCTTCTACGACGTGGGGCAGGGCCAGGGCTGGCAGCGCACCATCCCGATCAGCGACCGCCCGCACGTGCCGTCGAACGTGCGGCAGTGGTGGGGCGACTCGCGCGGGCGCTGGGAGGACGGCGCGCTCGTGGTCGACGTCACCAACTTCAGCCCCAAGACGGACTACCGCGGCTCCCGCGAGAACCTGCACCTCGTCGAGCGCTGGCGGCGCCTCGACGTGGGGACGCTCGAGTACATCGTGACGGTCGAGGATCCGACGACCTGGACGGGACCGTGGACCGTGCGGCAGGAGCTGATCATCCAGGACGGACAGGCCAACCGCATCTACTACGAGCCCCGCTGCCACGAGGGGAACTACGGCCTGCCGGCGCAACTCGCGGGCTCGCGCGTCGAGGAGCGGGCGTTCGCCGAGGGCCGCGGCCCGGACCCGGCCACGCGCGACACCGCGACGAGCGGCGCCGGCACCGGCGGCGTAGACCCGCTGACCGGACGCTAGCGTCGGACGGTTGGGCGGGCGCCGGTATCCCGCCCAACCTGAACGCGCCGGCCCCACCCCCTATCGGCGCAGGAACCGCTGCACGCGCTTGCCTTCGAGCGTCTCGCCGACGTAGAGGTTGCCGTGCGAATCGGCCGCCAGGCTGTGAGCCGCGGTGAACCCGCCGGCCCGATGCCCGCCGAAGCCGAACGAGTCGACGACCGACAGGTCGGCGCGCTCGATCACCCAGACCTTCTGGTTCATCCCGTCGATGTTGTAGAGGAACCGCTGCTCGGCGTCGGGCGAGAAGTCGACGTCGAACGCGGCCCCGAAGGCGAGCGTGCGCGGGGCGATCACGACCTCGTCGATGTACGTGCCGTCCTTCTCGAAGACCTGGATGCGGTTGTTGACGCGGTCGCACACGTAGATGCGTCCGTCGGCCGACAGGGTGGCGCAATGCACCGGCCGGCCGAACTGCTGCGACAGCGGCGCGTCCGGATCGTAGGTGTAGGGGTCGTCGGTCGGCACGTTGCCGTAGGCGCCCCAGTGCCGGCGGTACTCGCCGGTGTTGGCGTCGAACACCGCCACGCGCCGGTTGCCGTAGCCGTCGGCGATGTAGACCTCGTTGGCCTCCGGGTCGACGTGCAGCTCGGCCGGCTTGCCGAAGTTGGCGGTGTCGTTGCTGCCCTGCCCCTGTCCCTGCGCGCCGATCTGCAGCAGGAAGCGGCCGTTGCGGGTGAACTTGAGCACCTGCGAGTCGGCGTCGCCGCTGCCGCCCAGCCACACGTTGTCCAGGTGGTCGATGAAGATGCCGTGCTCGGACTGCGGCCACTCGTAGCCGGCGCCCGGGCCGCCCCAGGCCTGCACGACGTCGCCCTCCTGGTTGAACTCGATGACCGGGGGCGCGGGCCGGCAGCACTCGGCGAGCGGCGGGTCGGCGTCGGCGCCGCGCTCCTGCGGCGTGAGGCTCCCCGGCCGGTGCACGATCCAGATGTGGTCGCGGGAATCCACGGCCACGCCCACCACGTTCCCCAGCGTCCAGTTGTCGGGCAACGGCCTGGGCCACGTCGGGTCGAACGTGAAGCCCGGCGCTCCGTCGTCGCCCGCCTGCGCGGCGACCGTGCCGGCTGCCGAGCCCGACAGCGCCGAGGCGCCGGCGCCGAGCGCGGCGCCGACGGCGCACAACAGCAATCCGTAGCCGAGTCGTCGATAGATCATGGTCGCCTCACCCTATTCGCTCACGACGAAGGTGATGTCCGCGGACGTCATGAGGCCGCCGTCGTGCGCGAGGCAACGCAGCACGTACGTGCCGGGCGCCGCAAAGCTCGCGCTGACGACCCACTTGCCCCCCGGCGGGACCGGCGGGGTCTCCCAGCCGATCGAGTACGGCGAGTCGGTCCAGTCGCGGTAGTTCTCCCAGGCGTCGAACTGCGGCGGGTCGAACGTGACGTCGCCGGCGCCGCGGTAGACGAACCAGGAGAGCCGCAGGCCGGTCGCGGAATCAGGGCAGCAGCGCTGGCCGATGCCCTCCGCGGACACCACGGCGCGCGGCGCCGGTATCCCGTCGTCCGCGGCGATCGCCGTCAGGACGAGCGGCTCGCCGACCCGGGCGTGCCGCGTCGGCTCGCCCTCCACCTGCAACGTCGGCGCCGTGTTGCCGAACAGATCGTTGCCGCCGCCGGCCTGGCCGCCGGCGCCGCTGTTGTTCATCACGACGATGTCGTCGATGAAGTAGTCGGACCTGAGCGTGGCGTAGGCCCGCTCCGTGCGCCCGTGGCTGGCGAGCGTCCACACCACCTCGCCGTCGCCGAAGTCCGCCGGCACGCGGACCTTGAACAGGAACCGGCTGCGCTGCGGATAGAAGTGGGTCGGCTGGCCCTGGTCGGGGTCGCCCGGCTCCAGGTAGTTCGCCGGTCCGATCGGCAGATCCAGCTCTTCCTGGTGGTTGCGGTTGAAGTAGCCGAAGACGAGGTTGAACGAGCCGTCGGCGTTCCGCTCCCACCCCTCGTAGACGGGGACCACGCTCTGGCCGCGCGGGTACGCGACCTGGGCGTGCGCCGCACCGGCGGTGATGCCGATCAGGATGAGGACGGCGGCGGCAGCGGCGCCCGTCCGCCGCGCGGCGCGCCGGGTGCTACTGCTGGTCATTGCCCTGGTCTCCCACGGCGCCCTGGCCTCCCATGGCCGCCGGGTCCGCGCCGCACAGCGGGCAGCCGACGACCGTCTGCCCCTTCCGCAGGCCGAGCACGGCGCGCCGCTCGGCCATCTCCTGCCGGAACTGCTCGTCCGTCAGGTAGATGACCTCGCCCAGGTGGTTCATCATGTTGTCGATCGAGCGGTGGCCGAGGCCGGACCAGTTCCGGGGATCGGACACGTTCGGGTTCGTGGGCGTGTTGTTGAAGTAGCCGGTCATGCGCAGGATGGTGCCCTTGGGCAGGAGCGGCGCCGCGTGGTCGGCGAAGTTGTACGTCCGCACCCAACTGTGGTCGTATCCGACGCAGCTCAGCGTCTCGATCTGAGTGGTCCGGCCCCAGATGGCGTCCATGCACATGCGCACCCCGGCGGCGTGCATGTGCGGCTCGAACGAGACGATCCGCACGTTGTCCTCCAGCACGGTGAAAGCCTCGAACTTCTGGTTGTCCTCCAGCGGCCGGATGTCGAGGTTCATGCTGTTGCCGAACAGGCCCATGCGGCTGTGGGGCCGGGTCGGCTCGTAGCCCCGCGGGTGCAGCTTGAAGCCGATCTCCACGTGGGCCCTGGCGTCCTCGCTGCTCGCGTGCAGGTGGATGGAGTAGATCTCGGCCTTCGAGCCGACGCCCAGCGGCCGGCCCGCGTCGGGATCGAAGATGTCGGCGTTGCGGCCCACCTCGTGGCACGGATAACGCGTCCGGGTCTCGCCGTCGGCCGCGATGGTGCCCCAGCACAGGTGGTGGAAGACGAAGCGGCCGCCGACGGTCCGGCCGCCGAGGCGGCCGCCGAGATCGTTGATCTCCCGCATCTCGACCGCCGCGACGTAGCGGTCCTCGGTCAGGTCCGTGGGAATCTCGCCGAACGGCCCCCACCAGTCGGGCGCCCCGGCGGCAATCTCGACGCTGTCGGTCGTCAGCACCAGATCGGGCTGGCCGAGCTCCCAGGCGTCCTCCGCGGAGAAGGTCAGCGGCGGCGGCATGTCGGCCGCATCGCCGCGGGGGGCGCCGCCGTCCACCCAGGCGGCGATCGTCGCGATCTCTTCAGCCGTCAGCGACGGGTCGTTCTTGTAGTCCTGGATGCCGATGTCCTTTTCGACGTACCAGGGCGGCATGGCGCCGGGCTGCGTGCGAAGCCCGGTCCGGTACTTGATGGAACGGGCCCACGGCCGGGCGTCCTCGTAGCTCAGCAGCGACATCGGCGCGAGCGAGTTCGGGCGATGGCACTGCTGGCAGCTCCGCTGCAGGATGGGCGCCACGTCCTTCGTGAAGGTCACCGGCTCGCCCGGCGCGCCCTGTCCGGCCGCCGCCGCCATCGGAAACGCGGCCACGCCGGCCGCTGCCACCGCGGCCGCCGCCAGCAGACCCGGCAGCCGCGAGGCGGCCGACCCGTTCCGTCGGGGATTCGACATCTTGACTTCCTCCGCGGCCATTCTGGCGGACGCCCCCCGAGAATACAAGCCGGAACCGCGCGCCCGGGATCGCCCGCGCGGCGATGCAACCTGGGTCGGGAGCGAGGGTGAGCCGGATGCTCGGTATGAGCTGCCTCGGCTACTGCGTGGGGGGTTCGCGGTCGGCCAGCAGAATGTTGTCGATGCGGCTGTTCAGAGCGCGGATGTCGTTGCGGAGCTCACCGATCTGGCGCTCGACAGCGCCGATTCGTTGCTCGACAGCAGCCAGGTCATCCTCGGTCGCGAAGCCGCCGAAGAACACCACGGCGAGGGTCAGCGCGGCAGACGCGGCGGCGATCCACGACGGGATGTCCCGGCGGTCCATGCCCCGACTGTACCACGGACTAACGGCGCTTCCGACGCCCGGGCTGCGGCGCGCCAGCGCCGGTCGGGGCCGGGTCCGCGGCGGAGCGGTCTTGCGCGTTCAGTCCTGCAGCAGCTCGAGGTACTTGAGCGCGCCGCCGGTGTTGAACAGGACGACGCTGGCGTCGGGATCGACGACGCCGCGGCGCAGAAGGGTCCGCAGGGCGCAGAGCGTGGCGCCGCCCTCGGGCGCGGCGCTGATGCCCTCGAGGCGGCCGATGTCGCGCATGGCGGCGATCATCTCGTCGTCCTCGACCGCCACGGCCGCGCCGCGGCTCTCCCGCAGCGCGCGCAGGATCAGGAAGTCGCCGATCGCGCCCGGCACGCGCAGGCCGTCGGCGAGCGTGCGGGCGTCGTCCCAGAGGTCGGCGCGCTCCGCCCCGGTCTCGAACGCGCGCACAATCGGCGCGCACCCGGCCGCCTGCACCGACACGAGGCGGGGCCGCGGGCCGGCGGGCATCCAGCCGAGGCGCTCGAGCTCCTCGAAGGCCTTCCACATGCCGACGATGCCCGTGCCGCCGCCGGTCGGGTAGACGATCCAGTCGGGCCAGCGCCAGCCGAGCTGCTCGGCCAGCTCGTAGGCCATCGTCTTCTTGCCCTCGACGCGGTACGGCTCCTTCAGCGTCGATACGTTGTACCACCCGGCTTCGGCGCCGCGCTCGGCGGCGACCCGTCCGGCGTCGTTGATGAGCCCGTCGACCAGGGTGACCTCGGCGCCGTAGAGCTCGCACTCGCGCACGAACGGCTGCTTGACGTCGCGCGGCATGAAGACCCGGGCCGCCAGCCCCGCCGCGGCGGCATACGCCGCGAGCGCGTTGGCGGCGTTGCCGGCCGACGGCACCGCCAGCGTGCGCGCGCCGAGGTCGCGCGCGCGCGTCACGGCCACCGTCATGCCGCGCGCCTTGAACGAGTTGGTGGGGTTCAGCGACTCGTCCTTCACGTACAGGGAGCGCATCCCGAGCTCGCGTCCGAGCCGCGCCGCGCGGACGAGCGGCGTGAACCCCTCGCCCAGGCTGACCGGTGCGCGCCCCGGCGCGATCGGCAGCACCTCGCGGTAGCGCCACAGCGTCGGCTCGCGCCCCGGCAGCGCGTCCCGCGACCAGGTGCGCGCCAGCGACTCCAGGTCGTAGCGGGCGAGGAGCGGCGCGCCGCAGGCGCAGAGGTGCTGGGGCGTGCCGGGGTCGCGGGGGGCCGCACCGCAGGCGGCGGAGCACTCGAGGCGGGTTGGCGGGGACATGCTGGCCGCCGGTTGGCGGGTGTCGGGAAGCGCCGGGCTAGCGCTCGAGCAGCTCCGCGTCCTTGGTCTTCTGCAGCTCGTCGATCTGGTGGACGTGCGTGTCCGTGATCTTCTGGATCTCGTCGAGCGCCCGCCGCTCGTCGTCCTCGCCGAGCTCGTGATTCTTCAGCAGCTTCTTGAGCCCGTCGTTGACGTCCCGCCGCACCTGGCGCACGTTGTTGCGGCCCTCCTCGGCCAGCTTGTGCACGAGCCTGGAGAGCTCCTTGCGGCGTTCCGCGGTGAGCGCGGGGATGGGAATGCGGACGATGCGTCCGTCGTTGTTCGGGTTCAGGCCCAGGTTGGCGCTGCGGATCGCCCGCTCGATGGCGGCCATCTGGTACGGATCGAACGGCGTGGCGACGATGAGCGTGGGCTCGGGAACCGCCAGGCTGGCCACCTGGTTCAACGGCACGCGCGTCCCGTACGCCTCGACCAGGACCGAGTCGAGGATGCCGATCGAGGCGCGTCCCGTGCGCACCCCGGCCAGCTCGTGACGCACGTGCTCGACGGCGCCGGCCATGCGCCGGCGGGCCTCCGCCGCGGCCGATTGAGGGTCTGTGATGTCCATGGTCTCACCTTGACTGGCGCACGCTCACGCGGACACGACCGAGCCGACCTGCTCGCCGAGGACGGCACGCCGAATGTTTCCGTGCACGCGCAGGTTGAACACGACGATGGGCAGCTCGTTGTCCATGCACAGCGAGATGGCGGTGGCGTCCATCACCCTCAACTGCCGCTCGAGCACCTGCAGATAGGACACCGAGTCGAGGCGCGTCGCCTGCGGATCGAGGTGCGGATCGGCCGTGAAGATGCCGTCGACCTTCGTGGCCTTCAGGATCACCTCGGCCCGGATTTCCATGGCGCGCAGGGCGGCGGCCGTGTCGGTCGTGAAGTACGGGTTCCCGGTGCCGGCCGCGAAGACGACCACGCGGCCCTTCTCGAGGTGCCGGATCGCGCGGCGCCGGATGAACGGCTCGGCCACCTCGCGCATCTCGATCGCCGTGACCAGACGCGTCTCGACGCCCTGGCGCTCGATGGCATCCGACAGGGCCATGCCGTTGATGACCGTCGCGAGCATGCCCATGTAGTCGGCTGTCGCCCGGTCGAGCCCGCGGCCGCTGGCCGCGAGGCCGCGAAAGAAGTTGCCGCCGCCGATCACGACGGCCGTCTGCACGCCGAGCGACTGCACCTCGCCGATTTCGCGGGCAATCTGATCCGCCACGGGCGGATCGATCCCGAAGGCCTCATCGCCCATGAGGGCTTCGCCGGACAGCTTGAGCAGGATGCGCTGGTAGGGGGCGGCCATGGTCAGCGCCGGTCGCGCGGCGATCCCGCCGGGGACGCGGTACCGGTCGGATGCAGCGAGGCTCCTGCCACGGGCAGCTCGGACGCTACGTGGCCGACTCGCCCACCTTGAACCGTGCGAAGCGGGCGATGGTGATGTTCTCGCCCAGCTTGGCGATGGCCGCGTTGACCATCTCGCCGATCGTCGTCTTCGGGTCCCGAATCGACGGCTGGTCCAGCAGGACCACCTGCTCGTAGTAGCTGTTGAGCTTGCCCTCGACGATCTTCTCGATGACCTGTGGCGGCTTGTTGGAGTCGGCGAACTGCGCGCGAACGATGTCCCGCTCCCGCTCGAGTTCCTCCGCCGCCACCTCGTCGCGGCGCACGCAGGTCGGGTTCGCCGCGGCGACGTGCATGGCCACTTCCTTGACGAGCGTCTGAAAGTCGTCCGTGCGGGCCACGAAATCGGACTCGCAGTTCACTTCCACGAGCACGCCGACCTGGCCGCCCAGGTGCACGTAGTGACCGACCAGCCCCTGGGCCGTGGTGCGCCCGGCGCGCTTGGCCGCCTTGGCCTGGCCGCGCGTGCGCAGGACCGTTACCGCCTTGTCGAGGTTGCCGTCGGCTTCCGCGAGCGCCGACTTGCACTCCATGAAGCCGGCCCCGGTCATGTCTCGGAGTTGCTTTACCTGTGTCGCACTGATCGGCATGGTGAGGGTTCGGACGCGTCAGACCGAGGCGGGAGAGTGCGCCTGCGTCGGCGCGGACTTGGGCGCCGGCGCGGCCCCGGCGCGCTCACGCGCACCGTTGTCTCCGCCGCCGGCAGGCTGCGCGGCCTCGCGCAGGCCGCGACCCATGATGACCGCATCGGCGATGCGGGTCACGAAGAGACGAATCGACCGCAGCGCGTCGTCGTTGCCCGGAATGATGTAGTCGACATCGTCCGGATTGCAGTTGGTGTCGACGATGCCGATCACCGGAATCTTGAGCGTGCGGGCCTCGTCGACGGCGATCTTCTCCTTGCGGGTGTCCACGACGAACACCGCGTCGGGCAGCCGGGTCATCTGCCGGATGCCGTCGAGGTTCTTGTGGAGCTTCCGCTTCTCCTTCTCGATGCGGGCGATCTCCTTCTTCGAGAGCGATTCGTAGCGGCCGTCCTCGGCCATCGACTCGAGCTCGCGGAGCCGGCCGATGCTGCGCTGAATCGTCATGAAGTTCGTCAGCAGGCCGCCGAGCCAGCGCTGGTTGACGAAGTACATCCCGCAGCGCTGCGCCTCCTCCTGGATCAGATCCTGGGCCTGGCGCTTGGTGCCGACGAAGAGGATCGAGCGGCCGTCGGTCGCGAGCCGCGAGACGAACTCTTCCGCTTTCGTGAACAGCCTGGCGGTCTTGCTGAGGTCGATGACGTAGATCCCGTTCCGCTCGCCGAAGATGTACTTCTTCATCTTCGGATTCCAGCGTCGTGTCTGGTGGCCGAAGTGGACCCCAGACTCCAGCAGTTCCTTCAGCGTGATCGGCGCCAAGCTGCCTCCATCCGGTGAATTACCGCTTGCTGAACTGGAAGCGCTTGCGGGCGCCTGCCAGCCCGTACTTCTTGCGCTCCTTCACCCGTGCGTCGCGCGTGAGCATGCCGGCCTTCTTCAGGCGCGGCCGCAACTCGGGGTCGGCGAGCGCCAGCGCCCGCGCGATGCCGAGCTTGAGCGCGCCGGCCTGCCCGGCGACGCCGCCGCCGGCCGCCGTGGCGCGCACGTCGAACTTCTCGGCGACCTCGCACAGCTCGAGCGGCTCGGTGATGCGGGTCCGGATCGAGGCGGTGGGGAAGTGGACCTCCAGGGTCCTGCGATTGATGCTGATCGATCCCGTGCCGGGCTTGAGAAACACGCGGGCCGTCGACGTCTTGCGCCGGCCGGTGCCGTAGAAGTCGACTGCCACCCTCAACGTACCTCGTACTGTGTCGGTTGTTGGGCCCGGTGCGGATGCTCGGGGCCGGCGTAGACCTTCAGCTTGCGGTAGATTGCCGCACCCAGCTTCGTCTTCGGCAGCATCCCGCGCACCGCCTTCTCGACGAGCCGGGTCGGATGCTGGCTGCGCACGGTAGCGGCCCGCTGCTCCCGCAGGCCGCCCTGGTAGCCGCTGTGCCGGCGGTAGAGCTTCTGGCTCTCCTTGCGCCCGGTCAGCCGCACGTGCCTGGCGTTGACGATGATGACGTGATCGCCGAGATCCAGGAACGGCGTGTAGGCCGGCTTGTGCTTGCCCTGCAGCAGGCGGGCGGCGACGGTCGCGATGCGCCCGAGGGCATGCGAGTTGGCGTCTATCACATGCCAGGCGTCCTGGCGGTCGCTACGGGTTGGTACGAACGTTGCCATCTGTAGTCGCGGCGGCGCACCGTGAAACGTGTCCGGCGCGCAGCCAAGCGGCAATCTTACAGAGCATCGCGGCGGCGAGTCAAGAATCGGACGCCCCGACAGGGCGGCAGCGGCGGCAACCGGAGGACATGACACGGTGAGCAATCATTGCACTCCCGCACGGCCGGACCCGCGTCCCGGCAGCCGGCGGCGGCGCCGGCGGCGCGGCACGTCGCTGGTCGGTCTCGACATCGGCTCGACCGCCGTGAAGGCGGTCCGCCTCCGGCGGCACGGCAGGTCGCATCTCATCGTGGCGATCGGCGCCGAGCCGCTGCCGCGGGGCGCGATCGTCGACGGCGCCATCGTGGACCGCGACGTCGTGACGGGCGCCATCCGCAAGGTCTTCGCGGACCATGCGATCCGCAATCCGCGCGTGGCTGTCTCGCTCGCGGGCAACGCCGTCATCGTCAAGCGGGTCACCCTGCCCGGGATGAGCCCCGGCGAGCTGCGCACCTCGATCTACTGGGAGGCGAAGCGCTGCCTGCCGTTCGACGTCGAGGAGGTCAACCTGGACTACCAGGTGCTCGCGCCGTCCGGGGAGGGCGCCGGCGAGCGTGCGCTCGACGTGCTGCTGGTGGCCGCGAAGAAGGACCGCATCGCGGAATACACGGACGTCGTCGCGCGGGCCGGCCGCCTGCCCGTGGTGGTCGACGTCGATGCCTTCGCGGTCCAGAACGCGTACGAACGGAGCCATGGCAGCGAGCCCGGCGGCGCCGTCCCCGAGCTCGACGCCCGCGCCGCCGCGCCCGGCCGGCGCGGGGTGCAGGCAGGGCGGCCCCTCTACGCGCGCGGCCTGGCGCTCGGCGGCAACGCTTATACGGAGGCCCTGCAGCAGGCGCTCGGCCTCGGTTTCGACGACGCGGAGCTGCTCAAGGCGGGCACGCCGGTGGCCGGGGCCGCGTACCACGAGGCGGAGCCCGTCCTGCGGGCCGTCACGGACAACTTCGTGATGGAGGTCGCCAGGACGATCGACCTGTTTCGGACGGCCAATCCGGCCAGCGAGATCCGCACGCTCGTGCTGAGCGGCGGCACGTCGCGCGTCGCGGGGCTTGCGGCCGCGCTGGAGGGCGCACTCGATACGCCGGTCGCGCCGCTCGATCCGTTTCGGGACATGGCCGTTGCGGAAGGCCGGGTCAGCGAGGAGCAGCGGGCGGAGCTCGGGCCGCTCGCCGTGGTGGCCGCCGGGCTCGCGTTGCGCCGCGTCGAGGACCGATGATCCGCATCAACCTGCTGGCCGGCGACCGCGTCCCGCGGCAGCAGCAGCATGGAGGCCCGGGTGCCCGCTGGCCGATCGCGCTCGGCTGCGGCGCGATCCTGGGGGCCGCCGCCGCGGCCATCGCCTGGAGCGCCTGGTCGCTGCAGGCGCGATCGGCACACCTCGCCCGGGAGCTGGCTGCGGCGCACGGGACGCTCCGGCGGCTGGCGCCGGTTGCGGACGACCTGGAGGCCCTCGAGGCGCGCCGCGCGGAGCTGGACCGGCGCGAGGCCCTGATCGAGGAGCTGCGCCGGACGCGAAGCGGCCCGGTCCGCCTGCTCGACGCGATCGGCCGCAGCGTGCCGGACGGGCTGTGGCTGTCCGCCCTCAGCCAGTCGCCGGAAGGCGTGGTCGTCGAGGGGCATGCCGCGAGCCTGCATGCGCTCTCGGACTTCGTGGCCAACCTGGAGCGCTCGCGCCAGGTGGCGTCCCGCATCGAGATCATCGACAGCCAGGCCGCGGACACGCCCGCCGGCGGGGCGGTGCGATTTGCGCTGCGCGCCCGCTTCGGCGCGGCGGCGCCGTAGGGAGGAACGCGGGCCATGAAGCTGGGGCTGCACGGTCTGCCGTGGTACGGCCAGGTGGGCGCCATCCTGCTGGCCGCCGTCCTGGGGGTGCTGGTCTTCCACGCCGCGTGGACCGTGCCCGGGCGCCGCGACATCGTGCGCCGCGAGCTGGCGCTGGCGCGGACGCGGGGCGAGCTCGCCGCTGCCCGCGAGGCCGCGCGGCGGCGGTCGGCGGTCGCGGCGCAGCTCGCCGCGCGCGAGCGGCGCAGCGGCCGCCTGACCGCCGTTGCCGCGGACCCGTGGGACACGGGCGCGCTGCTGCGGCGGCTGCAGACCCTGGCGAACGCGTCGAATCTGGCGATTCGCGCCTTCGTACCCCAGGCAGCGGAGCGGCGGGAGCTCCACGAGGAGCGGGCCAGCCGCCTCGAGCTGAGCGGGACGTTTCACGATCTGGTGCGCTTCTTCGAGCACGTCGGCCGCCTGCCGCGGATGGTCCGCATCGGCGAGCTCGACCTGCGCGCGATCGAGGCGCCCGGGCGCGGCGCAACGATCGCCGCGGCCTGCATCGTCACGACGTTCCACCCGGAGTTGGCCGCGCCCGTGGCGGCAGCGCAGCGGGACGGGGCGTACGACCCGCAGGGACGCCGCGACCCGTTCGCCGGCCCGCGGCCCGCCGCCGACGAAGGCCGCGGCGCCGTCGACCGCCCGCGCGGGCTGGCCGGGATACGTATCGCCGAGCTCGCGCTGCGGGGACTGGTTCGCGCCGGGGGGCGCCACCTGGGCGTGCTCGAGGCGCCCGGCGAACGGACGTACATCGTGCGCGGCGCGGAGCGTCTGCTCGACGGTGTCGTGCAGGCGGTGACGCACGAGGCCGTGGTCTTCGAGGAGGCCGCGCGCGACGCGTCAGCGGGCAGCGCCGGGCGCAGCGCCGGGCGCAGCGCCGGGCGCAGCGCCGGGCGCGAGGTGCGCAAGGTCCTCGCGAGCGCGCAGGAGGAACGGCAGGCATGGGAACGGTAGGCATGCGAGGTCTTGCCGCGCTGGTCGTGGTATCGCTGCTCGTCGCGCACGTCGCCGCGTACGGCGCGCCGGCGCACCCCGCGGCGGGGCAGCTCGCCGGCCAACAGCCGCCGCCGTTCACCGGCGAGCCGGTATCCCTGGACTTCCAGAACGCCGATCTGCGCGCGGTTCTGCGCACGTTCGCCGAGATAAGCGGCCTGAACGTCGTGATCGATCCGCAGGTGGACGGCGTCGTCGACGTGTTCCTGACCGACATACCGTGGGACCAGGCCCTCGACGTCATCCTGCGCACGAATCGACTCGGCTACGCGGTGGACGGCACGGTGGTGCGGATCGCGCCGCTCGCCGTCCTGGCCGACGAGGAGGCGCAGCGCCGCAAGCTGGCCGAGGCGCGCGCACTGGCCGGGGAGCTGGTCGTCCGCACGCGGACGCTCAGCTACGCGCGGGCGCCGTCGATGGCGAACCTCGTGACGCCGTTGCTCTCGCCACGGGGTCAGGTCCAGACCGACGAGCGGACCAACACGCTCATCGTCACGGACCTCCGCGAGCGTGTCGCGGCCGCGGAGCGGCTGCTGGACGAGCTGGACAAGCCGGAGCCCCAGGTGGAGATAGAGGCGCGCATCGTCCAGGCCGGGCAGGACTTCGCACGCGCGATCGGCGTGCAGTGGGGCGTGACCGGCCGCCTCGCGCCGAACCTCGGGAGTGCCGCGCCGCCGGTGTTCCCGAACCGGGGCGGCGTGAGCGGCCGGCTCGGGACGCAGGGACCCGAGGCGGCGGGCGCCGACCCGCAGGCGCTGCCGACGGAGAACGCCGGCACGGCCGTCAATCTGCCGGCCGCCAACGCCGCCGCGGCGGTCGGCCTCTCCCTCGGGTCGGTCGGCGGCGCGCTGAATCTGGACGTGGTGCTGTCGGCGGGCGAGGTCGACGGCCAGGTCAAGCTGCTCTCGCATCCGCGGGTCACGACGCAGAACAACGTCCAGGCCGAGATCGTGCAAGGCGACCAGATCCCGATCCAGGTCGTCGCGAACAACACGGTGACGGTGCAGTTCCAGGATGCCGCGCTCGTGATGCGCGTGACGCCGCAGATCACGGCTGCCGACACCGTGATCATGCAGGTCGAGATCGAGAACGGCTACGCGGACTTCGGACGCGAGATCAACGGCTTCCCGCCGATCGTCACGCAGCGCGCCAGCACCACGGTGCAGGTGGTCTCCGGGGGCACCACCGTCATCGGCGGGATCTTCGAGAGCGAGCAGAGCTCGCAGCGCAACCGGGTGCCCGCCCTGCACCGCATCCCGCTGCTGGGCTGGCTCTTCAGGAGCATGGCGGACCGGCAACGGACGGAGGAGCTGCTGATCTTTCTCACGCCGCGGATCGTGCCCTGAGCGCGGGACGCGGCGCGGCCGCGTACGTGACGCGCAGCCGCGTTTGCTGTCATGCTCATGGTGACGGACGATGCCGCCGGCCGAGCAGCCGCGATGCGCGTGGCGCTGCAGGCAGCAGGCGGCGCTCCGGCTGCCGATGACGACAACGAGCCGCGCCGCCGGTGACTCTCGCATCAGCCGGGTCCGCGACCGCGCCGCGGCGCTGGGCCTCGAGGGACTGCTCGTCACCCACCTCGCCAACGTCTACTACCTGACCGGCCTGCGCGCGAGCGCGGCCGCGGTGCTGGTCGACGCCGGGCGGGTCACGCTCGTGACGGATGCGCGCTACGTGACCGCCGCCCGCGCGCTGGCGGAGTCGGCCGCGGCGCCGGCGGATCTGGCCGTCACCCGGGTCGATGGGTCGTACGACGAGGCAATCCGGGATCTCGTGCGCGAGCGCGGCCTCGCGCGCGTCGGCGTCGAGGCCGGGAACCTGACCGTGACGCGCTGGCAGTGGCTGTGCGACAGCCTGGCCGGCACGGCGACCCTGGTGCCGACCGAAGGGGTCGTGGAAGCGGAGCGGCTCGTCAAGGACGCCGCGGAGTGCGAGCGCCTGCGCGCCGCCGGCCGCCTCCTGGCCGACCTCGTGCCGCCCGCGCTGGACAGGGTGCGCGCCGGCCGGACCGAACGCGAGGTGGCGGCCGACGTGGAGCACGCGCTGGCGCTGGCCGGCTTCGACGATCGGGCGTTCGAGACCATTGTGGCGTCGGGGCCCCGGAGCGCCCTGCCGCACGCCCGGCCGACCCGGCGCCGACTGGGCGCCGGCGACCTCGTCGTCCTGGATTTCGGCGGCGTGTACGACGGATACTGCGTGGATCTGACGCGCACGGCCTGCGTCGGTCGGTCCACCGACGAGGCAGCGAGACTCCACGCGGCGGTGCTCGCGGCGCAGACGGCCGCGATTGCCGCCGTCCGCCCCGGGATTCCGGCCAGTCGCATCGACGCGGCGGCCCGGTCCGTGCTCGAGCAGCGCGGGCTGGCGGAAGCCTTCGGCCACGGCACCGGCCACGGGCTCGGCATCGAGGTGCACGAGGCGCCCCGGATTGCGCCCGCCCGCCAGTTGCAGCACGGCGCGTCGGACGTCGTGCTCGAGGCCGGCATGGTGTTCACGATCGAGCCGGGCGTGTACCTGCCGGGCACGGGGGGCGTCCGCATCGAGGACGACGTGCTGGTGACCGCGGCGGGCTGCGAGGTTCTGACGGACGTATCCCGGGTCCTGACCGTCTGCTGACGGGAGCAGCGGCCGGTGACGAGGCGGGAGCTGGCGCGGACGCGATGACGGAGCTCGACGAAATCGAACGGCTGCTCGACCTGATGGACGAGCGCGACCTCGAGGAGCTCGAGGTCGAACGGGAAGGCTTGCGCATCAGGTTGCGCAAGCGGCCGCGGGCCGGAGCCGCGGCCCGACCCGCGCCGGTCCCCGCGGACGCGCCGGCGGCCCCGCCGGTGGCGGCGCAGGCAGGCGGCGAGGTCGCGGACGAGGGACTGCGCGTGGTGAAGTCTCCCATCGTCGGCACGTTCTACCGGGCGCCGGAGCCGGGCGCGCAGCCGTTCGTGGAGGTCGGCTCCGCCGTGCGCAAGGGCCAGGTCCTGTGCGTCATCGAAGCGATGAAGCTGATGAACGAGATCGACGCCGAGCACGACGGCGAGGTCGTGGAGGTGTTCGCGGAGGATCGCCAGCCGGTGCAGTACGGCGAAGCCCTGTTCGCCATCAGGCCCCGATAGGCTCCGCAAGGCGCGCACAGCCTTGATCTTCAAGAAGATCCTCATCGCGAACCGCGGGGAGATTGCCCTGCGGGTGATCCATGCCTGCCGGGAGCTGGGCATCGCGACGGTGGCCGTCTATTCCGAGGCCGACGCGCACGCGCTGCACGTGCGGTTCGCCGATGAGGCGGTCTGCATCGGCCCGCCGCGGCCGAGCGCGAGCTATCTGAACGTTGCCGCCATCATCGGCGCCGCGGAGATCACCGGCGCCGACGCCATCCACCCCGGCTACGGGTTCCTGTCGGAGAGCGGCCATCTGGCCGAGGCGGTCGAGGCTTGCGGGATCACGTTCATCGGCCCGCCCGCCGACGTGCTGCGCCTGATGGGCGACAAGACGCAGGCGCGCCGCGCCATGCAGCGGGCGGGGCTGCCGGTGCTGCCCGGGACCGAGGAGCCGCCCGCCACCGCCGCCGACGCGCTGCGGGCGGCGCGCCGGCTGGCGTACCCCCTCATCCTGAAGGCCACCGCCGGCGGGGGTGGTCGCGGCATGCGCATCGTGCGGGGGCCCGACGAGCTGGAGCCGGCCTGGACGACGGCGCGGCAGGAAGCCGCGGCCGCCTTCGGCGACGGCAGCATCTACCTGGAACAGTACGTCGAGGCGCCGCGGCACATCGAGTTCCAGGTGCTCGCCGATCACCATGGCCGCGTCGTCCATCTCGGCGAGCGGGAGTGCTCCATCCAGCGCCGCCACCAGAAGCTGGTCGAGGAGTGTCCCTCGGCCGTGCTCACGCAGCGCCAGCGCCGCAGGCTCGGCCGGCTCGTCACCGATGCCGCGCAGGCCGTCGGCTACCGCAACGCCGGCACCTTCGAGTTCCTGATGGACGGCAGGGGGCGCTTCTGGTTCCTGGAGGCGAACGCGCGCCTGCAGGTCGAGCATCCGGTCACCGAGATGGTGACCGGCACGGATATCGTCAAGGAGCAGATCCGCATCGCGGCCGGCGCGCCGCTGTCGTTCGAGCAACGGGGCATCACGTGGAGCGGGCACGCGATCGAGTGCCGCATCAACGCCGAGTCCCCCGTGACGTTCCGGCCGAGCCCGGGCGTGGTGAAAGTGTTCAGCGTGCCCGGCGGACCGGGCGTCCGGATCGACACGGCCGCCCACGTCGACTGCACGATCCCGCCCTACTACGACTCGCTGGTCGCGAAGGTCGTCACGCACGGCGTCGACCGCGCGGAGGCGCTGGCGCGCATGCGCCGGGCGCTCGACATGACCGTCATCGAAGGCATCGAGACGACGGTGCCGCTGCAGCGCCGGATCCTCGACGACCCGGACTTCCGGCGCGGGCAGCTCAGCACGGCGTTCATGGACCGCTTCAGGCCCGAATGACGCTGCCTCGCCTGTGCGCGATCGTCGACCAGCGGACCGCCGAGCGGCACGGCTGGCAGCCGCCCGCCCTGGCGCGGGCCTGTCTGGAGGGCGGGGCGCGCTGGCTCCAACTGCGTGTCGCGGACGCCGGCAGCGGCGCGGCGCTGGCGTGGTGCGACGAGATCGTGGCGTCCGCCCGGCGCTGCGGGGCGCGGGTCGTGGTGAACGACCGGGCCGACATCGCGCTGCTCGCCGGTGCCGACGGCGTCCACGTCGGCCAGACCGATCTGCGCCCGGACGCGGTCCGCCGCGTGCTGCCGCGGCCGGCCATCGTCGGCGTGTCGACGCACACGCCCGGCGAGGTGGACGGGTCGCGGGGCGACGACGCGACCTACGTGGCGGTCGGGCCGATCTACCGCACCCGGACGAAGGAGACGGGCCACGCCCCCGTCGGCCTCGGCCTGGTTCGTTACGCGGCGGGTGCGCAGGGGCGTCCGATCGTCGCCATCGGCGGCATCACCCCCGAGCGCGCACGCGCCGTGCTGGCCGCCGGCGCGTCGGCGGTCGCCGTCATCTCGGACCTCCTGCGCGGCGGCGATCCCGCGCAGCGCGTCGCCGCCTACGTCGCCTTGCTGGAGGCTCCGCGGAAGTAGTCCAGCGTCAGCCTGCGGACGGTGCCCACCAGCAGCAGCAGCCCAATCAGGTTCGGAAAGGCCATGAAGCCGTTCAGCAGCGTGCCGACCGCCCAGGCGAGCGGCACCGAGGCCACGGCGCCGACGAGAATGAGCGCGGTGAACACGGCGCGGTAGGGCATGATCACGCGCGAGCCGAACATGAACTCCATGCACTTCTCCCCGTAGTATTAAGAACCGCATTAGTATGATGACACCATTACTAATGACACGATGTCGTGA